>DASZHY010000311.1:0-39227 GCA_035949675.1 Thermoanaerobaculia bacterium
CGCGCCGCCGGCGCGGCAGGCCGGCGAGGTCGACGACCGGCAGCGGCGGCGGCGACCAGGGGCAGATCACCTGCACCGGCTCGCCGCCCGAGGAGCCGAAGCGCGTCCGCAGCACCTCGTGCCGGCGCACGATCTCGCCCAGGCTGCGCCGCAGCGCCGCAACGTCCAGCCTGCCGCGCAGCGCCAGCGCCAGCGGCACGTTGTACAGCGCGCTGCCCGGCGCCAACTGGTCGATGAACCAGAGCCGCTGCTGCGCAAACGACAGCGGCAGGCCGCGGCGCCGTGATGCGCGCACGAGTGGCGGCGCCGGCAGCGGCCGCCGCCCCGGCGATCCAGGGTGCGAGGCCGCCGGCGACGCCGACTCCGACGCCGACTCCGACGCCGACTCCAACAACGCCGCCGTGATGCGCGTAGCCAGCTCCGCCACCGTCGGGTGCTCGAAGATCTCGCGCAGCCCGAGCTCCACCCCGAACAGAGCGCGCACCCGCGACAGCAGCCGCGTGGCCAGCAGGGAATGCCCCCCCAGGTCGAAGAAGCTGTCGGCGGCTGCCACCTGCTCGATCCCCAGCAGCTCGCCATAGACCCCCGCCAGCAGCTCCGCCACCGGTCCGCGCGGCGCCAGCTCCGGCGGGCACGGCTGGCGCTCGAGCAGCGGCACCGGCAGCGCCTCGAGGTTCAGCTTGCCGTGCGGCGTCCGCGGTAGAGCCGCGAGCGGCACCACCGCCCTGGGAACCATGTAGTCGGGCAGCTTCGCCGCCAGGAACTGCCGCAGCTCGGCCGCGCCGGGGGCCGGCGCGCCGCCGCGCCCGACGACGTACGCCGCCAGCGCCTCGCCCTCCGGGGCTTGCTTCCAGAGCCGCACCACGACCTCGCCGACCGCCGGATGCCTCCCGACCGCCGCCTCGATCTCGCCCAGCTCGACGCGGAAGCCGCGGATCTTGACCTGATGGTCCAGCCGCCCGAGGAACGCCAGCTCGCCCTGCGGCGAGTGGCGCATCAGGTCGCCGCTGTCGTACATCCGGGCTCCGGGCAGCGGACTCCAGGGATCCGGCAGGAAGCGCTCGGCGGTGAGGTCCGGCCGGCGCAGGTAGCCCCGTGAGACGCACTCGCCGCCGATGTAGAGCTTTCCCACGGCGCCCAGGAGCGCCGGCTGCAGGTGCTCGTCGAGCAGGTAGGCGCGAGTGTTGGCGAGCGGTCTCCCCAGCGGCGCAATCGTCGAGAACCCCAGGCCGCCCTCCCCGCTGGCCCGGTACATGAGCATTCCGACCGTGGTCTCGGTGGGGCCGTAGTTGTTGAAGATGGCGCAGCCCGGCGCATCGGCCTGGAGCTGGCGCAGCCAGGCGAGTTGCGATGGCTCGCCGCCGACGATCAACCACCGGCGCGGCAGCAGCGCGCCGCCGCCGCCCTCGGCGGCGGCACCCTCGGCGGCAGCGCCGGCCGCCGGGTTGCGGCCGCGCAGCGCCAGCAGGTGGGACGGCGCGAGCTTGAGGCAGTCGATCGGATGGCGGGCGAAGGCCTCGGCCAGGGCCGGCGCCGACAGGGCGCGCTGGCGCGGGATGACGTGCAGGCAGCCGCCGGTCGTCAGGGTGACGAAGACGTGCGTGACGCAGGAGTCGACGGTCAGCGGCTGCACCATCGCGAAGTGGGCGCCGGGCGCGAAATCCAGACGCTCGACGACGGCATGGACGTGGTTGACCACCGAGCGATGCGCCACGGCCACGCCCTTGGGGCGGCCGGTCGAGCCGGAGGTGTGGAGCACGTAGGCCAGGTTCTCCGGCGCAACCCGGACGGCCGGCGGTCCGCCGGCCCGTGACGCCCGTGACGCCCGTGACTCCCGTGACGCCCGTGACTCCGCCGCCGCCGGGCCGGCAAGCCCAGGCTTCATCTCCGGACCGGGCACCACGGCCTCCGGCTGCTCCGGCCACTCCAGCTCCTCCGGCTCCTCCGGCTTCTCCGGCTTCTCGACATCACGCCGCGTCAGCACCAGCTCGATCCCGGAGTCCTCGAGCATCGCCGTGAGACGCTCCGGCGGCGCCTCGGGATCCAGCGGGACGTAGGCGCCGCCCGCCGTGAGGATGCCGAACAGGCCGGCGATCGCCGCCAGTCCGGGCTCGACGAGCAGGCCCACCGGCACGTCCGGGCCGACGCCGAGGCGGCGCAAGCGTGCCGCCAGGCGAGCGGCCCGGCCGGCGAGCTCGCCATAGGTCAGCTGCCGCTCCTCGCAACACACCGCGACCGCATCCGGAGCACGCGCCGCCTGGGCCGCGAAAAGCTCGTGCAGGGTGGCCGGCGCCGCCTCGCCCGCCTCGCTCGCGACGTCCCGGGCGGTGTCGTTCCACTCGACGAGCAGCTGCGACGCCTCGGCCTCGCCGAGCAGCGGCACCTCCCACACCCGCGCCTCCGGCGCCGCCGCCAGGCTCGCCAAGGCCCGCTCGAAATGCCCCAGCAGACGGGCGATCGTCACGGCGTCGAACAGCGCGTGCCGGTAGGCGGCATGCAGCGTCAGCGCCGGGCCGGCGGCCACCGCCGTCACCGTCAGATCGAACCGTGCCGTGTCCTGCTCGCGTCCGACCGGCAGGACCCGCAGGCCCGGCAGCGCCAGCTCCTCTTGCGGCGCGTTCTGCAGCGCCAGCATGACCTGGAACACCGGCGTGCGCGCGGCGTCGCGCCGCGGCGTCAGCTCCTCGACCAGCTTCTCGAACGGCAGGTCCTGGTGGGCGTAGGCCCCCAGGCACTCTTCGCGGACGCGCGCGAGCAGCTCGCGCCACGACGGCTCGCCGGCGAGGTTGCCGGCGAGCGCCAGGGTGTTGACGAAGAAGCCGATCAGCCCCTCGGTCTCGGCGCGATTGCGGTTGGCGATCGCCGAGCCGACGACCAGCTGCCGCTGCCCGCTGTAGCGGCCAAGCAGCGCCTGGAAGGCAGCCAGCAGCAGCATGAACAGTGTCGCTCCCTCGCGCCGGCCACGTGCGTATAGCGCGGCGGCGACCTCGTCGGGCAGCCGCAGAGTCCGCCGCGAGCCCCTGGCGTCGAGCAGCGGCGGCCGCGGCCGGTCGGCGGGCAGATCGAGCGCCGCCGGCATGCCAGCCAGCCGCTGCCGCCACCAGGCGACCTGCGCCGCCAGCACCTCGCCGGAGAGCCAGGCGCGCTGCCAGCAGGCGAAGTCGGCGTACTGGACGGACAGCTCCGGCAGCCGCGGCGGCCGCCGCGCCAGCGCCGCGCCGTAGAGGGCCGCCACCTCGCGGATGAGGATGGCGGCCGACCAGGCGTCGCTCGCGATGTGGTGCAGGGTGAGCAGCAGGAGGTGCTCCTCGGCAGCCAGCCGCAGCAGGACGGCGCGCAGCTGCGGCGCCTGGCACAGGTCGAAGGGCCGCCGCGCCTCGGCGGCGGCCAGGCGGCTCCCCTGCGCCTCGCGCGCCGGCTCCGGGAGCGCCGAGAGGTCGATGCGCGCGAGGCGCAGGTTCGGCTCGTCGTGGATCACCTGCACCGGCTCGCCGCCCACCGCCGCGAAGCTGGTGCGCAGCGCTTCGTGCCGCCGCACCACGCCGGCCAGGCTGCTCTCCAGGGCCGCGGCGGACAGCGGCCCGACCAGGCGCAGCGCGGCCGGCACGTTGTAGAGCGCGCTTGCCGGCTCGAGCTGGTCGAGGAACCAGAGCCGCTGCTGCGCGTAGGAGAGCGGCAGCGCCCGCTCGCGGCCGACCCGCACGATCGGCGGCGCCGCCCCGCCCCCGCCAGCGGCCCGCGCCCGCTCCACCCGCGCCGCCAGGCCGGCCACCGTCGGCTCGGCGAACAGCTCGCGGAGCGCCAGCTCCACGCCGCAGGCGGCGCGCAGCCGGGAGATCACCCGCGTCGCCAGCAGCGAGTGGCCGCCCAGGTCGAAGAAGCTCGCCGCGGGGTCGATCGGCGAGACGCCCAGGACGTCCGCCCAGATCGCCGCCACGATCTCCTCGGCCCAGGTGCCCGCGCCAGCCGCCGCGCCAGATGCGAGCGCCGGCGCCCCGCCGGGCGCGAGGGCCGCCGGCCGGCCGCGCTCCCCGGCATCGGGCCACGGCTCCGGAAGCCGCTGCCGGTCGACCTTGCCGTGCGCCGAGAGCGGCAGCGCGTCGAGCGCCACGAACGCCGCGGGCACCAGGGGCTCAGGCAGGCGCCGGCGCAGGTGCGCACGCAGCTCGGCGGCTGCCGCTTCTCCCACCACGTAAGCCGCCAGCCGCGGTTCTCCGGCCGCGTCCCGGCGCACCGCCACCGCGGCCGCGCGCACCGCCGGATGGACGAGGAGGGCAGCCTCGATCTCTCCCGGCTCGATGCGGACGCCGCGGATCTTCACCTGGGCGTCGGTGCGGCCGAGGAATTCCAGGTTGCCGTCCGGCAGGTGGCGCACCAGGTCGCCGGTGCGGTAGACGCGGCCGCCGGCGGCGGCCGTGCCGCCGGTCCCGGCGGTGCCCGGCAGGTAGCGTTCGGCGGTCGCGCCGGCGCGGCCGAGATAGCCGCGGGCGACCCCCGGGCCGCCGAGCGAGAGCTCGCCGGCGACGCCGATCGGCACCAGTTGCCCATGGCGGTCGCACACCCGGATCAGCACGTTGCCCAGCGGCCGGCCGATCGGCGAGCCCGTGGCTGGTTGCTCCCGCGGCTGCCGGTAGCAGGTGGCCAGGACGGTGCCCTCGGTCGGACCGTAGAGCACCCGCAGCTCGGCGTGCGGAAACACCCGCAGCACCGCCGCCCGCAGGCTCGCCGGCACCAGGTCGCCGCCGGTGAAAATCGTGCGCAGCAGCGGTAAAGGATGGCGGGCCGTGCCGGCGGCCTTGGCCGCGTTGGCGCCGGCGCTGGCCGCGTCGGTGGCGTCGACGATCTCGCGCAGCAGGGCCGGCACGGCGTGCAGCCGGGTGCAGCGCTGCAGCAGCTCGAGGAGCGACGGCAGGTCCAGCGCCGGCTGCAGCGGCACCAGCACGCAGCTGCCGCCTGCCAGCAGCGGGCCGAGCAGCTCGAAAAGGAAGATGTCGAACGAGAACGGCGCCAGGCAGGGAACCACGTCCGCGGCGTTCCAGTCGACCTCCCGCCGCGCTGCTCGCATCAGGTTCGCCAGGCCGCCATGCTCGACGAGCACCGCTTTGGGCTCGCCCGTCGAGCCCGAGGTGTAGATCACATAAGCCAGGTTGTCTGGCCCGATCCGGGGAGGCAGGGCCAGGGCGTCGTCGGGGCCGGCGCTGCCGCCGCTGCCGGCGGCGCCGGCTCCGGCTGCGCGCAAGCGCCGGAGGCCATGGCCCTCGTCGTCCTTGCTCTCCTCGTCCAGGCAGAGGTTGCGGGCGTGCGGCGCCAGGCCCGCCGGCAGCGGTCGTCGCGACACCACGACCGGCGCTCGCGAGTCGGCGAGGATGTAGGCCAGGCGCTCGGCCGGGTAGGTCGGCTCGAGCGGCAGGAACGCTCCACCCGCCTTGAGGATCGCCAGGACGCCGGCGGCGAGATCGAGCGAGCGCTCCAGGTAGAGCCCGACCGGCACCTCCGGCCCCACTCCCAGCGCGCGCAGGCGGTGTGCCAGCCGGTTGGCCGCGGCGTCGAGCTGGCGGTAGGTGAGCCGGCCGCTGCCGCAAACCACCGCCGTCGCCTCCGGCGTCCGCTCCGCCTGCGCCGCAAACTCCTCCGGCACCAGCCGGCACAGCGCCGAGCGTGGCGCCGCGGCGGTCATGGCGCTGTCGTTCCACTCGAGCTCCAGCTGCTGTCGCTCGGCTGCGCTCAGCAGCTCGATCTCGGCCAGGCGGCGGCAAGGATCAGCGAGCAGGCCGCCCAGCAGCTCCTGGAAGTGCCCGGCAAGCCGCCCGATCGTCGCCCCGTCGAACAGCTCGGCGTCATACACCAGCGTGCCCTGCAACCCGTCCCCGGCGGGCGCCAGAGTCAGCGACAGGTCGAACATCGCGCTGCCGGTGTCGAGCGGCAGCAGCGCGGAGCGGAGGCCCGGCAGCGCGAGCGCCAGGGACGGCGCGTGCTGCACCGCGAACATCACCTGGAACAGCGGCGAGCGGTCGAGGCCGCGCCGTGGCGCGAGCTCTTCGACCAGCTTCTCGAACGGCAGCTCCTGGTGGGCGTCGGCCGCGAGCACCGACTCGCGCACACTGTCCAGCAGCCGCGCGAAGGTCGTCTCGCCCGCCGGTTGAGCGCGCAGCACCAGGGTGTTGACGAACAGGCCGACCAGCCCTTCCGTCTCGGCGCGCGTGCGCCCGGCGACGGGCGTGCCGACGCAGATCTCGGATTGCCCTGTCCAGCGCCCCAGCAGCGCGGCGAAGGCCGCGAGCAGCGTCATGAACGAGGTCGCACCCTGCCGCCGGCCGAGCGCCGCCAGCTGGCGCGCCAGATCCGCCGGGAGAGCGAAACGCCGTGCGCCGCCGCCGCCGCTGCGCGCCGCCCGGCGTGGGCGGTCCACTGGCAGATCCAGCACCGGCGGCGCGCCGCCGAGCGCGCGGCGCCAGTACGCCAGCGCCGGCTGCAGCGCCTCATCGCTCAACCAACGCCGCTGCCAGCAGGCGAAATCGGCGTACTGGATGGCCAGCTCCGGCAGAGCCGCCGGCGAGGCGGCGCCAAGCGGGGCATCGGCCGGCCAGGCGGCGCCAAGCGGGGCATCGGCCGGCGAGGCGGTGGCAGGCCAGGCATCGGCGGGCGCCGCCGAGAGGGCGGCACCGTAGAGCGCGCCCAGCTCGCGCCCGAGCACGCCAACCGACCAGCCATCGCCGACGATGTGGTGCATGACGAGCAGCAGCAGATGCTCGCCCGCGGCCATTCGCAGCAGGCCGGCGCGCAGCAGCGGCCCCCCGGCCAGCGCGAAGGGCCGGCGCGCCTCGGCTCTCGCCCATCGCGCCGCCTCGCGTTCGCGCCGCGGCCCGGAGAGGCCAGCCAGGTCGACCTGCGGCAGCGCGCACCGCCCTGGCTGATGGATCTCTTGCAGCGGCTCGTCTTCGGGTGCCACGGGTGCCACGAAGGTGGTGCGCAGGATCTCGTGCCGGCGCACCACTCCGCCCAGAGCGCCGGCCAGCGCCGGCAGCGACAGCGTGCCCGCGAGCCGCACGCCCGCCGCCATGTGGTAGGCGGCGCTCCCCGGCTGCAGCTGATCGATGAACCAGAGCCGGCGCTGGCCGAACGACACCGGCAGCGGCACCGCGCGCCGCGCCGGCGGCAGGCGCACCAGCGGCGGCAAAGGCGCCGTCCGCCCCGCGTCCCGCGCCGCCGCCACCCGCGACGCCAGCGCCGCCAGGGTCGGCGCCTCGAACAGGTCGCGCAGCCCGAGCTCGACGGCGAACAGCTGGCGCAGCCGCGAGATCAGCTGGGTGCCCAGCAGCGAGTGCCCGCCGATCTCGAAGAAGTTGTCGGCGATGCCGACCTGCTCGACGCCAAGGATCTCTTCCCATGCGCCGGCGACCAGCTCCTCGACGGGAGTGCGCGGCGCACCGCTGCCGTCGCTCCCCTGGGCGGATCCCGACGCCGGCGCGGGCGCCGGCAAGGCGCGGCGGTCGAGCTTGCCGCTCGGCGTCAGCGGCAGGCTGTCGAGGAAGACGAAATCGCCGGGCACCATGATCTCCGGCAGCCGGCGGGCCAGGAACCGCCGCAGCTCGGCCGGGGTGGGGCGGGCAGCGGGCGCCGCGGCTGCAGGCCGGCGGTGCAGGACGACGTACGCCACCAGGCGTTCGACGCCGCGGTTCCCGGCAGCTGCCGCCACCGCAGCCGCCTGCACTTCCGGCAGCGCTGCCAGCGCCGCTTCGACCTCTCCCAGCTCGATGCGGAAGCCGCGAATCTTCACCTGGCGGTCGTTGCGCCCCAGATAGTCGATGGCGCCGTCCGGCAGGTAGCGCGCGAGGTCGCCGGTGCGGTAGAGGCGCGCCCCCGGCTCGGTGCCGGCCTGCCCGGCGCGGGGATCGGGAACGAACCTCTGGGCGGTCAGCCGCGGACGGCCCAGGTAGCCGCGCGCCAGCTGCACACCGCCAATGTGCAGCTCGCCCACCACCCCGATCGGCGCCTCCTGCCCATGGCGGTCGAGCAGGCGGATGCAGGTGTTGGCGACCGGCCGGCCGATCGGCACCAACCGCCGCTGATCGGCGCGCACGCACGCCCAGTGCGTGACGTCGATCGCCGCTTCCGTCGGGCCATACAGGTTGTGGAGCGGCGCCGCGAGCAAGCCCGCGAACTGTTGCGCCAGGTCGTAGGGGAGCGCCTCGCCGCTGGCCATCACCCGCTGCAGGCAATCCGCTGGACGAGGCGCCGGCGCGCCGCCCTCTCGGGCGCCGCTCGGAGCGGCGAAGGCGAGGAAGGCGCGCAGCATCGACGGCACGAAGTGCAGCGTGGTGATGCCGTGCCGGGCGATCGCCTGCCACAGGTAGGCAGGGTCCCGATGCCCGCCCGGGCGGGCCATCACCAGACGCGCCCCCACGAGCAGCGGCCAGAACAGCTCCCACACCGAGACGTCGAAGCTGGCGGGGGTCTTCTGCAGCACCCCGTCGGCGGCGCTCAGCCGATACTGCCGCTGCATCCAGAGCAGCCGGTTGACGACGCCGCGGTGGGTGTTCGCCGTCCCTTTCGGCCGGCCGGTCGAGCCGGAGGTGTAGATCACGTAGGCCGGATGGTCCGGTTGAACGGCGGCGTGCAGGTCGCCGCCCGAGCGCCGCCGCCAGGGGTTCGCCGGGGCGTCGAGGCACAGCGTGCGGGCCGCCGCCGCCCCGCCCTCGTTCAACCAGGCCGCCAGCCGGCGCTCGGTCAGCAGCACCGGAACGCGGGAGTCTTCCAGCATGTAACGCAGGCGGTCGCGCGGGTAGTCGGGATCGAGCGGCAGGTACGCGCCGCCGGCCTTGAGGATGGCGAGCAGGCCGATCGGCAGGGCCAGGGAGCGCTCGAGGCAGATCGCCACGATCGTCTCCGGCCCGACGCCGAGGCCGCGCAGGTGGCGCGCCAGCCGGTTCGCGCGCGCGTTCAGCTCATGATAGGTGAGCGCCCCGGCAATGCCGCCGCCGGCGCCGGCAGCGCCGGCTGCTGCGCCGAAGTCGGAGCCGCCAGCGGCGTCCGCGCCGGAGCCGTCGGCGGCGATCACCGCCACCGCGTCGGGGGTGCGCCGGACCTGCGCCTCGACCAGCTCGTGCAGACCGCGCTGCTCCTCGTGGGAAGTCCTCGCGGCGGCCGTATCGTTCCACTCCAGATGCTGCTGCCGCTCCGCCGGGCTGAGCAGGGACAGCTCGGAGGCAGGGCGCCGCGGGTCGCGCGCCAAGGCCTCGAGAAGGTTGTGGAAGTGCTCGGCCAGCCGCCGCGCGGTCGCGGCGTCGAAGAGCTCGGCGCTGTATTCGCAGCGGCCGGCGAGCCCCGCCGCGGCGGCGGCGGCGTGGACGGGCGCCAGCGACAGCACGAGGTCGAAGCGCGCGATGCCGGCGTCGACGGCCAGCGGCTCGAGCCGCAGGCCGGGCAGCGCCGGCGCGGCCGCGGGGGCGTTCTGCAACGCCAGCATCACCTGGAACAAAGGCGCATGGCTCAGGCTGCGCTCCGGCGCGAGCTCCGCGACCAGCCTCTCGAACGGCAGGTCCTGATGCTCGTAGGCTTCCAGGGTGTCGTGCCGGGTGCGCGCCACCGCCGCCGCGAAGCTCTCCGCCGCGGCCAGGGTGCTGCGCAGGACCAGGGTGTTGACGAAGACGCCGATCAACGCCTCGGTCTCCACCGCGGCGCGGTTGGCGATCGGAAACCCGATCAGGACGTCGTCCTGGCCGGTCAGGCGATGCAGCAGCAGATTGAAGGCCGCGGTCAAGAGCATGAACAGGGTTGCGCCAAGCTCGCGTCCGAGCTGCCCGAGCCGCGCCAGCAAGGCGCCGTCGACCGCCAGCGCGAGCGCGCCGCCGCGGTGCCCGAGCGCCTTGGGACGCGGCCGGTCGGCAGGCAGCTCGATGACGCCGGGAGCGCCGGCGAGACGGGAGCGCCAGAATGCCAGCGAGCGTTCCAACCGCTCTTCCGTGAACCACTCGCGCTGCCAGCGGGCATAGTCGCCATACTGCACGCGCGGCTCCAGCAGACGTGCTGAACCCGCCGCGGGGCGCGCCGACGGCGCTGCGGCAACGGCGCCGTAGACGGCAGCCAGCTCCCGCAGGAAGATCCCCGTCGACCAGCCGTCCCAGGCGATGTGATGCACGGTGAGCAGCAGCACGTGGTCTTCGGCTCCCAGGCGCAGCAGTCCGGTGCGCAGCAGCGGGCCATGTGCGAGATCGAAGGTCCGGCGCGCCGCGGCGCGCGCCAGGCGGGTCACCTCCGCGCTGCCCGCGGCGGCGGCGGCGGGCGCACCGGAAAGGTCGATGACCGGCAGTGCCACCGGGCGGGCGGGAAGCGCGCGCTGGACGGCGCGGCCTCCCTCGACCGAGATGCCGGTGCGCAGCGCCTCGTGCCGGCGCACCACTTCGCCGAAGCCGGCGGCGAGCGCCGGCACCTGCAGACGGCCCAGCAGCCTCAGCGCCACCGGAATGTGGTATGCGGGGCTGGCGGGCTCGAGCTGCGCCAGCAGCCAGAGACGCTCCTGGGCGAAGGAGAGGGGCGCCGGGCCGGCCTCCCCGGCGGCATCGGCGGCCCCGGCGGCCCCGGCGGCCCCGGCGGTCATCGCCGGGCGCAGCGGCGGCGGCAGAGGGGGCTGAGGCGCGCCGGTCGCGGTCTGGCGGCAGGCGGCGAGGCGCGCGGCGAGGCCGGCGACCGTCGGCGCGCCGAAGATCTCGCGCACCGGCAGCTCGATCCCGAGCACCTCGCGCACCCGCGACGCCAGCTGAGTGGCCAGCAGCGAGTGGCCCCCGAGCTCGAAGAAGTCCTGCCGGATGCCCACCCGCTCGAGGCCGAGCACCTGTCCCCAGAGCGTCGCGAGCACCTCTTCCAACGGGCCGTGCGGCGGCTCCCCCGCCGCCTCGCCGTCGCCGCCCTCATCGCGAACGGCGCCCGTGTCGCTAACGGCGCCGCCGCCCGCGGCGCCCGCGCCCCCGAGGCCCCCCGCGCCGCGGACAATCAGCGGCTCGGGCAGCGCGCCGCGGTCCAGCTTGCCATTGGCGTTGAGCGGCAAGCGCGGCAGGGTGACGAAGTCGGCAGGGACCATGTAGGCCGGCAGCCGGCCGGCGAGAAAAGCGCGCCAGCGTTGATGCTGCCGGGAGCCGGGCTCGCCGTATCCGGCGCCGTCCCCGTCTCCGGCGCCGCCGCCCGAAGCAGACCGCGTGACCACGTAGGCCACCAGCCGCTTGCCGCCGGTCGCCGGCTCGGGCCGGTCGACCACCGCGACCTCGCGGATCTCGGGGTGGCCGGCCAGAGCGGCCTCCACCTCTCCGAGCTCCAGGCGGAAGCCGCGGACCTTGACCTGACGGTCGACGCGCCCCAGGAACTCGAGCACGCCATCGGGGCGGTAACGTGCCAGGTCGCCGGTCCGGTAGAGACGGCCGCCCGCTCCTGCCGGGTCGTGGGAGAAGGGGTCGGGGATGAATGCCGCCGCGGTCAGGTCGGGCCGTGCGAGATAGCCGCGCGCCAGGCAGGTCCCGGCGACGCACAGCTCGCCGGGCACTCCCGGCGGCACCTCGCGCTGGTGCCGGTCGAGCAGATGGAACCGCGCTCCCGCGATCGGCCGGCCGAGCGGCACGCTCTGACCGCCGGCTCCATGCCGGCAGTTCCATTCGGCCACCGCGATCGTCGTCTCCGTCGGGCCATAGCGGGCGGTGAAGCGCGGCGGCGGCGCGTCCCGGCCGGCGAAGGCGGCGAACAAGCGCGCCGGCAGGTCGCCCGGCACCCGGTCGGAGCCGGTCACCAGCAGGCGTAAGCTGGGGCAGCTGCAGAAGGCCTCGTCGCCGAGCAGCGCCGGGTACATCGCCGGCGGGAAGGTGGCGTTGGTGACCTGCTGCTCGACCACCAGCCGCGCCAGGCAGGCGGCATCCTGCCGGTGCTCCGCAGCCACCAGCACGACGCAGCCGCCCATCCACAGCGGCGCAAAGATCTCGAGCACCGAGACGTCGAAGCCGAGGCGAGTCCGCTGCAGCACCCTGGCACCCGGCGCGAGGTCGGCGGCGACCTGGAATCGCAGGCGGTTGACCACGGCGCGATGCGAGACCACGACCCCTTTCGGCACGCCGGTGGAGCCCGAGGTGTACATGACGTATGCGGCATTGTCGGGGTGCGGCGGCGCCGCACCGGCGGCAGCTGCCGCTGGCCCGGGGGGCGCACCGGCGCCGTCGAGCGGCAGGCAGCGGACCGTGGCCGGCAGCAGCCCTGTCAGCCGCTCGTCGACCAGCGCCACCTCTGCCCCCGAGTCGGCGAGGATCTGGGCCAGACGCTCGCCCGGCAGGGCCGGGTCGAGCGGCAGGTAGGCGCCGCCGGCCTTGAGCACCGCGAGAAGACCGGCCACCATGGCGAACGAGGGCTCGGCGCAGATCCCGACCCGCCGCTCCGGTCCCACGCCCCTGGCGCGCAGGGCCCGCGCCAACCGAGTCGCCTGGCGATCGAGCTCGCCATACGAGAGCGTCCGCTCGCCGCGGCCGCCATCGACCAAGGCCACCGCCGCCGGGTCGCGGGCCGCTTGCCGCTCGAAGGGCGCGTGCATCAGGTCGTCGCCGCCGGCGTCCCAGGGCGTGGAGTTCCACTCGCATTGCAGCTGGTGACGCTCCGCCGCGGCCAGCAGCGGCAGCTGCGAGACGGGGCTCTCGGCGCCGGCGACGATCGCCGTCAGCAGAGTGTGCAAGTGATGGCCGAGCATCCGCTCGGCGGTGGCGGCGTCGAACAGGTCGCTGTTGAATTGCAGCGAGCAGGCGAGACGGCCGCCGCTTTCGGCAGCCAGCAGGGTGAGGTCGAGCTGGGAGCTCCGCCGCGGCAGCGGCAGCGATTCGAGGCGCAGGCCGCCGCCGAGGTCGAGGGCCGCGCCGCGTGCGCCGACGGCGAAACCTCCCAGGCCGCGCTCGTCTTGCCGCCGCTCCCGGTAGAGCACGAACATCGCCTGGAAGAGCGGCGGCCGGCTGGGGTCGCGCGGCGCGGCCAGGCGCTCGGCGAGCAGCGGGAAGGGCAGGCCCTGGTGCGCCAGAGCTCCGATCACCGCCTCGCGGACCCGCTCGAGCAGCGCGCCGAACGAGGGGTCGCCGCCGAGGTCGCCGCGCACCACGACAGGGTTGACGCAATAGCCGACCAGTCCGGCGAGCGCCGGCGAGCCACGCCCGGCGGCCGGCGTCCCCACCAGCAGGTCCTGCTGGCCGCTGTGGCGATGCAGCAGCACCAGGTAAGCGGCGAGCAGCGTCATGAAAGGGGTGGCCCCGGCGCGGCGGCCGAGGGCCGGCAGGCGCTGGCTGAGATCGCGATCCAGCCACAAGGCGCGCGCGGCGCCGCGGTAGCTCGGCAGCGGCGGCCGCGGGCGATCGGCTGGCAGGTCGAGCGGCGGCGGCAGCGGCGCTAGGGCGGCGTTCCAGTAGGACCAGAGGCGCTCGGCCTCGGGCGCTGCCAGGCGCTCCGCCTCCGCGCGCACGAAATCGCCATAGGCGATTGGCCGGGGCGGCAGCGCCTGCCCTTGCCATAGCGCGCTCAGCTCACCGACGAGCACCCCCAGAGACCAGAAGTCCGCCACGACGTGGTGCACTGCCAGCACCAGCAGGTGCTCCGTCCTGGTGCGGTGGAACAGCGCGACGCGCAGCAACGGCCCGCGGGCAAGGTCGAACGGCTGGTACGCGACCGCCGCCAGGTGCTCGCCGAGGTGCGCCTCCTCCCACGCCGCGGCCTCTTCTTCAACGAAGCCCAGGGCGGCCGCGTCGTGCACCACCTGCACGGCCTCCCCGCCGTCCAGCTCGAAGGTGGAGCGCAGGCTGGGATGGCGGCGGACCAGCGCCTCGAGCGCCCGCCGCAACCGCGGCACGTCGAGCTCGCCGCGCAGGCGCGCGGCGCCGGCGATGATGAAGGCCGCATTGCCCGGGGTGATGCGGTCGAGGAGCCAGAGGGCCCGCTGGCCGTGGGACAGCGGCGCGCGGGCGGCGGCCGCCACCGGCAACGGCGCCGGCGCAACCGGCGCGCGGCGCGCCGGCGAGGCGAGCGTCATGCGCTCTAGCGCGGCGAGCGTCAGGCGCTCCAGCTCGGCCAGGTTCGGACCGGCCAGCAGATCGTCGAGCGTCAGCTCGACGCCGAGGGTGGCGCTGATGGCGCCCTGGAGCTCGATGGCGGCGAGCGAGTCCAGGCCCAGCGCGGTCAACGAGCGGTCGTCCCGCAGCTCGCTGGACGCGATGGCGAGACTGCGCGCCGCCAGACGGCGCAACTCGGCCCCGACCGTCGGGTCGGCCCTCCGGTTGGAATGTCTCGTCATGCGCAGAGCTTGCCCCCTACCCGAGCGCGGATCGCAGGCCTCACGCGCGGGCAGACGAAGCTCGGCATGGATGGCTGTAGCCGACCGCGGACCAGTTCGCGGCGGCGCTTCGCTGACGCGGGCAGTTCCGCTCGCGCAGCATAGCAAGCCACGGCGGCGATCCCTGGTTTACAAACGGCAATTGTTCAGATTGATGCGTCAAGCTCTGTCATCGGCCGCGCACGCCGGCGACGCCGACGGATATCGCCCTGTACTTCAATCATCGACTATGATCGAATCGCTCGGCGGCGGCCGGAAAACGAGAGCGAGAACGAACGCAATGACGACCAACACCTATGACGTGATCATCATCGGGGGCGGCCCGGCAGGGGCCACCTGCGGCATGCGGCTCGCGCAGCGCGGGCGCAGCGTGCTGCTGCTCGAGCGCGAGAAGTTCCCGCGCTTCCATATCGGCGAATCGATCACCGCCTTCGGTTTCACCGTGTTCAAGGACCTCGGCGTCTACGACGAGCTCGCGGCCGTGAACGAAGTGAAGAAAAAGGGCCTCGAATTCGTGCTCCACGAGACCAGCTTCAAGGTCTTCTTCTTCGACGACAACCGCGACGAACCGCGCAAGTGGGCCTTCCAGATGTCGCGTTCCCGGCTCGACAAGGTGATGCTCGACGCCGCGCGGCGACATGGCGTCGACGTGCGCGAGGAGCACCTGGTCAAGCGCGTGCTCTTCGCCGGCGACCATGCCGTCGGCGTCGAGTACAAGGACTACTCCCACGGTCCCTCCGAGGAGCTGCACCAGGCCCATGCCAAATGGATCGTGGACGCCTCAGGGCAGGGCGCGATCATCAACCACCAGCTGCAGAACAACTGGTACAACGACCCACTGCTAGAGAACAAGATGGCGGTGTTTTCTCACTGGCGCGGCGACATCGAGGTGAGTAACGCCGATGATGAGCTCAACTTCAAGCTCTGCGTCCACCGCAACCGCCGCGACTGGGCCTGGTACATCCCGGTGGCAAAGGACACCTTGTCCCTGGGAATCGTGCTGAGCCAGCAAACGGTAAGGCGGGAGGTGCAGACGAAGTCGCTGGAGCAAATCTTCAACGAATACGCTCGCGACATCCCTTTCATCAGCGACATCCTCGAAAACCCGACCTTGAAGCCGGTGGAGAAGTTCCGCTGCGTGCGCGACTACTCCTACCGCTCGAAGCGCTACTACGGCAAGAATTGGGTGATCGTCGGCGACAGCGCCGGCTTCATCGATCCGATCTTTTCCACCGGGCTGCAGGTGGCGTTCAACAGCGCGTACGCGTTGATCGATCCGCTGAACGAGCTCCTCGATCATGAGCAGCCGGACTTCTCGCGGCTCGAGGCCTACCACCGCCAGCTCGACCGCTTCTACCGCGTCAACTCGATGTTGGTCTACCTCTTCTATCTCAGCAAGCTCGACTATCGCAACGTCTACAACCCTGGCTACCTGTGGAAGAACATCCAGTGGGCAGGCTGGGCCGACCGCCTCGCCTGTGTCTGGCACGGCGCGCGCTTCCTCCTGGCGAAGCGCGAGCAGCAGCGCCTATGGAGCAACCAGATCCTCTTCGGCAACCCCTCGCCGGAGAACGTCCTGGCCGATCTCACCATGGCCCTGTCGCGCAATTACGACAAGATCTTCCAGGAGCACACGCCGCGCGACGCCGCTTCCCGCCCGCAGCCCGCGGCCGGGCAGGCGGCATAGCTGCGTCATCCGAGCTTCTCTGCTGGCTTAAGGGTTCACCACGATTCTGCGTCCGGATGGTCCCTGGCGTTGCCACACGCTCGCAATATCCGCCAGCGGAGCTCGCTCCGTCTCGATGCGGAGCTCCCCGCGGGCCGCCCGCGCCATAACCTGTTGCATGGCCTCTACCAGAACCTCGCGTGGCGGTATCCCCGCGGTACCGAGGATCGTCAACGCCGTACTGCGCAGGACCGCAGCCGGCAACGAGATCGTCGGCCCGGCGCTCTCGCCCGCTTGCACGAGACGCGTCTCCTTCGTTACCGCCGCAAATTCCGACTTGGTAATCGCCGCCAGCAGCGCCTCCGTAGGCCGCCCCCACAAGTAGTCGATAATGACGTCGAACCCTTGGTCTCCTGCCGCGCGCGCGAATGCGTCCTTGAGAGAGTCCTGAGACTGGTCGAGCTGGATCGCCGCGTCCGCGCCCAGCTCGCTCAGCATGCTGAGCATTCTCTCATTGCGTCCCGCGCCTATCACGCGCCTTGCCCCGAGCAGCTTCGCCATCTGGACGGCGAGCTGTCCGATGACCCCCGTCGCGCCCAGGATGAGGACAGTCTCGCCCGGCGCAAGCTGCGCGCGTTGCGTGAGCGATAGCCAAGCAGAAACGCCCGGATTCGGCAGCGCCGCTGCCCTGTCGTCATCGAGGCCGGTGGGCACGGGGAAGCAAAACGCGCGCGGCACGACGGTGCGCTCCGCCATCGCGCCGTAAGGCCGCCTCGGTCCACCAAAGAATACCCGCGTGCCATCCTCGAGATCTCCTACTCCGTCTGTTCCGCACACCACCGGCAATTCACGGGGGCTGGCATAATGCGAGCCGCTGGCCAGTTGCTTGTCGATGGCTTTGAGTGACGCGGAGCGGACGCGCACAACCGCTTCATCTTTGCCCGCCGTCGGTTCGGCAAAATCCTCGCATCGCGGCACCATCCCAAGCTCGTGCAGAACCGCAGCCTTCATTCTTCCTCCCCCGCCTTGTGCCACTGCCCAGGACCCGGAATCGAACCAGTGATGCCGTGATTGTCACTCACCGCGCCGGCGGCACGTAGATGCGGGGCAGGTCCAGCTTCGCCGCGGTTTCGTTTAAGGGGGCCAGGTCGGTGGTCAGCAGCCGCTCGAGGTCGGCCTGGCGGGCGGCCAGCTCCCGCTGCTGCCCGGCGAAGACGGCCCGCTGCCCTTGCGTGGGCCGGCCGTCGCCGCTCTCAACCCAGTCCAGCAGGGGCGAGAGGCGCGAGTAGAGCTGCGCGCCACCGCGCTGGGCCAGGACGTCGTAGACGATCTCGGCCTTGGGGTTGTGGAGCTTGGCCTCCAGCGCATCCAGCTTCTGCGCCAGGTCGGCCGAACCCTTGACCAGCGCCTCGGCACGGGGATCGCCCTTGATCAGCTGGTTGCGGGAAAGGAGCTGCTGGCGGACTTCGCGCAGCCGCTTGACGGTGCGGGTGAGGCGGGTGATCGCGTCCCGCACCTCCAAGGCCAGCTGCAGCTGCGCCTCGAGGTCGGCAACCGAGACGGTGACCCGGGGGTCCGGCCGCAGGGTGAAGGGCAGGGTCGAGACCTTGCCGTCGACGGTCAGCCGGACGGTGTATGCGCCCGGCACCGCCTCCGGCCCGTTGGTGGGATTGCCGGAGTCGAGCTTGGCTCCCGGAATCAACTCGGCGCCGGCCCAGCTCAGGTCCCACACCGCGCGCTGCACCCCCGGCTCCTTGGCGGCAAGACGGCGCTTCAGGACCTGGGTCTCCTCGTCGACGCTCTCGGTGATGCCGATCGGCTCGATGGCCTTGCTCGAGAGCGTCGTCACCACCGTGCCCTTGGCGTCCAGGACGTCGATCGCGACCTCTCCTTTGGGCGCGCTGTCGAGGCGGTAGTAGATCGCCGCCCCCCGCGGCGGGTTCTCCCCCGTCCAGCCTTCCGGCCCCTGGCGAAGGTCCCGGCGGACCGCGTCGGGCACCGCCAGCAGACGCGGCCCGGCGCCGCCGGCCGCGGTCGCCGCGGCGAGCACGCGCAGGTGGTCGAAGATCCAGAACGAGCGGCCATGAGCGGCCAGCACCAGGTCGTCGTCCTTGACCGCCAGGTCGTGAACGGCGACCGCCGGCAGGTTGAGACGCAGCGATCGCCAGCTGGCGCCGTCATCGGTCGAGAAGGCGACGCCGTGCTCGGTCCCGAGGTACAGCGTGCCCCGGCGCCCGGGGTCCTCGCGAACCACGTGCAGGAAGAGGTCCTTGGGCAGCTTGCCGTCAAGGCGCTTCCAGGTGCGGCCGAAGTCGGCGGTCTTCCACAGGTGCGGATGCATGTCGTCGAGACGGTGGGCATCGACCACGACGTAGGCGGTGCCGGCATCGAAGTGCGACGGCTCGATCGTGGTCACCGTTCCCCACTCCGGCAGCCCTGGCATGGCGGCGGTGACGTCGGTCCAGGTCTTGCCGCCGTCGCGGGTGAGGTGCACCAGGCCGTCATCCGAGCCCGCCCAGATCAGCCCCTTTTCGACCGGCGACTCCGCCACCGCGAAGATCGTGCAGTAGATCTCGACACCGGTGTTGTCACCGGTGATGGGACCGCCGGCCCAGGTCTCCTTCGATTTGTCGTTGCGCGTCAGGTCGGGGCTGATCGCCGTCCAGGTCTGGCCGCCGTCGACGCTGCGGAAGAGCACGTTGGCGGCGTGATAGACGACCTTGGGATCGTGCGGCGAGGCGGCGATCGGAGCGGTCCACTGGAAGCGGTACTCGAGGTCCTCGCCGCCGTGGCCGGACGGATTCTCGGGATAGATCCCGACGACCTGCGCCTGGCCGGTGCGGTGGTCGTAGCGCGACAGGTAGCCGCCGTACTCGCCGGCGTAGACGATGTCAGGATCGGCCGGATCGGACACGACGTAGCCGGCCTCGCCGCCCCCCACCCCGTACCAGTCGGCGTTGGGGATGCCCCCGACGGTCAGGCTGTCGCTGGGTCCTTGCGCGGTGCCGATGTCCTGCAGCGCGCCGGCGACGCGGAACGGCACCCGGGTGTCGACCGACACGTGATACGGCTGACCGAGCGGCAATGGCGGCGCCGTCCAGCTGGCGCCGCCGTTGGTGCTGATGTCCACGCCGCCGTCGTTGCCGGCGATGATGCGCTTGGGGTCCTTGGGATCGATCCACACGTCGTGGTGGTCGCCGTGATGCATGGCGACGTGCTGGAAGGTCTTGCCGCCGTCGATGCTGTGCAGCATCGTCACCTGCGGGCACCACAGGTCGTCGGGGTTGTTCGGCGCCACCGTCACCATCGAGTAGTAGAAGGCCCGCTGCCGCAGCTCATGGCTGCCGCTGGCGCGGCTCCAGGTGTCGCCGCCGTCGTCGGAGCGGAAGAGGCCTCCTTCCTCGGCCTCGATCAGCGCGTAGACCCGGCGCCCGTCCGAGGGCGCCACGGCGACGCCGACCTTGCCCCAGATGCCCTCCGGCAGCCCCTTGCCGGTGAGCTGCTTCCAGCTGTCGCCGCCGTCGCGCGACATGTAGAGGCCGCTGCCGGGGCCGCCGCTGGTCAAGGTCCACGGCCGGCGGCGCACCTGCCACAGGCCGGCGAAGACGATGTTCGGGTTGCTCGGATCGACCGCCACGTCCGAGGCGCCGGTGTCGGCATCCTTCCTCAGCACCTGCTGCCAGCTCTTGCCGCCGTCGCGGGTGCGATAGACGCCGCGCTCGGGGTTGGGACCGAAGCCGTGGCCGAGGACGGCGGCGAAGGCGACGTCGGCGTTGCGCGGATCGATCGCCATGGTGCCGATGTGTCCGACCAGCGTCAGGACATGGTTCCAGGTCTTGCCGCCGTCCACCGACTTGTAGATGCCGTCGCCGGGCACCGCGTTGCCGCGCAGGTTGGCCTCGCCGGTGCCGACGTAGAGGACGTTGTGGTCCGCGGGCGCCACCGCCAGCGAGCCGATCGCGGCGACCGGCTGGTCGTCGAAGATCGCGGTCCAGGTGATGCCGCCGTCGTTGGACCTGAACACCCCTCCGGAGGCGGACCCGAGGTAGAAGACGTTGGCATTGCCCGGCACGCCCGCCACCCGCGAGACGCGTCCGCCCCAGGCCGGCCCGATCAATCGGTACTTGAGCGCCGCAAAGCCGGCGGGGTCGTGCAGCCCGTTGAAACCGGCGGGCCTCGCGGGCTCCGGCTGGGCCGCGGCGGCAGGAGCCGCCGTTCCGGCCCGCGGCTCTTTCCCCTCCGCCGGCCCCCTGACCTCGGCGCCCTTCGGCTCGGCCTGCCCGCCGGCCGCCGGCGGCTGCACCGCCGCGGCGGCTGCAACCGGCAGACCTGCCGAGCCTGCCAGGACCGCCAGCACGGCAGCGAGGCGGCAAAGGGAAGCTGGGCGTCGGCAGGTCAGCTGGCGCATGCGGGCGCTCCTTGGCGGTAGGCGGTGGGCGCTGGGCTCGGGTTCCAGAGTCGACGACGCCGGCGCGTCAGGCCGCGAACGCGCGGATCATCTCGCCCAGGCGGTCGAGACCGCGCCTGACCTCGTCCAGGCTGGGACCGAAGGAGAGGCGGACGTGCTGGTGGAAGCGGGAAAGGCGCTGGGCGCGACGGTGGCCGGGGTTGACGTCGAAAAAGACGCCCGGCACGGTGATGACGCGGTGGTCGAGGGCGGCGCGGAAGAACGCCATGCCGTCCGCGATCCGCTCGGGCAGGTCGCGCATCGACACGAAGGCGTAGAAGGTGCCGTCGGGCTCGCGGTCCAGGACCATGCCGAGCTCCCGCGCCCGCCGCAGCATCAGCTGCCGCTTGATCGCGAACGCCTCGCGGATGGCGACACCTTCGGCCAGCACCCGCTGCGGCTCCATCAGCTGGATCGCGGCGCGCTGCAGCGGCTTCGAACCGCCGCCGTCGAGGAACGAGCCGGCGCTCTCCACCGCTTCGATGACCTGCCGCGGCCCGAGCGTCCAGGTGATCCGCCAGCCCGGATAGCGCCAGTTCTTGGTCAGCCCGTCGACGATCACCACCGGATCGCTGTCGACGTCCTCGACGTAGCGCGCGGCGCTCACCGGCGGGCCGGGCTCGGCGGGACCGAGGTTCCACACGTATTGCGAGTAGAACTCGTCGATCAGCAGCGTGCAGTCGAGCTCCCGGCCCAGGTCCACCCAGGCGGCGAGCTCCTTGCCGGAGACCAGCTTGCCCATGGGGTTGCACGGGTTCGACATCAGCAGCGCCGAGAGCCCCCGGCCGAGCACCTCGCGCCGCAGGTCGTCGACGGAGAAGCGGTAGGCCTGCTCGCGCGACAGCAGGATGGGGATCGGCGACACGCGGCGGAAGATCTCCAGCAGCTCCTCGTAAGCCGTGTAGTCCGGCAGGAAGTGGCCGAGGTTCACCTGGTCGAGAGCGGCCACCGCCCGCGTCAGAGCCGCCCGGCCGCCGCCCGAGATCGCGACGTTCTCCGCGGTGTATTGCGACGGCAGGCCGCGCCGGTACAGCTGGTTGTAGAGGGATGCCACCGCCTCGCGCAGCTCCGCCAGTCCGCCGACGGGCGCGTACTCGTGGTCGGCGGGATCGATGGTCAGCTGGCCGATGCGCGGCGGCGCCCCGGGCAGCGGCCCGGTCTCGGGTTGTCCCTGGCCCAGATTGCACCAACCCGGATGCCCGGCGTGGTAGCCCCGCGCCACGGCCTCGGCGGTGACGAAGACCACCCCCGTGCGCGGCAGCGGACGAAACGCCTGCAAGGTCGCCCCGCGGGCGAGGGGCGGAGCGGCGGCGGACGCCATAGGGCGTTTAGCGTACCATTTCCCAGGCAATCGACCCCGGGAGGTGGCCACCGTGGAGATCCATCGCGCCGAATCGTTCGCTGCCTATTTCGACGGCATCCGCGGCCGTACCCTGCGGGTCGCCGCCTGCATCCCGCGCGACCGTCTCGAATGGTCCCCGCGGGCCGGGGCCTTCAGCTTCGGCGACCTGCTGCGCCACCTCGGCGCGATCGAGCGCCACATGTTCGCCGAGAATGCCCGCGGCCTTCCCAGCCGCTATCCGGGCCACGGCCGCGAGCTGGCCGACGGCTACGACGCCGTCATGGAGCTCCTGTCGCGGCTGCACGCCGAGTCGATGGCGATCTTCCGCGCGCTCACCCCCGAAGACCTCGAGCGCCGCTGCGAGACCCCCGCGGGCATCGGGATCACGACCTGGAAATGGCTGCGCGCGATGGTCGAGCACGAGGTCCACCACCGCGGCCAGATCTACCTCATGCTCGGCATGCTCGGCATCGCCACGCCGCCCATCTACGGCCTCACCTCCGAGGAGGTCCGTGCCCGCAGCCTGCCCCTGGCGAGCGGCCCGAGAAGCGCCGCCGCGCCGCCGGGGCCGGCGCCCCACGCTGACCACTGAGGCGCGAGCTCAGCGGAACTGCAGCTTCAGGCCCAGCCGCAGCAACCGCGGCGTCAGCACCTCGTCGACGAAGTTGGCGCGGCCGACGCCGAGGTTGGTCTCGCGCCGCAGCACCTGGCCGGAGGTCAGCAGGTTGAGGCCCTCGAGGCTCACGGCGAAGGTCAGGTCCGGGCCGGCGGCGATCTCCTTGTCGAGGCGCGCGTCGAAGCTCACCAGGTCGTCGCTGCGGAAGGCGTCCACCCGCTCGGCGAGCCGCAGGTCGACGGGGCCTGCAAGGTCGCGCGCGACGGTGCGGTAGTAGGCGAGCGGCACTCCCTGCCTGCCGTTGATCTCGACCGCGGCGGAGACCGCGGCCGGCAGCTGGACCGCCGCGCTCAGGTCGAACGCCCAGTGGCTGCTCAGGTAGGCGGGCCGGCCGCCCGGCAGCGGCGACTGTCCGGCCACCGGCTGGCCGTCGTAGTTGCCGTCCACCAGCGCCGCCGAAGGGTCGGCGTAGCGCCGGTAGATGGGCCCGAGCTGCCATCGCCAGCCCTGCCACAGCAGGCGCCCGCGGGCCGTCCAGCGGCTCGCCAGGCGCTGGCGCCAATCGAGCGTCGCGCCCAGCAGGCGCTGGCGGCGGTCGCCGTTGACCAGCCGCGTGCCGCCGGTCGGGCTGAGGCCGGGCCGCAAGTCGTAGTAGGGCACGCTGTAGGGCGTACCGTTCGGCAGGGTGCCGGTTTCCGGCGCCTCCGGGATCCAGTCCGCGGCCGTCGCCATGCGCACCGCGTTGCTCGCGTCGCGCACCAGCAGGCGGTCCTCCGGCACGCCGGTGATCCGCCGGTAGACCAGGTGCAGCCCGACCACCCCGTCGACCCCAAGCGCCTGCTCGGCGCCGGCGATCGCCTCGTCGGTCAGCTCGGGCCGCAGCCGCGGGTCCACCACGTTGGCCGGCACCCCCGGCGGCAGCAGCGGATCGAAGCCGTTGGGGTACCAGAAGCTGACGTCCGGGCCGGCGCCCGGACGAGCGGGCACGTAGTAGGCGGCGCTCGCCGGGGCCGCGGGATCGACCCGCGCCGGGATGGCGCCGCCGAGCTGGGACGCATAGCGGGCCAGCGAGGCGCGCACCAGCAGGCCCGGCGCCGCGGCCGGCGCATAGGCCAGGGCCAGGCGCGGCGCCAGGCTGGTCCAGTGAAAGCCGCCGGCGTCGTTGCCGGCGAAGTCGATCGCCGGCAGCAGCGGGTCATGGGGAACGCCGGGCACCGCGCTCGGCAGGTTGCGCGGCGTCTGGCGGTCGAAGCGCAGGCCGAGCTCCGCCGTGACCCGGCTCCAGCGCAGCGTGCCGGCGGCCCACAGCGCCTGCCGCGTCAGCGCCTGGCGGGTGTTGCCGTCACGCCAGACGTCGAGCACGGCCTGGTTGGCCGGCAGGTCGAGCACCGGGCCGGCGGTGAGCTGCCTCCAGGCCGGCGCCTGGAACCGCGCCGCCTCCACCGTCCGCCGCCATTCGCCGGCCACCAGGAGCTCGCCGGCGGTGCCCCGGACCAGGCCCGACTCGCTCATCTGCAGAGACGCGGCGCGAGTGCGGTCGCTCGCCTCGTCGGCATACCAGCTGCCGGATGCCACTCCCGCCGCGTCGAGGACCAGCGGCGTGAACAGGCCGCCGCGCGGCAGGGCCTGGGAGGTGGCGGCGACCAGGCCGCCGGTGGCCGTGACGTAGAGGCGCGACGAAAGGATCGCGGTGTCGGCCAGCCGCCAGACGTCATCGTGCGACCGCCGGTCGAGGGCCGTGGCCGGAGCGCGATCCGGCCCTGCCCCCTCGCCGTCGACGGTGCGGTTGGCGCGGGTCCACGCCAGGGTCGCACTGTTGGCGCCGGCCAGCCTGGCGTCGAGCTTGCCGGCGCCGCCCAGATCGGAAACCGTGAAACCCTCGCCGCCGAAAGCGCTCAGCGCGGTCCAGCCACGGTCGACGCCGCCCCACATCCACAGCGCGTCCTGGCGCAGCGGGCCTCCCAGCTCGGCCCCGGCGGTACCGGTGTCGCGCACCCGGTCGCCGCTCACGTTCTCGCTCGCTGCCTGGCCGGCGGCCAGCCCGTGCACCGCCGGGGCGCCGCCTGCCAGCAGGCCGCGGCTGCCGACACCCCGGACCGACGCCCGCCACTCGTTGGTGCCGCGCCGCTGCACCAGGTTGATCTGCAGCCCGGGCGAGAGCACCGCCGGGTCGGCGCCGCCCGTCGTGACCTCGACCTGCTCCGCGGTCATCGCGCTCACCCCGAGCGGCACGCTGGGAGAGGCCGCGTCGCCGACCTCGAAGCCGTCGATGCGGAAGATCCCCTGGTCGCCGCTCGAGCCGGGACCGACGAACGCCTCGCCGGGCCTGCCGCCGTAGCCGGCAACGTAGGCCCGGGTCGCCAGCGCCCCCGGCGACCGCGGCAGCACCGACCAGGGATCGGCGGTACCGGCCAGGTCGTAGAGCGCCGCCGCTCCCGCCGGCGAATAGAGGGACACGAGGGCGGACGACACCGGCGCGGGCGTGCGGGCCACTCCCGCAGGGACCGCCGAGACCTCTGGAACGGCGGCCGCCCCCGGCGTCTCCGGCATGCCCGCCGCAAGGGCCGAGGCCGCGGTGATGCCCGCCGCCGCGGAATCGCCAGCCGCCGCGGAATCGGCCGCCGCCGCGGAATCGCCAGCCGCCGCGGCGTCGTCCGGCGCGGCAGGGTCCTCCGCGGCAGAGTCCTCCGCGGCCTCTGGTCCTTTCGCGGTTTCCTCTCGTGCTGGGTCCTTCGCTCGCGCGGGGTCCGTCGCCGCCGCGGATGCGGCCCCTGGCGCCGCCGATCCGGGCGGGGCGCCGCCGGCGCCCCGGCCGGGCAGCGCCCCGCCCGCCCGCGCACCTAAGCCGGCGCCCAGCAGGAGCGCCGTCACCAGAGCCGGGACCGGCACGACACGACAAGCTGCCACTGGGACCCGCTTGCTCAGATGGAACCGCTGTGTCAGGCGTCCACTCCCTTCTACGCGCTACGCATCGCCGCTGCCGCCCCTGCCGCCACGGCGGACAGACCCATGGCGGCGAGCGGCCCCGAAAGGTCAGCGGGCAGCGGCGCCACCAACCACAGCGGCGCGCCGGTCGCCGGATGGTCGAGCTGCACCTCGGCGGCGTGCATGGCCAGCCGGTAGAGGCCGAATCGCGTCCGGAACAGCCGGTTGTGCTCGCCCTTGCCGTAGCGCACGTCGCCGATCACCGGATGGGAGATGTGCTTGAGATGACGGCGGATTTGATGCAGGCGGCCGGTCTCCGGCACCACCTCGAGCCAGGAGTAGCGCTCGAAGCTGGCGAGCCGCCGGAAGCGAGTGACTGCCGGCACGCGCGGTCCACCGGGCGAGCGCGGGACGGGGTGATCGACGACACCGCTCTCCGGGGCGATGCCGCGCACCAGGACGAGGTAGCGCTTGCGCACCCGGCCGGCCTCGAAGGCCTCGCCCACGGCCCTGGCGGCGGCGGCGGTGAGCGCCAGCAGCAGCACGCCGCTGGTCCCGCGGTCGAGCCGGTGCACGGGGTAGACGTGGCGGCGGCAGAGCGCGCGCGCCAGAGTCATCACCACCTCGCCATCTCGACCCCAGCCGCGGTGGACCACCAGCCCGGACGGCTTGTCCACAGCCAGCAGGTCGTCATCTTGGTAAAGAACGGAAAGCGAGGAGAAGGGTTTCATGCGGCCGCCATGCGTAGCCTCCGGGACAGAGACTACACCGGGGCGTTCGGCTATCCTACTGGCGGTGGGTGGCGAGGCCGGCGACGACCCGATTCTGCCGCTAGAGTTCGCGAACCGAGCGGTCACGGAAATTCTCGAGCGCCTGGCCAGGGGCCTGCCCGGCGGACTCGGCGACAAACTGGCCGCAGAGGTGGCGACGCTCAAGGAGCTGCTGATGGATGCGCGGCCCCCCAAGCTGCTGGTCGTCGGCCGGCGAGGCGCCGGCAAGTCCTCCCTGGTCAACGCCATCGTCGGCGAGAACGTGGCGTCGGTGGGCTCGGTGCTGGCACAGACCGGAACGCTGCGCTGGTACTCGTACGCCACCTCGAGGGGCGAGCTGCGGCTCCTCGACACCCGCGGGCTGGGTGACAGCAGTCGCCCGGAGGCGGCCAACTTTCGCGGCGCGCTGGCCGAGATCGCGGCGGCGCTGGATCACGAGCCGCCCGACTCGTTGCTCTTCCTGTGCAAGGCCAAGGAGGTCGACGCCCGGATCGGCGAGGACGTCGACAACGTGATCGAGATCCGCCGCCTGGTCCATCAGCGGCACGGCGGCGAGCTGCCGGTCGTCGCCGTGGTCACGCAGGTCGACGAGCTCGACCCCAAGCGCGTCGAGCCTCCCTATGCCGACCCGGTCAAGCAACGCAACATCGCCACCGCAGTGACCGCGGTCGAGGCGGCGGTCGCGCAGCGCGGCATCGCCTTGACCCGCGTCGTGCCGGTTTCGGCCTACGCGGAGTATCGGGACGGCGAGCGGATCTATGACAACTACTGGAACGTCGACCGCCTGGTCGAGTACTTGATCGCCGGCCTGCCGCAGAGCGCGCAACTGCAGCTGGCGCGGCTCAGCCGCCAGCGCGCGGTGCAAGAGCGCCTCGCACGGCGCCTGACCGGCGCCGCCGCGACGCTGTCGGCGGGGATCGGCGCGGTGCCCATCCCGCTCGCCGACATCGTCCCCATCACCGGCCTGCAGATCGGCCTGATCACCGCTATCGCCTACCTCTCGGGACGCGAGCCGTCGCGGGAGACGGCGCGGGAGTTCCTGGTGGCGCTGGGAGCCAACGTCGGCGCCGCCTTCGCCTTGCGCGAGGCGGCGCGGGCGCTGGCCAAGGTGGTCTTCCCCGGCGCCGGCTCTGCCGTGTCCGGGGGGGTGGCGTTCGCCGGCACCTGGGGCATCGGCGAGGCGGCCACCGCCTACTTCGTCCAGGGCCGCTCGATCCGCGAGGCCAAGCGGCTGCTGCGCCGGCGCCGCGCTACTTAGACCAGCGGGTGCTGAAGCGCGGCCGGAAGATCGATGCCGCCTTGGCGGCACGGGTCTCCGGATCGCCCAGGCGCTCGACCTCGACCGGCGGCTGCCGTGGATCGACCGGCTGCCCTTCCGGATCGACGTCGGGCCGCCCGTCACGGCCGCCTTGAGAGCCGCCGGACAGGATCGACGGCATCCGGGTCGAAGGGGCCATCGGGCCGATCGGGGCGGCCGGCCGGAAGTCCCGGCGGCCTCCCTGACGGTTGGGGCCGCCTCCCTGGCCAGCCCCATGCTGGCGGCCGGCGCCCCGGCTCCCGGGCATGCCGTTGCTCGGACGGCCGCCCCGCCCGGAGGCGCGGCCGGCGGACGGCCCCGAAGGTCCGGCCGCCCCGGGATACCCGCCGCGGCCCTGCCGTGCGCCGTAGGACGCGCCTCCGCCCTGTGGCGCCTGCGGCTGACGGCCGCGGCCGCGATTGTTGGCGCCATTCGCGCCGTTCGCGCCGTTCGCGCCGTTCGCAGCAAGGCCGCCGGGACCGGCGGCGCGGCCGGGGCGGGGTTCGCCGCTCCTCGCGGCCGCCGCCGGCGTCGAGGAGCGCTGATCGGCAGCCGGCGCGTCGGGCTGCTGGCCGCGCTGCGCCTTGCGCGCCGCCTTTTCGCGGGCCCGTGCCCGTTCCTCGGCCTTGCGGGCGCGGATCGCGGCAATGCGCTCGCCGAGCGGGATCTCCAGCCGCTCGCTTGGCGGGGCCGAATAGTCGAATCCGGCCAGCGTGCGCTGCGGCAGGCGCTTGCCGACCGCGCGCTCGATGGCGTTCCAGTCCGCCTGGTCCTGGGGCGACACGAAGGTGAACGCGTCGCCGACCGCGCCGGCGCGGGCGGTGCGTCCGACGCGGTGGATGTAGTCGTCCGGCACGTTGGGCACGTCGAAGTTGATGACGTGGGAGAGCGCCTCGACGTCGATGCCGCGCGCCGCGATGTCGGTGGCAATCAGCACCCGCAGCTTGCCGTTCTTGAAGCGGGCCAGGGCGTCGGTGCGCTGGGCCTGGCTGCGGTTGCCGTGGATGCGGTCGCAGGGCATGCCCTGGCGCTCCAGGAACTCGGCCAGCCGGTTGGCGCGGTGCTTGGTGCGGGTGAAGACCAGCACGTTCTTGATCTCGTCGCGCCGCAGCAGCTCGAGCAGCAGCCACGCCTTGAGATCTTCACGCACCGGATAGACCGCCTGGACGACGCCGTCGGCCGGCTGCGCCCGACGCTCGACGTTGATGGCGACCGGGTCGTGCAGCATCTCCTGCGCCAGCTCGACGATCGGCTGCGGCAGGGTGGCCGAGAACAGCATGGTCTGCCGCTGGCGCGGCAGCGCCGCGAGCACCCGCCGCACGTCGGGGAGGAAGCCCATGTCGAGCATGCGGTCGGCCTCGTCGAGCACCAGCACCTCGAGGCCGTCGAGCCGCGCGTACGCGTTCTGGAAATGGTCGAGCAGGCGGCCAGGGGTGGCCACCAGGACGTCCACGCCGCGGCGGAACGCGCTCTCCTGCGGTCCGCTGGCCACGCCGCCGAAGATGGCGGCGCCGGTCACCGGGGTGTAGGCGGCAAGCTCGGCCAGGTGCTCGGCGACCTGCGCCGCCAGCTCGCGGGTGGGAGTCAACACCAGCGCGCGGGTGGCGCTGGACTGCCGTTCGGCCAGGCGTTGCAGGATGGGCAGCAGGAAGGCCGCCGTCTTGCCGCTCCCGGTCATCGCGCAGGCGAGCACGTCGCGGCCGGCCATGGCCGGCGGAATCGCCTGGATCTGGATCGGGGTGGGCTCGACGAAGCCGAGCTCCTGGATGCCGCGCAACAGCTCGGCGGAAAGGCCAAAGGAAACAAAGTCATTCATGTGCACGCTCTCTCATCGGCGGGGCGCTCCGGTCACAGGGGAGCCGACCGCCAGGATGGTTCCGGCCAAGGAGACGAAGAAGAACGGAGGGCTTGCCGGGATGCCGCCGCTCGGTTTCCCGGAATTCGCTCCGGGAGACGCTACCGCACGAACCACACGATCGACGCCGCGCGACTTACTCACGGGCGCGCGCCACTCGCCTTAGATGGCGCATCGGGGGTGCCGCCAGTCCCTTGCCTGCCTGGCCGCGGGGGCCGTCCGGGAGCGACTGCAACACCTAGGATCTCACATCCAGGCGAAATCGCCAAACTTGGCGGGTACCTGGCACCGGACCATGATCCGGCACCGACTGCCGGAGCCGCTCCTCACTCCTTGCCGCCGGCCGCCGGTTCCGGCGCCGCGCGAGCGGCGCGACGGGCGCGCAGAACCTCGTAGAAGGCAGGCAGGAGCGACACCACGACGATCGCCAGGATGACCAGCGAGAAGTTGTTCTTGACCGCCGGCACGTTGCCGAACAGGTCGCCGGCGAGGACGCCGACCACCACCCATAACAATCCGCCCATCACGTTGTATGCCGTGAACCGGCCGAATGGCATCCTGCCCAGGCCGGCGACGAACGGCGCCACGGTGCGGAGGATCGGCACGAAGCGGGTGATGACGATGGTCTTGGCGCCGTACTTGTCGTAGAACTCATGGGTGCGCTGCAGATGCTCGGGGCGCACCAGCTGGCGGCGCGCCGCCAGCAGGCGCGGGCCGATCAGGTGCCCCACCCAGTAGTTGACGGTGTTCCCGAGCACGGCCGCCAGCAGCAGCAGCACGATCAGCCACCACGCCGACAGCGCCCCGATGCCGGCGAAGGCGCCGGCCGCGAAGAGCAGCGAGTCGCCGGGCAGGAACGGCAGGACGACCAGGCCGGTCTCGCAGAACACGATCAGGAACAGCAGCAGGTAGGTCCAGGCGCCGTACTCCCGCAACACCCCGCCCAGGGTGCGGTCGAGGTGGAGGAGCAGGTCGGCGGCGTGCTTGAGGAAGCTCATGGCGGAGCGGCCCGCGACCGATGCTCGGCGGCGGCGGCGCGCAGAGCCTAAGGTCTGGCGGGCCGCAAGTCCAGGGGCTCGCCAGCCTCCCGGTCCTCATTTCAGATAGCCGAGCGCCCTCAGCTTGGTGATGTAGCGCCACTCGAGGTAGGTGGCTCCCAGGGTGTCGCCGTGCTCGAGGAAGACCGATCGCGCCTTCGCCCGGGCAGCCAGCTCGCGCTCCCCCCAGGCGCGCATCGCGGCGGCCAGCCGCGGCTCGCGCGCCGCCAGGTTGGTGCGCTCTCCCGGGTCGCGACTCAGGTCGTAGAGCTCGACCGGCAGCGCGGGGCCGCGCGCCGCGATCAGCTTCCAGGGACCGCGCCGCACCGACCACCGCGGGCGGCCATGGAGGATGACGTCGGCCATCAGGGTCGGGCGCTCGCCCGGTTGCCCGCCGAGCAGCGGCGTCAGGTCCGCGCCCTGGCTCGGGGGAGGCCGGACGCCGAGGGCGCGCAGCAGCGTCGGGAAGAGGTCGGCCAGCTGTACCGGCTCGCGCACCACGGCCGGATGCCCGCCGGGGATGCGCAGCATCGCCGGCACGTGCACCAGCTCCTGGTACAGCGTGTGGCCGTGATCGGAGTTGGTCTCGTAGCCGAGCCGCGCCTCCTGGTCGAGGCGGTCCCAGAACTCCTCGCCATGATCGCTGACCACCGCCACCACGGTGCGGTCCGCGAGCCCCAGGTCGCGCAGACCGTCGAGGAAGCGGCCAACCTGGCGGTCGGTGTAGGCGAGCTCGGCGTGGTACAGGGCCCGGAACCACGGTCGATCGGCGGGCGGCGGGATGGTGGTGCGCTCCGGGTTGCGGTCGGCCTCGCAACCCAGCCGCCCCTGGTAATCGGGGGCCAGCCGCCGCGCCACCTGGCTGCACTCCGGCTCGGGCGGGTTGTAGGGCGAGTGCAGGTCGAACAGGTGCAGGTAAAGAAAGGTGCGGCGGTCGCCGGCGGTTGCGCGCAGCCGGTCGAGCGCGCGGCTCACCAGAGCCTCGGCCCGGTCTTCGTAAGAGGTGTAGTCGTCGAAGCCCTGGTGCACTCCGAAGCCCGGCAGGATGTAGAAGTTCTGATAGACGCCCATGGTGTAGAAGCCCTGCTGGCGCAGCACGCCGGCCAGGGTGCGCACGCCGCCGGGCAGGCCGGTCGGCGCGAAGTCGTTCTGGCGCGGGCTCGACGGATCGAAGTCGCCGAAACGCTGGCCGGCGCCATGGGTCTGCGGCTGCAAGCCGGTAAGCAGCGAGCAGACGCTCGGCAGCGTCCAGGGAGAGGGCGCCAGCATCTCGGCGAAGCGCACGCCTTGACGCGCGAAGGCGTCGAGGCGGGGGGTCAGCCCGAGGCCATCTCCATAGGAACCCAGGACGTCGGCCCGCAAGGTGTCGATCAAGATCACGACCAGGTTGCGCCCGCTCGGCCGTCCTGGCCGCAGGAGCAGGGGGTCGCCCCACATGGCCGCGCCCTCGGGGAGCTGGTCGCCGTCCCGGCGGGCAACCGCCTCGAGCACCAATTTCCGTGAGCTCCCGGAGCTCCGGGGGCGCCCCGGCCGCCGGGGGTGCCCGGGCTGCGGCCTGTCACCCCGCCTGCCGCCGCCCGGCCCGCCGCCGAGCGCGTCCGCGGCCAGTGCGCGCCGCACCAGGCGCCAGGCCGGGCCGCCGGCGCCGCCCCCCGTCACGGTCTCCCGCAGCCAGGGCCGGCGCTCCTCGCCGTCCACCAGCCAGGCGCTGAAGACCGCGGTCACCCCGGGCCGGTCGTACTCGGGGAGCAGGCCGATGCGGGCCTCGAAGCTGGTGCCGGCGGGCAGGTCGTCCGGCAGCGGCACCTCGATGCGCCCGCCCCCGGCAAGCGCCGGCACCGTCTCGCCACCAAGCGACATCGAGCGATACGGCTCGTCAGGCGGCTCGGCGGCGACGCTCGCCAGCCGCAGGCGGCCGCCGTCCACCGCCAGGCGCAGCCCCTCGACCTGGCCGTGCCAGTGCGGCTCGTGTTCGAGGTCCACCTCATAGACGTGAGGCAAGCCGTCGGCGGCCACCGGGAAGCTCAGCGCGCGGAAACGGCTGAACCCGTGGTCTTGCGGCAGCCGCCAGGAGAGGGTGGCCAGCCGGGCCGTCCCCTCGGCCGCCAGCCGCAACCGTCCGATCCGCGAGGCGGAAAGGTCGGCCGTCACCTCATAGGGAGCCTCGGGCGTGGCCTCGCCGCCGGGAAGGATCGGCGACGGGACGCCAGCCGCCGATCCGGCAGGACGCGGCAGATCGCCCAGATGCACCAGCAGGTCGGGCTCGGAGCGGGCGCCGCCTCTGCAACCGGCGCACGCGAGCACCCCCGCAAACAACGCCAGCGCCGCCATGAGGCGCGGCGAGCGGGCGGCAGGCAGGCAAGGCAGGCACATCGGCCCGCTAGGATAACTTGGATCGACCGGCCGCACCGCGGCTCGCCGGCGGGGGGCCCGGCGCACGGCCGCCGGCGCCCGCAGGCATGCGACGCACTCTTGTCACACGCCGCGAAGTTGACCTAAGATCGCTCAGCTTCCGGGGGTGAGTCATCTCATGTCCAGCCCGTGCCGAGGTTCGGGCGGGTCGCCGGGCTCTTCAGCCCGCCTGCCGGAGATTCATTGGCCAGCTGTACGGCCCTTGGGTGATCTGATGCCGGGCGCTTCCGCCCGGCGCTTCGCTTCTGCTTAGAGGAGATGCCTATGAGTTCGACGGGCAGCGATTCATTTCGCACCGCGCGACGGCTTGCCGTCTGCTCGAGAACGCTGGGGGTCGCTCTGCTGTTGACGGCGACCGCCTGGCCGGCTTTCGCCCAGGGGACCCCTCCCGCGACCGGCGACCAGGGCACCAACGCCCCCAAGACCGAAGAAGAGAAGGCCAAGGCCGCCAAGCCGCCCGAAGAGAAGGTCCCGGTCATCAACGAGGAGATCACCGTCACCGCCCGTCATCGCGAAGAGACCCTGCAGGACGTGCCCTTCTCGGTGGCGGCGCCAACGGAAGAAGTGCTGCGCAGCCGCGGCGTCGACAGCATCGAGGGCGTGGCGGCGAACGTGGCCGGGTTCTCGGTCCAGAACCTGGGCCCGGGCCAGAGCCAGGTCGCCATGCGCGGCGTCTCGTCCGGCCAGATCGTGCGCGACCAGCCCGGCGTCAAGGAGCAGGTGGGCATCTACCTCGACGAGACGCCGATCTCGCTCTCCCTGTTCACGCCGGACATCGACCTGTTCGACGTCAGCCGCGTCGAGGTGCTGCGCGGCCCGCAGGGCACGCTGTTCGGCGCCGGCTCGGAGTCCGGCACGGTGCGCTACATCACCAATCAGCCCGAGCTCGGCGTCACCCGATGGATCGGCGACTTCACCGCCAGCGGCACCAGCGGCGGCGACCCGGGCGGCACCGCCAAGGTGGCCGCCAACACCCCCATCGGCACCACGGCGGCATCGCGCTTTGCGGCGTACTACACGCGCTACGGCGGCTTCATCGACGCCGTGCAACCCAACCTGTCGGTCAAGAAGGCGGTCAACGGCGGCGACCGTGCCGGCGCCAGGTGGGCAATCAAGGTGCAGCCGGACGAGACCTTCTCCATCATCCCGCGCGTCCTGTACCAGGAAGTGAAGATGGACGGCTGGAACCGCGCCGACGCCTACAACATCCTGGCCAACCCCTTCACCACCACGCGGCCGGCGGTGAGGCTCGGCGATTACCAGCAGTTCACCCAGATCAAAGAACCGTTCACCGACAAGTTCTGGCTGGGCGATGTCAATCTCAAGTACAACTTCGGCAACATGACCCTCACGTCGGTCACCTCGTACACCCATCGCGACATCCTGGTGGTGCGCGATGCGACGGCGCTGACCGCCAGCATCACCGGCGGTTCCATCGGCCTGCCGCAGAACATCTACACTCTCAATGCACCGCTGGATGACGCCACCAAGGCCAACGAGTTCACCCAGGAGCTGCGGCTCTCGGGCAAGACGAAGTCCTTCACCTGGCTGGGCGGGTTGTTCTACACCCACCTGAACCGCCACTACGGCCAGAACCTGCTGGTCAGCGGTTTCGAGGAGCTCAGCGGCATTCCCACCCAGGGCATCGACGCTCCCAAGAACGTGCTGTTCTTCTCCGACCTGCGCTACAAGCTCGATCAGTTCGCCATCTTCAGCGAGGTGACCTGGAACGCCACCGACCGCCTCGAGCTCACCGGCGGCCTGCGCTACTACCACTTCAAGGAGGACCGCACGCAGGTCTTCGACGGCATCTTCGGCAACGGCGACACCGGCCATTCCCTGGTGTCGCAGCCCGGCACCATCAAGGCCGACGGCGTGGCGCCGCGCGTCATGGCCAGCTTCGCCGTGGACAAGGACACCAAGCTGAACTCCCAGATCTCCAAGGGCTTCCGCCTGGGCGGCATCAACGATCCGCTCAACGTGCCGCTGTGCACGCCCTCGGACCTCCGCACCTTCGGCGGCCATACCACCTGGAAGGACGAGACGCTCTGGAACTATGAAGTGGGTTCCAAGTCGAACCTCTTCGGCGGTCGTGGCTCATTCAACGTCGCCGCCTATTACATGGACATTCGCGACCTGCAGGCGACCGTGACCGCGGGCTCGTGCTCCTCCCGCGTCGTCTTCAACGTCCCCAAGGCCCAGAGCCCCGGTCTCGAGGCCGAGCTCACGGCGGCGCCCAACAAGAACTTCGACTTCGCGGTCTCGGCCAGCTTCAACGACTCCAAGCTGGAATCCACGTTGACCTCGACGGACGCGAGCGGCAACACCACCGTCGTATCGGGCATCAAGAAGGGCAACCGCCTGCCGACGGTGCCGAAGTTCCAGGCGGTGGCGGCAGCGACGGCCCAGCAGCAGGTGGCGAGCAACTGGCTGGGATACGCCACCGCCACCTACCAGTACATCGGCTCGCGCTACACCCAGATCGGCGACCAGGCGGAGGGTTTCGGCACCGTCAACCTGCTGTCGTTCCAGCAGTCGGGGGGGCAGACGATCGGCGGCCCGTTGACGCAGTCCACCTTCACTTTCGACCCGAAGTTGCCGTCGTACCAGATCGTCAACCTGCGGGTGGGCATCCTCAACGATCACTGGGACATCGGGGTCTTCGGCAACAACCTGAACAACGAGCGGGCGTTGCTGGCGCTGGATCAGGAGCGTGGGACCCGCGCCCGCGTGGGCTTCCTGATCAATCAGCCCAGGACGTTCGGCATCAACGCGCACGTGAAGTTCTAAGTTCGGACTGAAACCGAGCCGGCGGGGCCTCGAGGAGCGCCCCGCCGGCAGTCTTCAGGATTGTCCCAACGGCGGCTGCCGGCCTACTCAGCGTCCAGGCGGCCTCGAATCCAGCAGCCTCCCAGGACACGGGTGCCGCGGTAGAAGACCGCGGCCTGGCCCGGGGTGACTCCCCGCTGCGGCTCGGCGAACTCCACCTCGACCTCGCGGGCGGGCCCGCGGCGCGGGTGGATGCGGGCGGCGACGCCGGGATGGCGGGAGCGGATGCGGACCGTGGCCTCGATCGCGCTCCCCGCGGACGCCGGCTCGGGGCCGACCCAGTGCAGACGCTCGCCGAGCAGGCCGGGGGCCAGCAGCTCCCGCTCCTCCCCCACCACGACGCGGTTCGCCTCCGGCTCGATGGCCAGCACGTACAGCGGCCGGCTGGCTGCCACGCCGAGACCGCGGCGCTGCCCGACGGTGTAGCGGTAGTAGGGCTGGCCGCAGCCCAGCGCCCTGCCGCCGGAGTCGACCACCTGCGCCGGCGGTCCGCCGGCTCCCACCTGCGCCTCCACGAACTCGCGCACGCCGTCCTCGACGAAGCACACCTCCATGCTCTCGCCCTTGCCGGCAACCACCAGGCCGGCCTGGCGGGCCAGCTCCCGCACCTCGGCCTTGGCCATCGCGCCGAGCGGGAAGAGGGAAGCGGCGAGCTGCTCGGCGGTGAGCTCGAACAGGTAGTAGCTCTGGTCCTTGGAGGCGTCGAGCGCCGCGTGCAGCTCGGGCACGCCGGAGCCGCCCGGCAGGATGCGCGCGTAGTGTCCCGTCGCCAGCCGTTCGGCCCCCAGCCGGCGTGCGCGCTCGAGCAGCAGGTCGAACTTGATCCAGGTGTTGCAGCGCACGCAGGGGCTCGGCGTGCGCCCGGCCAGGTAGTCGGCGACGAACGGGTCCACCACCTGCCGGCGGAATTCGGCGTCGAGCCGCAGGGTGTAGTGGGGAATTCCGGCCTGCTGCGCCACCCGCCGGGCGTCGCCGAGGTCGAGAGCGCCGCAGCAGCGCCCGTGCCGCGGCCGCTCCGACTGGTCCCAGAGCAGCATCGACAGGCCAATCACCGGCCGCCCCGCACGCGCCAGCAACCAGGCGGTGACCGACGAGTCGAGGCCGCCGCTCATCGCCACCGCGACGAGCCCGGCCGCCCCCGCCGCCGGATCGTTCATTCGCGTGCAGCGGCCAGGGCCGCGGATGGGATCGCGGCGACGCCGGTCAGCCGGCGCAGCGCCGCCACCTCGCGCGCCAGCGCGGCCAGGAACAGATCGACCTCGGCCGGGCGGTTGGCGACGCCGAAGCTGACGCGGATCGACGACAGCGCCTCCTCGGCCGGCAAACCCATGGCGAGCAAGGTCTTGCTCGGCTCGACGGTGCCCGACGAGCAGGCCGAGCCGGTCGAGACGGCGAAGCCGGCGAGGTCGAGCCGGATCAGCAGGGCCTCGCCCTCGACGCCCGGCAGCGCCACGTGCGACGTGTTCGGCAGCCGCGGCGCCGTGCGGCAGTGGACGATGGCGCCCGGGATCGCGTCGAGGCCCGCCTCGAAGCGGTCGCGCAGCGCCGCCAGCTGGCGCGGCCTGAGCTGCCCGCCCACCTCCTCCTGCGCCAGCGCCGCCGCCGCTCCCAGCCCGACGATGGCCGGCACGTTCTCGGTGCCGGCGCGCCGCCGCCGCTCCTGGCTGCCGCCGGCGAGCAGGCTCTCGACCTCGACACCATCGCGGATCCACAGGGCCGCCGCGCCCAGCGGGCCGCCGAACTTGTGGGCCCCGAGCACCAGGAGATCGACGCCCAGCAGGGACGTGTCGACCGGCACCTTGCCCACCGCCTGCACCGCGTCGCAGAGCAGCGGGATGCCGCGCTCGCGGCACTCCGCCGCCACCGCCGCAACCGGCTGCAAGGTGCCCACCTCGTTGTTGGCCAGCATCAGGCAGGCGAGCACCGTGTCTGGCCGCAGGGCCGCGATCATCGCCGCCGCCGGCACCACGCCGTCCTCGCCCGGCGGCACGCGCGTGACCTCCACGCCCGCCCGCTCGGCACGCGCCGCCGCCTGGCGCACCGACGGGTGCTCGATGGCGGAGATCACGAGATGGCCGCCCGTGCCGCCAATGGCTCCCATGGCTCCCTTGGCTCCCATGGCTCCCTTGGCTCCAACACCGCCGGACCGCAGCGCGCCCGCCAAGGCGCTCGCCACCACGGTGTTGTTGGCCTCGGTGCCGGAGGCCATGAAGACCACCTCCGGAGGGCGGCCGCCGATCAGCGCCGCGACGTGCTCGCGCGCCTCCTCGACCGCGTTGCGCGCGGCCTGGCCGATGCGGTGGATCGAGGAGGGATTGCCGAAGCGCCCGCCGAGCCAGGGCAGCAACGCGTCGCGCACGCGCGGATCGAGCGGCGTGGTGGCATTGTGGTCGAGGTAGACGCCAGGCATGGGAGAGGTATTGTAGCGCGTGAACCTCGGCCGCCTCCCGGGGCACTCACCGCACGGCGGCGCAGGCAGGTCCCGGGTCCGGCGAAGGTGTCGCGCCGGCGGCGGGCCGCGGGTATAGTGCAGGGCTGGTAAGGGCGATGGCGCGAGCGCGACCAGGAGCTTGGACGATGGCGATCTGGCACGGCAGGACACCTCGATTTCCCGCGGCAGCGGCGGCAACGGCGGCAGCGGCGGCAACGGCGCCAGCGGCGGCCGGCCGGCGGACCCGCCTGCTCGCCGTCCTCCTGCTCGCCATCCTGGCGGCGCCGGCCCTGGCGCCCGCCGCGCACGCCCGGCTCGCCGAATCCAAGCTGACCAAGGAGCAGAAGAAGGCGCTCGCGGCGCTGCCGCCCCAGTATCGGTCCTGGCTCGAAGAGGTCGAGGTCCTGATCACCAAGGACGAGAGGAAGGCCTTCCTGGACCTCAAGGAGGACTACCAGCGCGACGCCTTCATCGAGCGCTTCTGGGAGGTCAGGGACCGCGGCGGCGCCAGGGGCGACTTCCGCCGCAGCTGGGAGGCGCGGGTCCTGGAGGCGCGCACGCGCTTCGGCCGCCTCACCGACGAGCGCGCGCGGGTCTACCTGCTCAACGGACCGCCGGCCGCGCTGGTGGCGGAGCGCTGCAACATCCTGCTGTGGCCCGTCGAAGCCTGGTTCTACCACGGCAGCGAGCGCCTGGGCATGGACTTCGTGGTCTTCTTCTACCAGGTGTGGGGGGCGGGGCCGTACCGCCTCTGGGAGCCGTCAGTCGGCCTCGCGGACCTGTTCCAGGACTCGCGCGCCAACCATAGCCTGGCCGAGATCGCCGGCGGCTGCCGCAACGGCGACGCCATCGCCTCCGCCATCGCCTGGGTGTCCAACCAGGGCATGGGCTACGGCACCATCGAGGCCCAGTTCGAGTCCACTCCCAAGGGCCCCGGCGGCGAGTGGATCGGTTCGTTCCACTCCTACTCGACCGACATCCCGGTCGGCGCCCCCAACCTGCCGGCGAAGATGGAGGTGTCCTATCCCGGGCACTACGGCGAGCGCACCATGGTGCAGGCGCTGGTCACCGTGGTCCCCGCCGACGCGGCGCCGCTGCAGCTGGCCGACCGCCGCTCGTACAACCTGCTGCTCACCGGCGAGGTGCTCTTCGGCGGCAAGCTGTTCGAGAACTTCCGCTACAAGTTCGAGTTCCCGGCCGGCGGGCAGCCGGCCTCCTCGCCGGCGACGCTGCCGCTGGTGGTCCAGCGCCCTCTCCGCCCCGGC
>DASZHY010000312.1:0-11663 GCA_035949675.1 Thermoanaerobaculia bacterium
GCCCCCGGCCGGTTCTGGGCCGGATCGACGCCGGTGTGCGCCCCTGCCCGGCAGCCGCCAGGCGTACCGTTGGGAGGCAGGTAGGCGTTGCAGCCGTCGTTGAACCGGTCGCGCAGCGAGGTGTGCCACTGCGGGGTGAGATCGGAGTTGACGGCCACGATGTAGGCCTCCCGGCTCCACAGGTGCGCCACGCTCCCGACGTAGATGGTGCCGTCCGGCCCGACCGCCGGCGCCGAGTTCATCGCCGCCCGCTGGATGCCGCAGATGGTGTTCGGAGGCACGGCGTTCGGGCTCGGCGGCCAAGGCAGGTCGTTGGTGGAAAAGGTTCCGATGCAATTGTTGCCGTGCGGCGCTCCCGGCACCAGGGCCTCGAAGGTCACCTTCGACGCATGGCCGTCAGGCGTGACCTTCACCAGCCAGGAGTTGATCGCATCGACGTCCCAGGGATTGACGTTCGGGTTGCTGCTGAGCTTGATGGTGACGTAGTAGATGTTGCCGGCGCCGTCGACGGTGATCGGTCCGCTGAGGAAGGTATGGGGGTCGACGGTAGAGAAGGGATTGAGGTGCGCCACGACCGAGCCGTTGCTTTTCTCGAGTTTCCAGACGGTGCCGCCGAAGCCCGGGGCGTAGATGAACTCGCCGGCGAGCACGGCGTGGAAGACCGGCTCCCAGGCGGGTCCTCTGGCGCTGGGGCTGTAAGGTATCGGCTTCCAATCGCTCTGAAAGGCCCACTTGCGGACCAGCGCGCCGTCTTCCCAGTGCAGCCGCTGCTCGTTCCAGATCTGCGTCTCCCAGGTCTGGAGGCTGGTGTAGGTCCCGGTCTTGAATTCGAGGAAGACGTCGTCGCCATCGACCAGCGGCACCTGGTAGTGGATGCACAAGCCGCCGCCGCACAAGGGGTCGACGTTTTCCTGGGCGGTGAAGGGGTCGTAGACCACCTGCGCCAGGATCTTCGCGGCGGGCTGGCCCTCGACGGACACGACTCCGGTGTGCTGCGGATTCTGTCCCCACTGTGGCCAGCTCTGGGCCGTCGCGGCAAGGGCTGATGTGAACAGGGCGGCAAACCAGACGAACAGTCTCTTGCGCATCGTCGTCACTCCTCTCGGTTGCTTGCGAAATTTAATTTAGGTCAAAGGGGGAGTCCCTCTATCTGAGTGACGACAGTAGCGAGGACCGTGACACATGCCGTGCCGGCGCAGCCGGCCGGGCCCTGCTGGCACCGCCCGCCCAGCCCGCCTTGGTGGATCAGGCCGCGAAGGCGCTGCCAGGCGGCGGTGCGCCGGCACGCGCCGCGGCGGCCAGGCCGGCAAACGCGCCGCGGCGGCCGGCGGGCCTGCGGGATAGAATGCACGGATGCTGGACACAGTCCGGTACGTCGAGGCCCCGGAAGGGGTCGAGATCGCGATCCGCGCCGCCGGGCCGGTGTCGCGGCTGGGTGCCTGGCTGATCGACCAGGCGATCCGCATCTGTCTGTACATCGGCGCCGCCAAGCTTCTGGACAGGTCCGGTGACTGGGGACTCGGCGTCTTCGTGCTGTTTCTCTTCGCCTGCGAATGGTTCTATCCCGTGCTGTTCGAGGTGTACCTGGGCGGCGCCACGCCGGGCAAGCGCAGCCTGGGGCTGGTGGTGCTGCACCGCGACGGCACGCCCGTCTCCTGGACGTCGTCGCTGGTGCGCAACCTCGTCCTCTTCGCCGACTTCCTGCCCTTCGGCTACCTCGCCGGTCTGGTCTCGATGCTCGTCGACCGCGACTTCCGGCGCCTCGGCGACCTGGCGGCGGGAACCGTGGTCTCACGCCGTCCCGAGACGTCCTCGGTGTTCCGGGTGCCGGACGTGCCGCCGGTGCGGCCGCCCGTGGCCCTGCAGCTCGACGAGCAACGGGCGCTGCTCGAGTACGCGGAGCGGCTGGGCACCTGGAGCCGTGAACGAGCCTGCGAGCTCGCCGGCCTGGTCGAGCCGTTGACCGGCGTCGCCGGCCTCGCTGCCGTCGACACCGACGGCGATGCCGACAGCGGTGCCGGCGTCGCCGATCCCGCGGGCGCCGCCGCCGCCGCGGGCGTGGCCCGGCTGGTCGGCATGGCGAGCTGGGTGCTGGGCGCCAGGCGGGAATCCTACTCCCGGGAGCACGAGGCAGAGTGGCAGGAGCTCGAGCAGGCGCTCGGAGCGATGGAGCACGGCTCGCGGCGGCGCCCGTGGGCCGCGGCGCCGGCGGCGGCGCAAGAGAGCGCGCCGGGGGCGGCACCGGCAGGGACGCAGCCCGGCGCGCCGGCAGACGCCGGGAGGGTGGGGACGCGGACGTTCCCGGATCTGTTCCGCCAGGTTTGCCACGAGCTCGCCCTGGTGCGCTCGCGCCGCTACGGCACCGCGATCGAGACGCGGCTCAACCGTCTGGTGCTGCGCGGCCACCAGCAGCTCTACCGCCGCACCGGCGTCGAGCCGGGCGGCGTGCTGCCGTTCGTGCTCGGCGGCTTCGCCCGCCGCGTGCGCAGCGAGGCACGGGTGGTGGCCGCGGCGGCGCTGCTCTTCGTCGGACCGGGGCTGCTCATGGCAGGCGCGGTGCTGGTGTGGCCGGAGCTGGCCGTCGCGGCGCTGCCGGCGGACACCCTCGAGGAGATCACCGGCCAGTTCGGTCCCGGCGGCGGCGCGGCGGCGCAGCCGATGGTCGGCGAGCTCTTCGCGCGCTTCGGGCTCTACGTCTGGAACAACGTCTCGATCGCCTTCCGCACCTTCGCCGGCGGCGTCGTGTATGGTGTCGGCTCGCTGTTCTTCCTGGTCTACAACGGCGTCGTGAGCGGGGCGGTGGCCTCTCACATCCACCAGGTGGGCTTCGATCGCACCTTCTACGCCTTCGTCATCGGCCACGGCGCCTTCGAGCTGACCGCCATCGTGCTGGCCGGGGCGTGCGGCCTGCGGCTGGGGCTGGCGGTGCTGGCCCCCGGGCCGCTGCGCCGCTCGCGGTCACTGCTCGCCGCGGCGCGGGCGACCGTGCCGCTGCTCTACGGCGTCACCGGCATGCTGTTCGTGGCGGCCCTGATCGAGTCGTTCTGGTCACCCGGGCTGGCGGTGTCCGCGGGGGGTAAGCTGGAAGTGGGAGCCGGCCTGTGGGCGGGCGTGCTCGCCTACTTCACGCTGGCGGGGAGACGCCATCGACCTTGAACGGATGGCGGCGGCGATCCGCCCGCGTGGTCCGGCGGAATCCTTCGACCTGGGATTCCGCATGGTCCGGCAATGGTGGCGCCCGATCTACGGCGCCTGGTTCCTCACCGTGCTGCCGATCTACGCCGCCGCCGCCGCCGGCCTCGAGCGCTGGCCCGGGGCGACTCTGCTCTGCCTCTGGTGGCTGCGCCCGCTCTTCGACCGGGTGCCGCTCTACGTGCTCTCGCGTTGCCTGTTCGGCGAGCGGCCCACCTGGCGCCAGACCCTGGGCGCGCTGCCGCGCCGGTGGCGGCACCAGCTGGTCGGTGCGCTCACCTGGCGGCGCCCCGATCCCTGGCGGTCGTTGCACCTGCCGGTGCGCCAGCTCGAACGCCTGCGCGGCCGGGAGCGGCGCGCCCGCCTGCGCCTGCTGGGCACCGGTTGCCGGCGCCAGGCCCTGGGGCTCACCGTCGGCTGCCTGCTGCTCGAGGTGGGCGTCCTCATCGGTCTCTTCGGCCTGATCCACATGTTCCTGCCGCAGCCGGAGCGGTTCTGGAAAGCCTTCGTCGAGAACGGCGTTCTGGCCGAGAGGTGGGTCGGGCTGCTCTGGCTGGCGCTTTTCTTCGTCGCGCTGTCGGTGGTCGAGCCGTTCTACGTCGGCGCCGGCTTTGCCCTGTACCTGGGGCAGCGCACCCGCTTCGAGGGCTGGGACGTGGAGATCGCGCTGCGCCGCCTGGCGGCGCGCCTGATCGCGGCGCCGCCGGGGCTGGCCCGTCCCCGCCCGGCCGGGGTGCCCGTCTTGCTGATCGGGCTCTGCCTGGCGCTCCCAGCGGTGGGGCAGGCACTGGCGCCGCCGCCGCTCGCCGCGGCCGGCGCAGCCACCGCAGCCGGCCAGCTTGGGCACCAGGCGCGGGCGGCGGTCGAGGAGGTGTTTCGCGCGCCGGAGTTCGAGACCCTGGACCAGGAGGTGCACTGGGTGCCGCGCAGCCCCGGGGCCAGGGCCGCCGCCGCGGACGAGGACTGGGATTGGCCGCAGGCGCCGCCGGTGCCGCGCCGGGTGAAGCTCGGCCTGCTGGCGGCGGCAGCCGCCGGCGGCCTGGCCTTGGTGCTGCTGCGCTGGCGCCGCGTCTGGCTGCTGCCGGCGGTGTGGCGAGCGGACGCCGGCGAACGGCCGGCCGCCGCCGGCACGCGCGCGCCACTCACCGTGCGCGGGCTCGACGTGCGCCCGTCCTCGCTGCCCGCCGACGTGCCGGCCGCGGCCTGGCAGCTCTGGGAGCGGGGCGAGGCGGCCGCGGCGCTCAGCCTGCTCTACCGGAGCGCGCTCGCCGCGCTGATGGCCACGACCGCGATCCGCTTCGCGGAGAGCTGGACCGAGGGCGATTGCCTGAACGAGGTGCGCCGCCACGCGGCCGCCGATGCCGGCGATGCGGGAGCCATGGGCGGCCAGGCCGAGATCTTTGCCCGGCTCACGGCCTCCTGGCAGGCCGCCGCCTACGCGCGCCGCGAGCCGGACGAACCGATCATGCGCGATCTCTGTGCCGGCTGGCGCCGGACCTTCGAGGCCCCAGCCGCCGCTCTCGCCCCTGCCGCCCCTGCCGCGGACGTCGCCGGCCCGCGAGGCGCCCCAACCAGCAAGGAGCGTCGCGACTGGCGACGATCGGAGCCGCGACCATGAATCCGCGCTGGCGCGCCCGCCCCCGCATGGTGTTGCCCGCGCTGCTCGCCGGTCTGGCGATCGTCGCCGGCGGCCGGCTGTACCTGCGCTACTACGAGCCGGTGGTCCAGACCGTCGAGGTCGGAATGCGCGGCGAGGCCGCCGCCAACCAGTTCCTCGCCGTCGAGCGCCTGCTGCCCCGGCTCGGCTTCCCGGTACGCCGTTGCGACGGCGAGCTCGGGCTGCCGCCGCCCGATCACGTGCTGCTGCTGCTGAACCGTTCCGAGCCGGTCGCTCGCTTGCGACAGGCGGAGCTGCTGGCCTGGATGCGCCAGGGCGGGCGCCTGATCGTCACGCCGACCATGGATTGGGAGGACCCGAGGTCGACGGTCCGCCTGCTGCGGAATGCGGGCCTTGGAGATTCGCCAGACCCGCTGCTGGCGGCGTTCGGCGTCAAGGTCAAGGTCCTTGACGAGAAAGTCCCGTCGCTGCGGAACAGGAAAGTGCGGCTGCCGCTCGCGCCGGTCCAGGACCACGGCGTCGTGCGGGTGCTCGACGACGTCCGGCTGCTCGACACCCGCGCCGCCGCCGCGTACGCGCGGGGCGACGAGCTCGGCCCGACGCTGCTCGTCTTTCACCATGGCAAGGGCGAGCTGACCGTGCTCAACAGCGGCTCTTTCCTTTTCAATCACTTGCTCGGCAAGGACGACGATGCCGCCTTCTTGCTGTGGCTGGTGCTCGGGCGCCGCGGCAGCGTCGACCGTCCAGCCCCCAAAGGCGTCGAGCTGAGCGCCTACGACGAGATGCCCGCGCTCGTCACCCTGCTGGCGCAGTACGCCTGGACCTTTCTGGTGCCGGCGCTGCTGCTCGTCGCGGCGCTCGCCTGGCGCGCCGCGGCGCGCTTCGGTCCGCTGCTGCCCGACCCGCCGGACGAGCGGCGCGCCCTGCTCGAGCACCTCGAGGCGGCAGGCCGCTGGCTCTGGCACGGCGACCATGGGCGCCAGCGCCGCATCCTCCTCGACGGCGTCCGGCGCGGCCTGCGCGTGCGCCTCGAGGCCCGCCGGCCCGCCTGGTCGAAGCTGGCGGAGCCGGAGCTGATCCAGCGCCTGGGCGCCGCGGCCGGCATGGCTCCCCAGCTGGTGGCCGAGGCGCTGCACGGTTCCGGCATCGAGGACGAGGTCCGCTTCCTGACCACCATCCGCACGCTCGCTCTGCTGAGGAGATCGCTTTGAGCCAGAGCTTCCAAGCCGTAGACGATTCGCTGCAGCAAACCGCGGCGGTGGCGCGCGGGATTCGCGAGCAGGTCGGCCGCGTGGTGCTCGGCCAGGAGCGCGTCGTCGAGCTGGTGCTCACCGCGCTGCTGGCCGGCGGCCACGTGCTGGTCGAAGGGGTGCCGGGGCTGGGCAAGACGCTGCTGGTGCTGGCCATGGCCAAGGCCATTGGCGGCCGCTTCTCGCGCGTCCAGTTCACTCCCGACCTGATGCCCGCCGACGTCACCGGCCACGCCGTCTTCGACACCCCCAGCGGCCAGTTCCGGATCCGCCGCGGCCCGGCCTTCACCAACCTGCTGCTCGCCGACGAGATCAACCGCGCGCCGGCGAAGACGCAGGCGGCGCTGCTCGAGGTCATGCAGGAGCGCCAGATCACCATCGAGGGGCAGCCCTTCGACGTGCCGCGTCCCTTCCTCGCCCTGGCCACCCAGAACCCGATCGATCACGAGGGCACCTACCCGCTGCCGGAGGCGCAGCTCGACCGGTTCCTCTTCAAGGTGCGGATCGACTACCCCAGCCACGACGAGGAGATGGCGCTGGTGCGCGGCGTCACCGCGGGCAAGGTGGCCGACGAGCTGGACGTCTCCGCGGTCGAGACCGTCGCCACCCCGGAGGCGGTGCTGTCGCTGCAAGCGGCGGCGGCCCGCACCCTGGTCGACGACCGCATCCTGGACTACGTGGTGCGCATCGTGCGCGCCACCCGCTCCCACCAGGGATTGCGGGTCGGCGCCGGACCGCGCGGCGCCATCGCGCTGGTGCGGGCGGCGCGGGCGATGGCACTGATGGCCGGCCGCGACTTCGTGCTGCCGGACGACGTCAAGGCCATCGCGCTGCCGACGCTCGAGCACCGGGTGATCGTCAGCCCCGAGGTGGAGATCGAGGGTCAGCGGGCGGAGCACCTGGTCGCCGCGCTGCTCGAGCAGGTGGAGGCGCCGCGGACGTGAGGCCGGGTCGCGGTCTGGTGGCGCTGCTCGCGGGCTGGGCCGCGCTGGGCCTGGCCGCCGCGCTGTGGCGGCCGCTGCTGCCGGCGTGGACGGCGGCGGCGGGCGTCTTGGTCCTGGCGGCCGCGGTCGAGTGGCTGCGGCTGCGCCGGCTGCCGGCGCCGGGCGCCGAGCGCACGGTGGCGCCGGCGTTGCCGCTGGGGGTGGCCAGCGAGGTCGAGCTGCGGCTGGTCAACCGGGCGCCGCGGCGGCTGGTGCTCGAGGTCGCGGACGCTCACCCCGACGGCGCCGAGGCCGCGGGGCTGCCGCGCCGCGTGCTGCTGCCGGCCGGCGGCGGCGCCGCCGCGCTGCGCTACCAGCTGCGCCCGACGCGGCGCGGCAATCAACGCTTCGGCAGCGTCGACCTGCTGGTGCGCTCGCCCGGCGATCTGTGGCGGCGGCGGCTGGCCGCCGGCGCGCCGCAGCCGGTCCGGGTGCTGCCCAACTTCCAGGCCGTGGCGCGCTACGCCCTGCTCGCCGAGGAATCGTGGCTCGCCCGCATGGGCGTGCGCATCGACCCGCGCCGCGGCGAAGGGCTCGAGTTCCGCGAGCTGCGCGAGTACCGCGCCGGCGACAGCTTGCGGCGCATCGATTGGAAAGCCACCAGCCGGCGGCGCAAGCTGATCTCCCGCGCCTATCAGGACGAGCGCGACCAGCAGGTGGTGTTCCTGGTCGATTGCGGCCGGCGCATGCGCGCCCGCGACGCCGAGCTGTCACATTTCGACCATGCGCTCAACGGCGTCCTGCTGCTCGCCTACGTCGCCCTGCGCCAGGGCGACGCTGTGGGCTTCCTCAGCTTCGGCGGCGAGCGCCGCTGGCTGGCGCCGGTCAAGGGCGCCGCCGGCCTGGGCGCCCTGGTGCAGCGGGTCTACGACCTGGAGCCCTCGCTGCAGGTCTCCGACTACCTCGAGGCGGCGACCGTGCTGATGACGCGGCAGCGGCGGCGGGCGCTGGTGGTGCTGCTCTCGAACCTGCGCGACGAGGACTCCGACGATCTGCTGCCGGCCCTGCGCCTGCTGCGCGGGCGCAACGTCGTGCTGCTCGCCAGCCTGCGCGAGGCCGTGCTGCGGCAGGTGCGCGAGCAGGTGCCGGAGGACTTCGACGGCGCGCTGCGGCTCAGCGCGGTGGAGAGGTACCTCGAGCTGCGCGCCCGGACCTTGGAACGGCTGCGCAGCGCCGGCGCGCTGGCCCTGGACGTCGAGCCGGCGCTGCTGCCGCGGCACATCGTGCGCAGCTATCTGCAGATCAAGCGTTCCGGACTGCTATGAGCGCCGGGAGCGGCAACGCCGTCCGGCGCGCGACGGGAGAACGATGACGGAGACCAGGTGCCCCAAGTGCGGATTCGAGCGCCTGCCGCAAGCGACCGAGTGCCCGGTCTGCGGCGTGGTGTTCGCCAAGCTGGAACGCGCGCCGGCCGCGCCGCCGCCGCCGCAGGCGATGCCGCCGCCCGCCACCGTACCCCCGGCCATCGCCGGCCAGCGGGCCATCGCCGGGCTGCCAGGGGCTGCCGCGCCACCGGCTCGCCAGGCCGCCGTCCCCGCGGCGGCGGCGAGCGTCGATCCCTATGCGGCGCCGCGCAGCACCAGGATCGTCGGCGGGCCGGCGTTCCCCGGCTTCGGCGAGCCGCAGGGCGGCTGCTGGCGCAGCGAGCGGCTGGTGGTCATGGAGCGCGGCGCGGAGCTGCCGGAGCGCTGCGTCCGCTGCAACGCGCCGGCGCGCGAGCGGATCACGAAGACGCTCTACTGGCACAACCCCTGGCTGTATCTGCTGCTGGTGGCCTGGCTGCTGTACCTGGTGACGGCGCTCCTGGTGCGCAAGCGCGCCCGCATCGCCGTCCCCCTCTGCCCCCGGCACTTGAAGCGACGCCGCACGGCGATCATCGCGAGCTGGCTGGCGGTCCTCGCCGGGTTCGCAATGATTTTCGTGGCAGCAGGGGTCGCCAGCGATGACATCGCATGGCTCTTCCCCGTGGCCGGGCTGACAATGCTCGGCGGCCTGTTCGCGTCAGTGTTCGCGCATCGCGTCCTGATGCCCAAGCAGATCGACGACCGGCACGTCTGGCTCAAAGGAGCCGCTCCCGAGTTCCTGAACAGCCTGCCTTCAGGGCCGTCGCTGCTGTAGCCCGCATTTCTCGAACTCTGCGCTGCAAATAATCGAGGTATTCCAGAAGGTTGGCCGGTATCAGGTACCGTGAGAATAATTACCGAAGGAACAATGCGCCTTGTTAACGTCGTCGACGACCTATTGTAACGACTTCTGATGCGAGCCCGTCGCGGCGAGCCCGGAATTCTCAGGGTTGACAGTACCCGGCACCGGCTCTATGATCCAAGAGGCAATCGAAACCCATCTGTCAGTTTGTGCTGGGGACGGTCCGCAAGGAGGCGACGACTTAATGATCTTGACCTCTACGGTGACGATAAATCGGTCATGCAAGCGGAGCTTGGTGACGGCTCTGACCTCGGTCGCACTAGCCTTGTTTGCGGCCGGACCAGCCGCAGCTGCCGTTGTGTATAACGTCACCGTCGATACCTCATCGGTGAGCGGCCAAACGGGCTACCTGGACTTCCAATTCAACCCGGGAAATGTCACCACGCAGCCGGCGACCGCTCAGATTCTCAACTTCAGCGGCGGTACGATTGGCCCTCCGCCCAGCACGAACGGCAACGTGACAGGTAACCTGCCGAGCACGGTGACCATTGTCAACAGCACGGCCTTGAACGAAGTCTTTCAGGGGTTCACTTACGGATCGACGTTTTCGTTCACGTTGGTGTTGAGCGGGCCGGCAATCGATTCGCCAAACGGAACCGCGAACGCCGGTTCGACTTTCGGTCTGGGGCTTTACGACGCCGGTCAGATCCCGATTCTGACCAACCAGGGAGCGCTCAGCGGATTTGCTGGCACAGTTGACATCAACTTGAATGGTACTACCACCGCAACCGCATTTCCGAGGAGCCCGGCCGGCGGACCGTCAGTGGTGACCCTGGTGCAAGCGCCGGCGAGTATTCCGACGCTCAACGGCTCGGGCCTCGTTGCGCTAGCCCTGCTGCTGCTGGCAGCAGCCGGGCTCGTGCTCCGGCGCGGCAGGCGCGAGGGCCGGTAGCAGTCAGCTATCCACCGACACGGCCATTGCGCCAGGTTCTCGTGCCGGCCGCCGTCAGGGTGTGCCGTCGGTGAGGTAGCGCCCGGGGAGCACCTCGGACCAGCCGGCGAGCCGCGACAGCGCCAGCGGCTTGACGTCGCCCAGCCGCTGCCCGTTCTCACCGCAGCGCCGCAGGTAGCGCGGGAAGGCCGCCGCCTCCACCAGGTACAGGCGCAGGCTCAGCTGGCCCAGCCGCAGGGCGTAGGCGAAGTGAGGGTTGGCCCCGAGCTCCTGCTCGAGGAAGCCGAGCAGACCGGCGGGCGGGGGCGGCGCGGCCGCCAGCTCGAGATAGGCGGTGTAGGCGGGACCGGGGCAGGGGTCGGGAGCGAGCAGCGCGAACCGCGGCGTCAGGCCGGCGCGCCCGAAGGCGCGCGTGAAGGCGGCGGCGACGAAGCCCTCGCTGAGCTTCTCGCCGCACAGGTCGACGACGTGGTCCTCCTTGCCGAGGAAGCGCAGGGAGGGTGTGCGGCCGACGAAGCCGTCCACCTCCACCAGGTCCTCCAGACGGTAGCGATAGAGCCCGCCGCCCGTCGTCACCACCACCGAGTAGACCTGCCCCGGTTCGAGCTCGTGGGCCAGCCGCGTGCAGCTTCCGTCGCCGCCCGCGGCGCCCTCCCCGCCCATGCCCGCGCCGCTCGCCCCGCCCGCGCCGCCCTCCAACGCCGCGGGCTGCGGCAGGAACTCGAAGAAATGCGATCGCACCGCGAGCGGCGTGCGCCCGGCATAGGGCAAGGTGACGAAGGCCTCGGTGGCGAGCAGCCCTTTGCGCTGCACCTGGACCCCGGGGAAGAGATCCCGCAACGCCGCGAGGTGCAGCGCGGCGTGGCCGTCTCCCCAGCAGCTGATGAGCCGGAGGCGCGGCCAGATCCGCGCCCGCTCCCCGGGCTCGAGACGCGCCAGCGCGGCGGCGCGCCGGGGCCGCGGCGCCAGACGCGCCGCGAGGGGCGCCGCCACCGCCTCGGGCAGCGGCGCGGGTGGCCGGCAGCCGCCGCGCCGCACGTCCTCGAGCAGCGCGGGCCAGTGGCGCGGCAGGGCCTCGAGCAGCAGGGCCAGGAAGCTGGGGTGCCAGACGGAGATCAGCGCCAGGTCCCCGCGCCGCAGCAGGAACAGCAGCGTCAGGTAGCGGAACGACTCGACGTCGCGCACCAGGCGCACCGCCCCGGGCACCACCAGGGTGGCGTCCACGAGCCGCTTCATGAAGCCCCCCAGGTACTCGGCGTCGTCCGCGAAGCCGACCGGCACGGCGGCAGCGCCGCGCGCGCCGCCGCCGGCACTCCCTTGCGCCGCGGCCGCCTCGCGCCCCGCCCATCCGGGCTCGCCCTCCGATGGCGCGGTCGCCGGCGCCTGGCCCTGGGGCGTGACCGACCAGTAGGCAGCTCCGAGCGCCAGCCGCGGCTGCCGGCGGTACAGGTCGCAGATCCAGGGCGCCACCGCCCGCCGCAGCTCGCGCTGCAGCTCCGCGGTGTAGGGAATGAGCTTCGCCG
>DASZHY010000313.1:0-3916 GCA_035949675.1 Thermoanaerobaculia bacterium
GGGTCGCCGCCGAACAGGTAGCGCAGGCTCGAGACGCCGGCGGCCATGAACGCGATGAACGCCGCCCAGGCCATCGGCACGTGGAAGAACAGGATGCGGCTGGACTGGCCGATGAACTTGGCCGCCAGCGGCGCGTACTCGAAGGCGCCCCAGATCACGGCCGCGATCCACAGCCAGAGCAGCCAGGAGGCGGCAGTCCTTTTCATGGGTTCCATACGACCGGGAAAAGCATCAAACCCGCGGTGGTGACCGCACCATCATAAAGCAGGAGCTGCATCATGGCTACCCCCGCCTCTGCCTGCCCCTCTGGCGATCCGCCGGCGAACGCAGCCCTTGTCAGCTCTACCGCCAGCAGCAGCAGCGGCAGGAGCACCGGAAAGGATAGCACCGCGAACAGCGTGCTCTGGCCGCGCGCCTGGGCGATGATCGCCGCCACCAGCGTGCTGCCCGCCGCCAGCCCGAAGCCGCCGGCCGCCAGGATGGCGGCGAGCAAGCCTGGCCGCGCCACGTCGAGGTTCATGACCGCCAGGAACAGCGGCGCCACCAGGGCCTCGAGCGCGGCCAGCACGCTCGCCGAGTAGGCGAGCTTGCCGCAGAAGAGCGCCGACGGCGTCGCCGCCAGGCGCAGGGCGGTGGCGGTCTGGGTCTCCTCCTCGTGGACGAAGGAGCGCGGCAGGCCGGCGGCGGCGGCGAAGAGCAGGATCAGCCACAGCAGCACCGGCAGCGCCTCGCTGCTGCGGCCGGGCGCGGCGCCGAGCGGCCCGAGGCTGGCGCTCACCACCACCAGGGTGTTGACGGCGAAGAGCGCCAGGGTGTTGAGGGCGTAGCGGGTGCGCAGCTCGCTGCGCCACTCCTTGGCGAACACCGCCGCCGCCTCACGCGCCCAGGTCGAGGCAGGCCGCGACACGGCCGATCTCCAAGGGCACGGGGTTGGCGATGACGGCCAGGCCGGGCGGGCCGCCCGGGCCGCCCCGGCCGCCTGGGCCATCCGGGCCGGCGGTGCCGGGCGCCAGGTGCTCCGCCAGCAGCTGGCTGGCGATCGCCACCCCGGCGGCGTCGAGGTTCTGGAAGGGTTCGTCGAGCAGCAGCAGGCGCGGCCGATGAAGCAGCGCCCAGGCCCAGCGCAGGCGCTGCCGCATGCCGGACGAGAGCGCCGCGGCCGGGCGGTCGGGAGGCAGGTCCAGGCGCCGCAGCAGCTCGTCGCCGCGCTCGCGCCCGAGTCCGCGCAGGCGGGAGAAGAAGGCGAGGTTCTCGGCGGCGGTCAGCTCGCCGTAGAACGCCAGGTCGGGCGCCACCAGGCCGATGCGGCGGCGGCGGCCGGCGGCGTCCAAGGAACTGCCGTCCTCGCGGAAGTCGATGGTCCCCGAGTCCGGCGCCAGCAGGCCGGCGAGGCAGCGCAGCAGCGTGCTCTTGCCGGAGCCGTTGCGGCCGGTGACCAGCAGCGCCTCGCCAGCCGCGACCGACCCCGACACGCCGCCGAGCACCGCCAGGCGGCCGAAACGCCGGCACACCCCGGCAAAGCTCAAGGCGGGGAGCATGGGCTGCGAGTATAACCTTGCCGCCCGGGAGCCCCGGACGGAGAGGAGTGCGCCGGGAGCGGAGAGTGGCCTGCGGATGCGCGGATGGGATACGGGATCCGCGGTGCAGTGCAGTAGCATGGCCGGGCGATGAGCACCCGGCCGCTTCCCATCCAGCGTTTCTCCGTCCGCCTCGGGCGCAGGCTGGCTGCCGTGGCCGCGGCCTTCGTTGCCTTGGCGGTACTGGCGACGTCCTCGACCTCGGCGGCGCTGGCGCCCCCAGCGGCGGCGGGCGCCAGGCCGGCCCGCGCCGGCGCCGCCCCTCCGGGCGACCTGCCGGTGATGCAGCCCCCCGACCTGGCAATGCGGGCGATGCTGCTGCTGGTCGCGGAGCGGCGGATCTACGAACCGGTGACGGTGCTCGAGGCCCTCAAGCGAGGTCCGGAGCTGCGCGCCGAGCTGGCGTTGGCGCTGGGGCGCATCCCGGGGCCGCAGGCGGGCTCGGTGCTCGCGGGACTGCTGATCGACGACCGGCCGGAGGTGCGCCGCGCCGCGGCTTTCTCCCTGGGGGTGCGCGGCGATGCCGCGGCGCGGCCGGCGTTGCGCAAGGCCATGCTGGACCCCGACCGGGAGACCGGGGCGCTCGCCGTGGAGGCGCTGGGGCGGCTGGCGACGCCGCTGGTGGAGGTGGCCGAGCAGCTGCTGCAGCTGCCCGAGGACGAGCGCTGGCCGCGGCTGCTTCCCTACCTGTTCCGTTTCAAGGAGGAGGGTTTGCTGGCGCTCGCCGAGCACGGCCTCGGGCTCGCCGACCCTGAGCTGCACCGCCAGGCGGCCTATGCCCTGGCGCGCGACCCGCTGCCTGCCGCCGCGCCGCTGCTGCGGCGCCTCGCCGCCGACCACGATCCGCTGGTGCGGGCCTGGGCGGCGCGCGGGCTGGGCCGGGTGGGCAGCGGCGCCGAGGACCTGGCGGCGCTCGGGCCGCTGCTTGGCGATCCGGCCGCCGGGGCGGTGGTGGAAGCGCTCCGGGCCGGCGCGGCGCTGGTCGGCGGTGGCAAGGCTCCGGCCCCCGGCGCCTGGCGCCCGCGGCTGCTGGCGCTGCTCTCCGATCCGCGCTCGGGGGTGAGGGTGACGGCGATCGAGGCGGCCGGCGCCTGGCTGCCGGACCCCGCTCTCGCGGCGGCGCTCGCGGCGCGGGCGGGCGGTCCGCAGGCTGCTCCGCCTTCGGCATCCGCACCGGGGGCCGCGACGTCCGCACCGGGGGCCGCGACATCCGCTCCGGGTGGCTCTGCATCCGCATCTGCTCCCATCGCGGCCCTGGCAGCTCCCGGCTCGGCGGCAGGGGGGCCGCCGGCGACGCTGCCGGCGCTCATCGAGCGGGGCAAGGCGCTGGTGGCGCTGGCGCGAGGGCGGGAGCCACGGGCCGCGGCGCTGGCGGCGGCAGCCGCCGGGTCGCCGGAGCCGCGGCTGCGGGCGCTGGCGGCCGAGGCGGCGGGCCTGCTGCGAGAAGAGGAGCTGCTGGGCCAGCTGGCCAGCGACCGGGAGGCGCTGGTCCGCGAGGCGGCGCTCACCGCCCGCCTGCATCCCCAGCCTGCCGCCGGGGGGGCATCGCAGGCCACCGGTGCAGGCGGGGCCGGGGCCGGCGACGTTCCTGCCCGGGCGGCCGCCGCCGCCCTCTCGGATCCCGATGAAGGCGTGCGGACCGCTGCAATGGACTGGCTGGCGGAGCACCCGGTGGTACCCCTGGCAGGCCTCGCGGCGGGCTTGACCACCGCGCTGCACGACGAGTCGATCGAGTCGCCTCTCGGCGTCATCAAGGCGCTGGCCGCCCGCGCCGAGGCCGAGCCGCGCGAGCGCGGCGCCATCGTCGAGCTGCTCGAGCACCTCGGGCGCCAACCCAGCCACGCGCTGCGGCGGGAGGCCGCGGCCGGATTGATCCGCCTGGGACGGCCGGCGCCGGCGCTCGGGCCGGTCCCGGACCTCAATGCCGGCGGCGGCGACGAGCTGAGGACCTATCGCGAGATCGTCGAGCGGACGCGGCGGCCGCGGACCGTGGAGGTGCGCACCAGCCGCGGCACCTTCCTGCTGCGCCTGGACTGCCCGCTGGCGCCGCGCACCTGCCTGAGCTTCCTCGATCTGGCCGGCCAGCACTTCTACGACGGGCTGCTCTTCCACCGCGTCGTGCCCGATTTCGTCGTTCAGGCCGGGGACCCGCGAGGTGACGGCTACGGCGGCCCCGGATATGTGCTGGGCGACGAGCTCAACCGGCTGCGCTATCGCCGCGGCGTCGTCGGCATGGCGCTGGCGGGACCCGACACCGGCGGCAGCCAGTTCTTCATCACCCTGTCGCCGCAGCCGCACCTCGACGGCGGCTTCACCGCCTTCGGCGAGGTGGTGGCGGG
>DASZHY010000314.1:0-14682 GCA_035949675.1 Thermoanaerobaculia bacterium
GCTGCTGGCCAGCCGCAGCCTGACCGCCAGCGACGTGACGGCCGCGCTGCGCGAGCAGAACGTGGAGGTGGCGGCGGGCCTGGTCGGACAGCCGCCGGTGCCGAGCGGCCAGGCCTTCGAGGTCAGCGTGCGGGTGGTCGGACGGCTGTCGGAGCCGGCCGAGTTCGGCAACATCATCGTCAAGGCGCAGAAGGACGGCACGCTGGTCAAGCTCAAGGACCTGGCGAGCGTGGAGCTCGGCTCCGAGTCCTACGACAGCAACCTGAGCTTCGGCGACGTCCCGGCGGTCGGCTTCGCGGTCTTCCAGCTGCCGAGCGCCAACGCGCTCGAGGTCGACAAGGCGGTCAAGACCGAGCTGCTGCGCCTGCGGGAGCGCTTCCCGCCCGGGCTCAAGGGCACCATCGCTTTCGACACCACGACGGTGGTCGGCGAGTCGATCCGGGAGGTGCTGATCACCCTGGTGCAGGCGATCCTGTTCGTCATCCTGGTGATCTTCATCTTCCTGCAGGACTGGCGCACGACGCTGATCCCCGCGATCACCATCCCGGTGTCGCTCGTCGGCACCTTCGCGCTGATCAAGGTGCTCGGGTTCTCGATCAACACCCTGACCCTGTTCGGCCTCACCCTGGCGACCGGGCTGGTGGTCGACGACGCGATCGTGGTGATCGAAAACATCCAGCGCCACATCCGCGAAGGCGGGATGACGGTGATGGAAGCGGCGTCGGTGGCGATGCGCGAGATCACCGGCGCGGTGGTCGCCACCTCGCTCGTGCTGGTGTCGGTGTTCCTGCCGGTGGCGTTCTTCCCCGGCACCACCGGCCTGCTCTACAAGCAGTTCTCGCTGACCATCGCCTGCTCAGTGGCGATCTCGATGTTCAACGCGCTGACGCTGACGCCGGCGCTGTCCGCCCTCTGGCTGCGGCACGAGGAGGAGCGGGAGCGCGGCATCTTCGGCGCCTTCAACCGCGGCTTCGCGGGCTTCAACCGGTGGTACCACCGGACGCTCGAGGGGCTGGAGCGCCGGCGCTGGTGGGTGGTGGTGGGGTTCCTGGTCGGCCTTGGGCTGACCTTTTGGATCTTCAACCGGGTGCCGACCGCATTCGTCCCCGAAGAGGACCAGGACTACCTGATCATCGTCATCCAGGCGCCGCCCGGGGCGTCGCTCGACTACACCACCGGCATCGCCAAGCAGGCGATCGCCGTGCTGCACCAGACCCCCGAGGTCGAGAGGGTGTTCGCGGTCACCGGCTTCAGCTTCACCGGCAGCGCGCCCAACGCCGGCTTGATGTTCGCCGGCCTGAAACCGCTCAAGCAGCGGCCCGGCGAGCAGCACTCGGCGCAGCAGGTGGTCCAACGGCTATTCGGGCCGCTGTTCGGCGGTATCTCCGGCGCCCTGGTGTTTCCGGTGCTGCCGCCGTCGATCAACGGCCTGGGCATCTACGGCGGCTTCTCGTTCGAGGTCCTGGACCAGAGCGGCACCACGGTGCAGGCGCTGGCCGACGCCACCGACGGGATGATCGCCGCCACCAGGTCCGATCCGCTGGTGCGCACCAACCCGACGAATTTCACCGCCAACGACCCGCAGCTGCTGGTGATCATCGACCGCGAGAAAGCAAAGAGCCTGGGCGTGCCGCTTTCCCAGGTCGACGACACCTTGCAGGTGTTCCTGGGTTCCTCCTACGTCAACGATTTCAACTTCAACAACCGCTCGTACCGCGTCTACGTCCAGGCCGCCGGCCGTTTCCGCAACCGCCCCGGCGACCTCCGCCAGTTCTACGTCCGCTCGGACCGCGGCGGCATGGTGGCGCTCGACAACCTGGTCAAGGTCACCGAGACCACCGGGCCGCAGCTGATCAACCACTTCAACCTGTTCCGCTCGGCCCAGATCACCGGCTCGGCGGCGCCGGGCTATGGCTCGGGGCAGGCGATCGCGGAGATGGAGAAGCTGGCCAAGAAGGCGATGCCGCAGGGCTTCAGCTACCAGTGGTCGGGCCTGTCGCTCGAGGAGATCCGCTCCGGCGGCCAGTCGGCGCTGCTGTTCGCGCTGGGCCTGCTGGTGGTCTACCTGACGCTCTCGGCGCAGTACGAGAGCTTCACGCTGCCGTTCATCATCCTGCTCGCCGTGCCGCTGGCGATCTTCGGCGCACTGGCGGCGGTGGCGCTGCGCCAACTGCAGGACAACGTCTACGTACAGATCGGCCTGGTGATGCTGATCGGCCTGGCGGCCAAGAACGCCATCCTGATCGTCGAGTTCGCCGAGCAGCTGCGCGAGCGCGGCCACCACCTGATCGAGGCCGCGATCGAGGCGGCGCGCATCCGCTTGCGCCCGATCATGATGACCTCGTTCGCCTTCATCCTCGGCGTGCTGCCGCTGGTGTTCGCGACCGGCGCCGGCAAGGAGGGCCGTCACTCGGTGGGCACGGCGGTGTTCGGCGGCATGCTGGTGTCGACGGCGCTCAACCTGCTCATCATCCCCGTGCTCTACGTGATCATCCGCAGCATCTTCCCGGGAGGCGGCCGTCACGCCGCGGCGCCGGCGCCGGCGGCGCCGCTGGCGGCGGCCACCGAGCCCTCGGCGGAGGCGGCGGCGAAGCCGGCGGGAGGCAATCACGAACCATGACTGAATCCGTCTCGACATCGACTTTCCGGAGGGCCGCGCCGACGGCGCCGCTGGCAACGGTGCTGGCCTGGGCCGTGGCCCTGCTGGTGCTCGGCGCGGCGGTGCTGCTGCCGGCGCCTGCCGGCGCCTTTCAGCAGTCGGCTCCCGCTCCGGCCGCCCCCCCCGCTCCCGCTCCGGCCGCTCCGCCGGCTCCCGCTCCGGCCGCCACTCCCACCGTGGCGATGCCGCCGCCGGCGGCTCCCGGCGCCTCGGCCCCGGCGCCTGCCGGCACCGCGGCCCCGTCCCCCGAGACCGCCGCCACCGCGCCGGCCGGCGAGGTGGCGCGGATCACCTTCCGGGAAGCCATCGACCGCGCCTTGGCCCAGAACACCACCGTGCAGCAGGCGGCGGCGGAGGTGCTGCGCGCCGAGGCGCTGGTGCTCGAGACGCGCGCCAGCTCGCTGCCGCAGGTCAACGCCAACGCCGCCTACACCCGCTATGGCTACGTGATCAAGTTCGGGCCGACGATCGTTCAGCCGCACGACGTCAAGACCGAGAACGGCAGCATCAGCGTGCCGCTGGTCAACCTGGTGAGCTGGGCGCAGTGGGCCCATGCCCTCGACAACAAGACGATCGCCGAGCTCTCCGTCGCCGACGCCAAGCGCCGGGTGGCGGCGGCGACTGCCGACGCCTACCTGATGGTCATCGCGCGCCGGCGCACCATCGACGCCGATCGGGTGGCGCTCGAGACCGCCAGGGCGCATTACGACGTCGCTCACCAGCGGCAGGTGGCCGGCGCCGCCAGCCGCCTCGAGGAGGTGCAGGCGGCCCAGGACGTCTCCAACGACGAGGTGCTGCTCGAGCAGGCGACGGTCCAGTTGCGCCGCGCCCAGGAGGCGCTGGGCGTGCTGCTGTCGGCGGACGGTCCGTTCGACACCGCCGACGAGCCGGAGTTCGCAGACCTGCCGCCGATCGGCGAGGCGCTCTCCGGCGTCGAGCAGCACCGCGCGGACGTGCTGCTGCTGGCGATGCGCCAGACCGCGGCCGAGCACGTGCTGAGCGACAGCTGGCGCGACCGCATGCCGACGCTCGGCCTGACCTTCACGGAGCTGCTGCAGCAGCCCTCGACCGGCTTTGCGCTGTCGCACAGCTGGCAGGCCGTGTTGCAGCTCAGCGTGCCGATCTACGACGGCGGGCTGCGCACCGGCGAGAAGCGCGAGCGCCGGGCGCTGGTCGACGAGGCGGTGGCGAACCTGGTCGGCGGCAAGGTCCAGGCGCGCTCGGACGTGCGCATCGCCGGCGATTCCATGCGCCTGGCCGATCAGGGTCTGGTGAGCGCTCGGCGGGCCGCCGCCCAGGCCCACGAGGCGCTCGACATCGTCAACCTGAGCTACGGCGCCGGCGCCTCGACCAGCCTCGACGTTCTCGACGCCCAGCGCCGCGCCCGCGACGCCGATACCGCGGTGGCGACGGCCGAGGACGCCGCCCGCCAGGCCCGCCTCGACTACCTGCTGGGGAGCGGCCGCTTGCCGTAGGGCCGCGGCGGAGGTCCGGCCGGGATCCTTGCCGAAAGCCGGTGAATCACTTCGCTGGTTGCGTGCCGAGTACCAGTCCGAGATCTTCGTAAAGGCCGTCGAGGACCGTGCGGATGCGGCGCTCGTGGGCCTCATCCGTGGGCGTGCCGTTGAAGGCGAGGGCGACCGCCAGCCCCTGCTCGGGGTCGGCGAAGGCGGTCGACGAGCGGTAACCGCTGTGCCCGAAGGTGCGCGGCGAGGCGTGGTTGCCGTAGCCGTAGGGGACGGTGTCGGCGCCGTACTGGCGGGAGTCGAGGATGAGGCCCAGGCCCCAGTCGAGGACGTGCTGGAAGGTGTGGTCCAGCATCCCGGCGCGGTGGCGCGCGGTGACTGCCTCGACCGCCTGCGGCGAGAGGATGAGGTGGGGGGCGGCGCCGCTTGTCGGTTGGCGCGGCACTCCCTGCTGGTCGCGATGGGCGGCGGCGCCGCTCGCGACCTGGCCGCGCGCCAGCAGCATCTCGTAGAAGCGGCCGAGCTGCGAGATCGGGCCGTAGCCGTTGCCCCCCGGATGCGTGCCGGTGCACCAGGCCTCGCTGTCCCAGCCCTGGGGCACGGGCGCGCCGCCGCCGCCGCCGGCGGACGACCCCGCGGTGTCGTAGACCGGACAGAGCCGGCCCTGCTCGCGGAGCTCGCGGTACGTCTCGACCGGCATCCCGACCCAGGAGTCGAGCATGCCCAGGGGCGCGAAGATCTCCTCGCGCGCATAGCTGGCGAACGGCCGGCCGTCGAGTCGGCGCACCACCTCCCCGAGCAGAAACCAGCTCGAGGCGTGGTGATAGCCGGCCTTGCGGCCGGGCACCCAGCGCGGCTCCGGCCGCATGGCGGCGATGCGGGCGATGATCGCGTCCCAGCCGTCCTGGGGCCAGCCGACGTTGAGCAGCCGGATGCCGGCGGTATGGGTGAGCAGGTGGCGCAGGGTGATGGCGCCCTTGCCGTGGGCCGCGAACTCCGGGATGTGGCGGGCGACCGGGTCGTCGAGCTCGAGGCGGCCGCGCTCCCAGAGCTGGGCGATGGCGACGGCGGCCACCGGCTTGGTCGACGACAGCCAGAGCATCAGGTCGTCGCGCCGCAGGGGCTGTCCGGGGCGGCTTTCGCCGGCCGCGGCGTCGGCGATCACCGCACCATGGCGGGAGACGTAGAGCTGGGCGCCGAGATGCAGGCCGGCGCGCACGCCGTCGAGGATGGCCTGGCGCGTGCGCGGCAGCCGAGCGAGCGTCGCGTCGCCGGCGGCACCCTCGGAGACGGCGGCGGCATGGTCGGAGACAGCGGCGGCCGCGCCGGAGGAGTCGAGGTCGTGGGGGTCGGGAGTCATTGGCTTGAAGAGCCTGGCTGAGACCGCGCTCTATTCCAGACGCGGCGGTTCGTGCGGCGCGTGCCGGGGCAGCTTCAGGTTCGTGCCGCGGGCCGGCCCGAAGATCCAGGGCCATGCTAGCAAATGCTTGTAGGAGGCTGTCTGCGCACTGCCGTAGCTGGTCAGGGGCTCGAGGCGAGAGCGGTGCCCGCTCGGTTGTGCTGTAATCCGGCGCGGCTGCCGGAATAGGAGGAACGCGATGTCCGAGCTGCTGCCCGCGCGAGGCCTGCCGGCGGCGCCGATCGGGCCGCTGGCACTGCCGGCCGGGCGCTCCTGGGGTTGGCGGGTGGTGCAGTGGCCGCTCTGCCGCATCGCGCTGGCGGTGAGCGCGGTGGGGGGCGCGCTGAGCGGCGGGGCGCTGCTGGTGGCCTGGCGGCCGCATGCCGCCGCCCACCCGACGCTGTCGATGACCCTGGGGCGCGACGCGGCGCTCCTGATCCTGATCCATCTCGCCTACCTCCTGTACGTCCGGCTCGTCGAGTGGCGCCGCGCCGGCGAGGTGTCGCTGGTGGGTGCGGCGGGGGAAGCGGCAGTCGGAGCGCTGATCGGTGGCGGCTTGATGAGCCTGGCGGTCGGCTGCCTGTGGCTGGCGGGCTGTTATCACGTAGGCGGCGTGCGGCCGGTCGTGACGGTGGTGCCCGTCGCGGGCCTCCTGGTGGTCGCCGCCTACTGGGAGGAGCTGCTGCTGCGGGTGATCGTCTTCCGCATCCTGGAGGAGTGGCTGGGGACCGGCTGGTCGCTGGCGCTCTCGGCGGCGGCGTTCGCGGCGCTGCACTTGCACAATCCACATGCCACGCCGGTCTCGACCGCCTCGATCGCGCTCGCCGGAGCGCTGCTGGGTGCGGCCTTTGCGGTGACGCGGCGGATCTGGCTTCCCGCCGGCCTGCACTTCGGCTGGAACTTCCTGCAGGGCGGGGTGTTCGGCGTGCCGGTCTCGGGGTTCGTGACCGGGGGCTTGCTGGCCGGGTCGTTGACCGGGCCGCCGGCGCTCTCCGGCGGCGCGTTCGGCGTCGAGGGATCGGTGGTGAGCGTGGCGCTCTGTGCCGCGGCGGTGCCGGCACTGCTGGTGGCGGCGGCACGGCGCGGACACCTCGTGGCGCCGGCATGGTCGCGGGCCCTGCCGCCCCTGCCAGCCCTGCCGGCCCTGCCAGCCCTGCCGGCCGACACCGGCAAGGACGAGGGCGGCCTGAGCCGATTAGAATGACTCGATGGTGAACGAAGCCCTCTTTCCCAGGCCCGGGCTCGGGCCCGCGCCAGACGGGGGCGCCGTGCCGGCAGCGGCGGTGGCCGCGCCGGTGGCGGTGGCGGCGGCGGCGGCGCGCGAGCTGCGCTGGAGCTTTCTCGGGCGCGTGCCTTACCGTGCCGCGGTCGCCTTGCAGGAGGAGCTGCGGCAGGGGCTGCGGGATGCCGCGGCCGCCGAACGGGCGGCGGGCGGGGAGGGGAGGCGGGGCGCGCCGGCCTCGCGGGCCGAGCATCTGCTGCTGCTCGAGCATCCGCACGTCTACACCCTGGGGCGCAACGCCAGTGCCGGCGACGTGCTGGCCAGCGCCGAGTGGCTCGAACGGCAGGGCATCGAGGTGGTGGAGAGCGACCGCGGCGGGCAGGTCACCTATCACGGGCCCGGCCAGCTGGTCGGCTACCCGATCCTCGACCTGAGCCCCGACCGGCGGGACGTGCGGCGCTACGTGCGCGACCTCGAGGAGGTGTTGATCCGGACCCTGGCCGACTACGGCATCGCCGCCGCGGTACGCCCGGGCGCCGCGCTGATCGGGGTCTGGGTAGGAGGCGAGAAGATCGCGGCCATCGGCGTTCACCTGTCGCGCTGGATCACCACTCACGGCTTTGCCCTCAACGTCGCAACCGACCTGTCGCTGTACGCCGGCATCGTGCCGTGCGGCCTGCGGCAGGAGGGGGTCACCTCGATGGCGCGGCTGCTCGGCGCGGCGCCGCCGCTGGCCGCGGTGGCGCAACGCCTGGCGGGCCACTTCGGCGACGTCTTCGCGCGGCGGCTGGTGGCGGCGGCACTGCCGCGGTCGGCGCCGCCGGCGCCGCCGGTGCGCTGCTGAGCGGCCCCCGCGCCGCTTTTCGCGCCACTCGCTCTTGCATCGCGGGCCGGCCATGACCGCCACCATGGAAAAAGTCGCTATCGGTCTCAACGCGGTGATCGCCGCCGTCACCGACGAGGTGCCGCGCATCCTCACCGTGCGGCGCGCCGGCGACGGGCCGGGAGGAGCGGCCGAGGACGCCCTGCCGTTCGGTCCGCTCGAGCCCGAGACCGACCGCACCCTGGACCGCGGCCTGCGCCGCTGGGTGTTCGAGCAGACCGCCCTGGACCTCGGCTACGTCGAGCAGCTCTACACCTTCGGCGACCGTGACCGCGAGTGGCCGGAAGGCGCGGGCGGGACGCGAGTGGTGTCGGTCGCCTACCTGGCCCTGGTGCGCGAGGGAGAAGCGGCGGTGGCGGGCGACGCGCACTGGCTGGACGTCTACGGGTTCTTCCCCTGGGAGGACTGGCGGGGAGGCCGGCCGCAAGTGATCGACGAGGCGATCGCGCCGGCGCTGGCGCGCTGGGTCGCCGCGGACGCCGCCACTGCCGAGGGCGCCGCCGCCGCGGGCGCGCACGGCAGCGGCGGATCCGGGGGCGCGGGCGGCGCCGCCCTCGGGAGTGGCGCCGGCGCGGCGGTGGAGCGCCGGGAGCGCGCCGACATCGCCTTCGGTCTCGGCGGCGCGGCCTGGGACGGCGAGCGGGTGCTCGAGCGCTATGAGCTGCTCTACGAGGCCGGGCTGGTGCCGGAAGCGCGGCGCGACGCGGCCGCACGCGGCGGGCCGGCGGCCGGAAGGCCGGCGGCCGGAAAAGGGGCGCGGCGGTGGCCGCCGGCGCCGCTGCCGGGGAGGCCGATGGCCCTGGACCACCGCCGCATCCTGGCCACCGCCCTGGGCCGGCTGCGCGGCAAGCTCAAGTACCGGCCGGTGGTCTTCGAGCTGCTGCCTCCCACCTTCACGCTGCTGCAGCTGCAGCGGGTGGTGGAAGCGCTCGCCGGGGTGAGGCTGCACAAGCAGAACTTCCGCCGGCTGGTCGAGACCGGCGGCCTGGTCGAGGGCACCGGACGGCACCATCCACCGACCGGCGGCCGCCCCGCCGAGCTCTTCGTCTTCCGCCGCGAGGTGCTGCGGGAGCGCCCGGCGCCGGGCGTCGGCCTGCCCGGCGTTCGCAGGGGGACATGAGCCCCGCCGAGTTGCCGGCAGGGAAAGGGTGGTGTAACGCGGCTAGCTTCGGAGCAGGGGCTTCTTGGTGTACTGCGTGGGCAGGGAAACGATGGGATCGGACAGCTCCGCCTGGCCGCTGCGGCGGCCGACGAGGCGAACGTAGCCGAGGTAGCTGCCACGATCGGCCTCGAGCGCCTTGATTTCCGCCTCATTGTCAGGTGATACAACTCGGTGCCAGTCCAGCCAAACTCGCCAGCCATCGGGCATGGTGTCGGCAAGCTCGACGTCCATGATGCCTGTTCGCTCCCAATGCCGCCGCCACCAGGCCGCCGAATGCAGGCACCATAGATCGGGGGTCCACCAGTCGCGAAGATGGTCGGGAGGGGAACCGTCGAGCTCCCGCACCAGTCCGGCACCCGCAATTCCCACCGGGCCGCCCGGCTTCACGAACCGAGCGAGGTAGCTCAGGTACAAGTCGTCCGTCCCGAAATAAGAGAACGAGTCGATACAAACGATGGCATCGAAGAACTCGGTGGCGAAGGGGAGCGATCGCGCATCGGCATGGAGCGGAAACACACCGTCCGCGACGCCCGCATCCTCGATGCGCCGCATGTTCTCCGCAGCACTGAACCAAAGGTCCGTAGCCCAGACCTGTGCACCGAATTCGCGCCGCAGAAAAATTGACGACGATGCCCGCCCGCAGCCGAGGTCCAACACCCTCATGCCGGGCCGCAGGTCCAGTGCGGACGTAAGCCACTCGGTCAACCACAGCACATTGGCCGCGCCGCTGGTGGCGGCGAGGACCCAGTCTGGGTGGTATTGCGAAGAGCGGGGAAAACGTGCGGAAACGACCGGTCCTTGCGAGGTCACAGGATCTCCTTGGCGGAACAATACCCCCATATGTCGCCTGTGCTGCCTAGGGTCGGACCTGTCCGCAGCCGCGATGGTCGAGCAGCGCCCCCGGCCTCGAGCGACGTGGAGCGAATGCTTGGGCGGCGGATTCTTCCGGTTGTCACACGCTTGACAAACGATATGCTCACCTCTAGTATAAGTGCTGGCCGACCTGGGTCGGCTTCCTTTCGCGCCTAGATATGCTCAAATTGAGCATTGGAGGGGTGTGATGAGCCCACAGCAAACCCTGCCGGCCTTCGCCGCCCTCGACCGCACGCTGGCCGCCCTCGATCACACGCCGGAGGCCGCGTTCGACCATACGCCCAGGGCCGCCCTCGACTACGGGCCCGCGGCTGCCCTCGACCGCACGCCGGCGGCCCTCGACCATGGGCCCGGGGCCGGCTACACGCCTGGGGCGGCACTCGACTATACGCCTGAGGTCGCCCGCTTCACGGCCGCCGTTGCCGAGCGCGTCCGCGCCGTCATCCCGCCGCTCGAGTGGCCGTTGCACGCTCCTTATGTCGCCGCCATCGCGGAGTGGAAAGCGCGGCGCAACGCCGTGGTGCTCGCCCACAACTACCAGACGCCGGAGATCTACCACGGCGTCGCCGATTTCACCGGCGACTCGCTGGCGCTGGCGCAGTACGGCGCCACGACCGCGGCAGAGGTGATCGTGCTCGCCGGCGTGCACTTCATGGCCGAGACGGCCAAGATCCTGTCGCCCGGCAAGACGGTGCTGATCCCGGACCCGCGCGCCGGCTGCTCGCTCGCCGCGGCGATCTCCGCCGCCGACGTCCGCCTGCTGCGGCAGCGCTACCCGGGGGTGCCGGTGGTGACCAACGTCAACACCTCGGCGGCGGTCAAGGCGGAGTCGGACATCTGCTGCACCTCGGCCAACGCGGTGGCGGTGGTCGAGTCGCTGGGGGTGCCGCGGGTGATCTTCCTGCCCGACGAGTACCTGGGCCGCTACGTGGCCGAGCAGACCGCGGTCGAGGTGATCCTCTGGCGCGGCCACTGCGAGGTGCACGAGCGCTTCACCGCCGCCGAGCTGCGGGACTTCCGCGCCGGCCATCCCGGCATCCACATCCTGGCCCATCCGGAGTGCCCGCCCGAGGTGCTGGCCGAGGCGGACTTCGTGGGTTCCACCGCCGCGATGATCCGTCACGTCGGCGACACCAACCCGCGGCGGGTGGTCATGGTCACCGAGTGCTCGATGAGCGACAACGTGGCTGTCGAGTTCCCGGACGTCGAGTTCATCCGTCCGTGCGCGCTGTGCCCGCACATGAAGCGCATCACCCTGCCGAAGATCCTGCGCTCGCTGCAGGCGATGGAGCACCGCGTGGAGGTCACGCCCGAGATCGCGGATCGCGCCCGCGTGGCGCTCGAGCGAATGCTGGCAGTCGGCCGGCGGGAGCGACGGGAGCGACAGGAGGCATCGCGGTGAGCCACGGCGCCGGCCTTGGCGCGGCAGCCGTCGACGCCGACGTCGTGGTCGTCGGCGCGGGCGCCGCCGGGTTGACTGCCGCCCTCGGTTGCGCGCCGCGGCGGGTGGTGGTGCTGACCAAGACGGGCGCGAGCGCAGCCGGCGCCGGCGGCGCCAGCGTCTGGGCGCAAGGCGGCGTCGCCTCGGCGGTGGGGGACGACGACGATCCGGCGCTGCACGCCGCCGATACGCTGGCAGTCGGCGCCGGCCTCAACGACGCGGCGATCGTCGAGCTGCTGACCGGCGAAGGTCCGCGGCGCATCCGCTCGCTGCTGGCGCTGGGGGCCCGCTTCGACCGCGGGCCCGGCGGCGAGCTGGCGCTCGGGCGAGAGGCGGCGCACAGCCGGCGCCGCATCCTGCACGCGCACGGCGACGCGACCGGCGCCGAGGTGGTGCGCACGCTGGTCGCGGCAGTGCGCCGCGAGCCGGCGATCCGCGTCGTGGACGAGGCGTTCGCGCTGGACCTGGTGCTGGCAGGCGGCGCCGTGACCGGAGTCGAGGCCCTCCACGGCGACGGCAGGCGGGTGCTCTACCGCGCGCCGGCCGTGGTGCTGGCGACCGGCGGCCTGGGCCAGCTCTTCCTCTACACCACCAACCCGCGGGAAGCCACGGCCGACGGCCTGGCGATGGCGGCGCGCGCCGGGGCGCGCCTCGTGGATCTCGAGTTCGTGCAATTCCACCCGACGGCGCTCGCGGCCCATTCGGCGGGCGGCGCGGGCGGCGCGGGCGGCGCGGCTGGCGCGATGGGTGCGGCGGGCGCCGGCCGCGCGCCGCTGCCGCTGCTGACCGAGGCCTTGCGGGGCGAGGGCGCGGTGCTGGTCGACGACCGCGGCGTGCGCTTCATGACGGCGGTGCACCCCGACCGCGAGCTGGCGCCGCGCGACGTGGTGGCGCGCGCCATCTGGGCCCGGTTGGGCGCCGGCCGCCGGATCTACCTCGACGCCCGCCGCGCCGTGGGCGAGCGCTTCCCCGAGCGGTTCCCGACGGTGTTCGCGCTCTGCCGGCAGGCCGGTCTCGATCCGCGGGTCGAGCCGATGCCGGTGGTGCCGGCGGCCCACTACCACATGGGCGGCGTGGCGGTGGACGCCAGCGGCCGCACCTCGCTGCCGGGGCTGTGGGCGTGCGGCGAGGTGGCGGCCACCGGCGCCCACGGCGCCAATCGCCTCGCCAGCAACTCGCTGCTCGAGGCTCTGGTCTTCGGCGCGCGGGTGGCCGAGGACGTCGCCGCCGCCGCGGCGGCAGGGGAAATGGACGAGTGGCGGGGCGCCGCCGGCCAGGATGCGCAAGGGCCGGAGCTGCTGCCGCCGCCGCGGCTGCCGCCGCTTCCGCCGCTTCCGGAGATCGCCGTCGACAGCGCGGAGTCCGTGGCGCGCGTGCAGCGCTTGATGTGGGAGCGCGTGGGCGTCGAGCGCTCCGGCGCGGGGCTGGCCTCCGCGGCCGCCGAGCTCGCGGTGCTCTCCCGCCGACTCCGGCCTCCCCGTCGCGGGCAGACCGAGGGCTCGGCGGCGGACGCCAGCATCGCGGCCGGCGGGTTCGCGGCGGGCGAAGCGCGCAACCTCCTGCTGGCGGGGCGCCTGGTGGCGCAAGCGGCGCTGGCCCGCCGCGAGAGCCGGGGCGGGCACTACCGGAGCGACTACCCGCAGGCCGACGCCGCCTGGCAGCGGCGCCGCTTCCTGACCGTCACGGCCGGCGGCGCCGCGCGCTTCGAGCCATGGGGGGCGGACGCCGAGGCGGCGACCGAACCGCGGCGGCCGGCGCCCGCGGCAGTGGAGCAGCTGGTATGAGCGTCTCGCCGCCGGTTGCCGCGGACAAGTCCCTCGCGCCGCCGGCTGACCTGGCCCGCGACGAGCCGGGGCGGGTGGCGGACTCGGCGGACTCGGCGGCCCCGCCGACGCCGCTCCTCCCGCCGCTCTATCCGCTGCTCTACGAGGAGGTGGTGCGGCGCGCGCTGGCCGAGGACCTGGGCAGGGCCGGCGACCTCACCAGCGATGCGGTGGTGCCGGCCGGGGCGCGTGCCGAAGCGGTCCTGGTGGCGCGCGCGGCGGGTCGCGTTGCCGGGCTGCCGGTGGCGCTGGCGGCGTTCCGGATGCTGGATCCCTCGCTGGCGGTCGTCGAGCGCGCCGCGGACGGCCAGGACGTGACGGCAGGTACGGTGCTGGCCGCCGTGCGCGGCGCCGCCCGCTCGATCCTCTCGGCGGAGCGCACCGCTCTGAACCTGCTCGGCCGCCTTTGCGGCATCGCCACCGCGACGCGGGACCTGGCGGCGGTGGTGGCGCCGTACGGCGCGCGGGTGGTCTGCACGCGCAAGACCACGCCGGGGCTGCGAGCGCTCGAGAAGTACGCGGTGCGCGCCGGCGGCGGCAGCAACCACCGCTTCGGGCTCGACGACGCCGTGCTGATCAAGGACAACCATCGCGCCCTGGCGGGCGGCCTGCGGCCGGCCGTCGAGCGCGCCCGCCGCGGCGCCGGCCACATGGTCAAGATCGAGGTGGAGGTGGACTCGCTCGCCGAGCTAGACGAGGCGCTGGCCCTCGGTGTCGACGTCGTGCTGCTCGACAACATGCAGCTCGACGTGCTGGCCGAGGCGGTGCGCCGGGCGCGCGGCCGCGCCCTCACCGAGGCCTCCGGCGGCATTCAGCCCGCGACCGCCGCCGCCATCGCCGCGACCGGCGTCGATCTGCTCTCGGTCGGCTGGCTCACCCACAGCGCTCCGGCCTTAGACGTCGCCCTCGACGTCGTCCCGGACAGCGTCGCCCTCGACGGCGCTCCGGACGTCGCCGCCGTCGAATAGACTGAGGTCGCCATGGCGACGAGACGCCGGCCTTCGAGGTCTTCAGGCTGGGTGCCGGCGGTTACGTGCGGGTCGCGTCCGAAGACCCGCCGGTCTCAGCTCTTGATCCCAGGTAGCTCAGGGAGAACAATCCTTCAGGCCCGCAAACGGATTCGCGAGCTTTCTGAACTCCCTCTCGCGGCGCACGACGCCGGCATTGTGAAAGTCTCGCCCCGGGTCCGTCATCAGCCGGTTGGCCTGCTGGAACCTGATCACGGCGCTTGCCGTCTCAGTATCGAACTCGCCCGGCCCCGGCTTTTCCTGGGCAACGAAGCAGTGGAGTGACTTGAGGCGTTGCTGGACAAAGGCGACCTCGTCGCCTTTAGCGCCCTGCTGCAAGTCGTTTTTGGGGGCCGCACCACCGACGCTCCTGCTGCCGAGGATCATCACCACGGCGAGCAGCAGAGTCAGCCAGGGACGCCAACGCGGCCAGTACCTGGTTGCCGCAAGCGCCACGGCCGCGCCCGCCAGAACGCACGCGATCAGTGCGGCGGGAAGCCAGGGTTGCCGCCCGGAGCCGAGTATGTAGGCATCGCCTCTCACCGTGTGGTACCAGGTCACGGACCAGGCGAGGAGCGCGGTGACTACCCAGGTCGCCATCACCCAACGACGGCGAAGAGCCGCGTTCAAGCGCGCCAATTCGGTTTTTCTACGTTCTCCGAGGTAGGCGATGAACACGACCGCGGAGAGCATCAGCCCCCACACCCCGAGGTTGTCAAGGAAATGTGCGAGGGTGTCCATGCCTCG
>DASZHY010000315.1:0-9003 GCA_035949675.1 Thermoanaerobaculia bacterium
CACGCGAAAAGGTTCGGCCGCCGTCATGGGCCCTGAAGTGTTTGACGTTTTCCAGTAGAAGGACCTTGGGTTTTTCTCGGCCGAACTCCTTGATAAGCCGAATGATGTGAAGGAAGAGAGAGCCCCGCTTGTCCTTGAAGCCGCGTTTCTCCCCTGCGACCGAGAATGGTTGACAAGGAAAGCCGCCAGTCAAGATATCCACGGGCTCGAGCGCATCGCCATCGACGCTCAATTCCTCAATCGGTTTGCATATAAACCGTACGGAGGGAAAGTTCAGGGTAAAGGTTTCCTTCGCGTACCGATCCTTCTCATTGGCCCATACCGCCGTCGCGCCAGCTTCCTGAAATGCTCGGCAGAAACCGCCGATCGCCGCAAATAGACACCCGACGGTGAGCGGGTCCGATGGGAGCGCGGCCTCATGCGCGGTGCTAAGAGTTCGCTTGCTGGGCACTCAGAGTTAGCCTTGAGGTACAAGGACCCAGGACAGTAACCCAGAGGGCACCGTCCCTCCTTGTCTGCATAAAGCACGCGCCAAAGTGACGCGCTGCGAGCTCCGCCTTTCCCCGACTGTTCCACCAGTTGCGCTTTGGCCTCCACCCGCGCGAGCTTCCGGTGGCGAGGATCCGACCACACCTGACCCTTGGGGCAGGCCGATCCAGACTGCGGGTCCGCCCCGGCACAACGCCCCTGGCAGACGTGGAGTTGGCTCTACGTGTCACTCTTTCTATCGTAACAGATGAAAGGGCGTGGGCGCATGTGCAAGCTGCCCAGCGTCACCGCGACTCTGAAGCCCTGCCAGGGCCTAATCGGCGCCGCTTGCGGCGGCTGGCAACGGCGGTTAGGATGGGGACAATGTGGGGTGTTCCGCGGTGGCGGCCCGGCCGCTTCCTGTTGCTCCTCGCCGGTCCCGCTCTGGCCGCCGGCCCCGTCTTCGTGGCCGGCCTCGCCACCCTTCTGACCGCCCTGGCGCTGCTCGATCCCGTACCCGCCGCGCTGGCGGCATCCGCCGGGTCCGCCAAGACCGGCGCATCGCCGCCGCCGCCGATCCCGGCCGATCTCGACCCCAAGTACCGCGCCTGGCTCGAGGAGGTGGCGCCGCTGATCGGCGAGCGCGAACGAGCGGTCTTCCTGGCGCTGACCCGCGACTACCAGCGCGACGATTTCATCCAGCGCTTCTGGGACGTGCGGGACCCCTTCCCGCAGACCCCGCGCAACGAGCTGCGCGACGCTTGGGAAGAACGCCTCAAGGCGGCCCGCGAACGCTTCGGCAACGTGGTGGAGGACCGGGCCCGGGTGCTGCTCATCCACGGCGAACCGGGGCACGTCTACCATTCGCGCTGCCCGGACGTGGTGCTGCCGCTCGAGGTCTGGTCCTACGACCACACGCCGCGCATCCGCCGCGGCTTCGCCGTGGTGTTCGTCCAGAGCATGGGGGCCGAGCACGGCCGCTATCGCCTGTGGCCGCCGAGCGAGGGGCTCGCCAGCCTGCTGACGCTGGAGGCGCGGGCCCGCAACCCGTCGCAGGCCGACTTCTCGGCGCTCTCGGGCTGCCCGGAAGGCAGCGAGATCGCCGGCTATCTCTCGGGCGCGATCGACGAGACGCAGCTCGAGGCGGGCGGCCAGCTGCTGCCCAGACCGAGTGACGAGTGGCTGTCGAGCTTCGCCGCGGCTTCGACCGACCTGCCGCCGGGAGCCCAGCCGCTGCCGGCCGAGCTCGAGATCTCCTTCCCCGGCCGCGCGGGCAGCCGCACCGTCGTGCAGGGGCTGCTGCGCGTGCCGCGCGACGCCACGGCGCCGCAACGAATCGAGGACCATTCCTTCTACAGCTTCCTGATCGACGGCGAAGTGGTGCACAGGGACGAGCTGTTCGAGCACTTCCGGTACCGGTTCAACCTGCCCGAGGCCCAGGCCCTTGCCATCCAGCCCGCCGCCGGCGGTCCGGCGGCGGCCCCCGAGATCCCCCTGGTCTTCCAGCGCTATCTCAGGCCGGGCGCCTACACCCTGGTGCTCAAGCTCGAGGACACCGGCGGCAAGCGCTTCTTCCGCGTCGAGCGCGAGCTCGAGGTGCCAGTGGCTGCGGCTGGCGCGGCCGTCGCGGCCGAGCCGGCTGCCGCGGCCGCAGCTGCGGCGTCCACGGCTCCGATCACGGCCGCTGGCGCGCCGGCGCCGGGCAACGCAACGCCCGTCGCCGGGATGGCAGCTTCTTCCAGCGCGAACGGCGCGACGGGAGCGGCAGCGGTGCCGGCCACGACTGCCGCGGCGCTGGCGGAGGCCAATCGGTCGATCCGCTCCGGCGATCAGAGCGTGCGCCTGCTGGCGCCTGCCGAGGGCCTGCTGACCGGCTCGGTCCGCGTCGACGCGGTGGTGGACGGCGGCGGCATCGACCACGTCCGCTTCCTGCTCGACGGCCGTCCGGAGCTGATCAAGAAGCGGCCGCCGTTCAGCGTCGATCTCAACCTCGGTCCGCAACCGCGCACCCACGTCATCCGGGCGGTCGCGGAGGCGGCGAGCGGCAAGTCGCTGGCCGAGGACCAGATCGTGCTCAACGCCGGTCCTCATCGCTTCGGCGTCAGGCTGCTCGAGCCCCAGGCCGGCAGGCACTACGCCGCCAGCGTGCGCGCCGAGGCCAAGGTGGACGTGCCCGAGGGAGAGAAGCTGGACCGGGTCGAGTTCTACCGCGACGATACCCTGGTGACCACCCTCTATCAGCCTCCCTGGACCCAGATCATCCTGCTCCCCGAGACCGGCAAGCTCTCCTTCGTGCGCGTGGTGGCGTACCTCCCCGACGGCAACTCGAGCGAGGACCTGACCCTGGTCAATTCGCCCAACGCCGGCGAGCGCATCGACGTCCAGATGGTCGAGCTGTACACCACGGTGACCGATCGCCGCGGCCGTCCGGTCGACCGCCTTTCCCGCGAGGACTTCAAGGTCTACGAGGACGGCGTCGCGCAGACGGTGCGGCGCTACGAGCGCGTGCAGGACCTGCCGATCTACGCCGGGGTGCTGCTCGACACCTCGGGCTCCATGGTCGACAACCTCGATACCGCGGTGCAGGCGGCGCAGCGCTTCTTCCAGACGATCATCCAGCCCAAGGATCGGGCGGCGGTGATCACCTTCAGCGGCCAGCCCAACCTGGCGGTGCGCTTCACCAACGACCGCGAGGTGCTGGCGGGCGGCCTCGCCGGGCTGCGGGCCGATGGCAACACCGCTCTTTACGACAGCATCATCTACGCCCTGTACTACTTCGGCGGCGTGCGCGGCAAGCGGGCCATCGTGCTGCTCACCGACGGCAAGGACGAGGGCAGCCGCTTCCACTACACGGACGCGCTCGAGTACGCGAAGCACAGCGGCATCGCCTTCTACACCATTGGCCTGGGCCAGATCGCCAAGCAACCCGACATCCGCATGAAGCTGGCCCAGATTGCCGCCGAAACCGGCGGCCGTTCTTACTTCATCGACCGGGCGGTCGAGCTGTCCGGCACCTATCGCAGCATCGAGACCGAGCTGCGCTCGCAGTACCTGCTGGCCTACCAGTCGTCGAAGCAAGGCACCGACGGCAAGTTCCGCACCGTCGAAGTCAAGCTCAACCGTCCCGGTCTCGAGGCGCGGACGGTCCCGGGATACTACCCCTGAGCCGCTCGCTGCCCCGGCTGGTGCTGGCCTCGGGCTCGCCGCGGCGGCGCGAGCTGCTCGCCGGTCTGGGCCTCGAGTTCACCGTCCGCGCCGCCGACGTCGACGAGATCCCTCTTCCCGGCGAGACGCCGGCGGCATGCGTGCGGCGGCTGGCGCACGCCAAGGCCGCCGCCCGGATCGGCAAGGATGAGCTGGTGCTGGCCGCCGACACCATCGTGGTGCTGGACGGGCGCCTCCTGGGCAAGCCGCGCGATCCCGCCGACGCCCGCCGCATGCTGGCGTCGATCGCGGGCCGCGAGCACACCGTGCTCACCGGCATGAGCCTGCACGACGAGTGGAGCGGGCGCCAGGAGGCGGCGGTGGAGGCTTCGCGGGTGCGGATGGCACGGATGAGCGCGCCCGAGATCGACTGGTACGTGGCGACCGGCGAGCCGCTGGACAAGGCCGGCTCCTACGCCGTTCAAGGCATCGGGGCGCTCTTCGTGGAGTCCGTCTACGGCAGCTACACCAACGTGGTCGGGCTGCCCCTTCCGGCGACCTACAGGCTGTTCAGCACCCTGGGGTACGACCTGCGATGGTTCACTGCCGGCGCCGGAGCGAACGCGGCGAGCGCCGAGCGATCGCGGACCTAGCCCCCGAACTTGATCGGCTCGCCGAGCTCGTCGAGCGAGAAGTTCGCCATGATCTGATGGCCGTTGAAGTCGAGCACCCGCAGGTCTTCCTCGGCCTCGAGGTCCTTGACGATGTTGGCGTAGGAGTGGGCGTAGCGCACCCTGACCGCCTCGAGCTCGACCTCGTAGGCGATGAACTTGTCGATGCCCTTGTAGCGCAGCTTGCCGACCAACCTTTCGTCAGTGAGCGTGGGATAGGTCGACAGCACCAGGATGGGCCCGGTGCCGGTGAAGATCAGGTAGGCGCGGATAGCGGTCTTGGTCGGAGCCTGGATCACCATGACTCTCCTCCCTCTCTGATGAAAAGGGTGCCGGGAACAGTAAATCACGAGGCAGCGGGCGGCGGAAGCCCCCGCGCGCCGCACCGGGAAGGTCGGTCGGCCGGCCGGCCGCCGGCCCGCCGATCAGCCGAAGAGAGGACGTGCCAATGCGAGAAGAGCATGCGTGGACCCGCCTGGAAGAGCCGGAGGTCGCCGTGGTCCTGGTCCGGCCGCGGGAGGAGGGCAACGTCGGGGCCGCCGCCAGGGCGATGGCCAACATGGGCCTCACGCGGCTGATCCTGGTGGAGCCGGCGGCGGCGCTCGGCCCTACCGCCAGGGCCTTCGCCGTCGGGGCGCACGCCGTGCTGGACGGCTGCTCACGGGTGGGCAGCCTCCGCGAGGCGCTGGCGCCGTTTCCGCGGGTGGTCGGGACCACCTCGACGCGCGACCGGCGGCAGGCGGTGCCGCTGATCGGCCCCCGAGAGCTGCCGGGGCGCCTGGCGGCGGACCCGCCGGCAACGCCGGTGGCGCTGGTCTTCGGTCCGGAGGTGGGCGGCCTCACCAACGAGGAGCTGGCGCACGCCAACCTGGTGGTGAGCGTCCCCTGCGCGCCCGTGCAGCCGACGCTCAATCTCGCCCAGGCGGTGCTGATCCTTGCCTACGAGCTGTTCCAGGCGAGGCTGGAAGACCAGCGGCGGCCTATTTCCGGCGCCGAGGCACCACCCCCAGGCGCCGATGCGCCTGCCTATCGCACCGAGGCGCCGGCCACCACCGCCGAGGTGGACGGCCTGTTCGATCACGCGGCGGCCGTTCTGCGCCGCATCGGCTTCGAGCGCGACAGCACCTTCCCCGGGACCCTGCGCGACCTCCGGGCCGCGGCCGCGAGAGCCCGCCTGACCCGGCGCGAGGCCGCCATCCTGCGCGGCATCTGCCGCCGCGCCGACCATGCTCTGAAGACTGAATGACGGCCCGGCGGACCGCTACTGCTTGACCTCGTCCTCCAGCAGTCCCCGCACCTCTTCCTTGGAGAACCCGCGCGCCACCATCTGGTAGGTGAGGGCCGCCATGCAGCGCCGGGCGACCTTGCGCACGCTCGAGGGGTGATACCCCATCTGCTCGGCCACCTCGGACGAGTCGTAGCCCAGGCCGTAGCGCAGCCGCAGCAGCTTGCGGCAGCGGGGCGGCAGGTCCTCCATCAGGTCGTTGAGGTCCCAGAGCAGCTCGGCGCGCTCCTGGGGGGCGGCCACCGGTTCGGTCAGCAGCTCCAGGATCACGGTGTCGACCGAGTTGTAGAGGCTGTTGCGGCGCTTGCGCCAGTAGACGACGCAGCGGTTGCGTAGGGTGACCACGATCCAGGCTTCGGGGTCCTGGATCTCCTTCCATTTCTGGATGGTGGCGACCAGCGCCTCTTGTACCAAGTCCTCGGCATCGTGAGCCGGCACGCGGTACCGGCTCAGCACCTGCTTGAGCCGCGGCCGCAGGCGCCGAAGGAGCTGGTCGAGCGGCTCCTTCTCGGCAGGGGATACGGGTTGATCTGAGACTGCCATTGGTCCACCACTCTTGCGTCAGGGGAAGCTCTGCGCCCGGCAATCATAAACCCGCCAGAGCATCTTGCACACCCCCGACCGAAAGGTTGGTAACTAAGCTTAGCCGAGCTCGGTGGCCAGAGGGAGGATGGTTACCGTATAGGGAGGACGGAGGGCCGCGGGAGGCAACCCCCCTGGACCGCGACTCAACGGGGCTCGGCAGGAGGCTACGTACTCGGCACGATCCCCTCAGAGCCCCGTGCGTCGCGGTCCAGGGGGTTGCCTCCAGGCTGCCCGGGCGGGAGGGTTGTCCCAGAAGGGTGTCTGATAGACTCCCGCCCCGCATGACGACCACCGTCGAAACGCGCGCGCCGGTCGCCCAGAGCCTACGCCGCAAGCCGATCATCGGGGTCGTCCGCACCACCGCGACCGCCGAGGCGGCCCGCCAGGCGCGCGCGCTCTTCAGCGCCGGCATCGAGCTGGTCGAGATCACCTTCACCGTCCCCGGCGCCGCCGGCCTCACGCAGGAGCTCCTGGCCGAGCGCGGCGCCTGGGGCCCGCCCTGGATCGGCATGGGGACGGTCACCACCGCGGCCCGCGCCCGGGAGGCCCTCGCCGCCGGCGCCGAATTCCTGGTCAGCCCGAACGTCAATGCCGCGGTGGCGGAGGCAGCGCGGGCGGCCGGCCGCTTCCTGGTGCTCGGCGCCCTCACGCCGACCGAGATCGTCGCGGCCCACGAGCTGGGCGCCGACATCGTGAAGGTCTACCCGCTGCCGCCGGTCGGCGGCGCCGACTACCTGGCCACCGTGCGGCAGCCGCTCGGCGACATCCCGATGCTCGCCGCGGGCGGCTTCGGGATCGGCGACATCCCTGCCTACCAGCGCGCCGGCGCCGCGGCGTTCGGCATCGGCTTCCCACTGCTCGCCGGGCGGATGGACGCACCGCCGGCGGTGCTGCGCGAGCACGTCGCGCGCGCCCTCCGGCTGGCCCTTGGCACAGAACCCGTTGCCGGCGGCAGTGCGCTGGCCGGCGAGGAGCGCGCATGAACTCGGCCACCACACCCGCCCCCGCCCGGCAAGTGGTCTTCGACCCGACGCCCGAGATCTTCGCCACGGACACCGCCGGGTCCTTCAGCTATCCGCTGCTGGTGGCCGGCAAGGCGTTCCTCGCGACCAGCACCTACGACGAGGTGCGCTTCGTGTTCTCCATCTGGCACCCCTCCGGGCAGCGCACCATCGACCTCGACCGCGCCTACGTCGAGCTGCGTGCCTCCTTCGACAGCGAGGAGGACCACTGGACCAAGATCGCCGAGATCGAGCCGGTGGTGCCGCCTTACGCCGGCGGCGAGAGCTTCGACGGCTGGATCGTGCTACCGATCCTGGGCTCCTCGACCGCCTACGCCCTGGTCGGCAGCGGCTTCGAGCCGCGTGCACGGCTGCAGATCCGCGCCAGCGCCTACTTCGTGGCCTGACCCGGCCGTGAACCATCTCGAGCTGCTCTCCCGCCTGGCCCGACCGCTCCCTCCCGGCGAGGGCAAGATCGTGCTGCTGGTGCTCGACGGGCTGGGCGACATCCGCACCGGCACGCAGCCGCTGACGCCGCTCGAGCATGCCTCGCTGCCCCACCTCGACGCCCTGGCCCGCCGCTCGACGCTGGGACGCCTGGTGCCGGTGGCGCCCGGCGTGACCCCCGGCAGCGGCCCCGGTCACCTGGCGCTGTTCGGACACGATCCCACCCAGCCGGCCGCCGACGTCGGCCGCGGCGTGCTGGAGGCGCTGGGGGAAGGCTTGCCGGTGGGACCGGGAGACGTCGCGGCGCGCGGCAACTTCGCGACCGCCGACGCCGCCGGCAACCTGACCGACCGGCGCGCCGGACGCATCCCGACCGAGGAGTCGCGGCGCCTCTGCGCGGCGATCCGCGAGGCGCTGCGGCCGGAGCAGCCGGTGGACGGCGTCGAGGTCACCGTCGAGGCGGGAGAAGGCCACCGCTTCGTGCTGCTGCTGCACGGCGAGGGCCTCTCTCCCGACGTCGCGGACACCGATCCCCAACGCCTCGGCGTGCCGCCGCTGCCGGTTGCGGCGCACGGCCCGCGCGGCGAGCGGACCGCGGCGGTGGTGCGGCGGGTGGTGGCGAGGATCGAGCAGGCGCTGGCCGCCGAGCCGCGAGCCAACCGGGTCCTGCTGCGTGGCTTCTCGCAGCTGCCGCACCTGCCCCGCATGAGCGACCTCTATCACCTGCGCTGCGGGGCCTTCGCCGGCTATCCGCTCTACCGCGGCGCCGCCGCGGCGTGCGGCATGGAGGTGGTGCCCTGCGGCAAGCGTCCGGCCGAGGCGGTTGCGGCGGTCAGCGCCAATTGGCAGCGCTTCGACTACTTCTTCGTCCACGCCAAGCAGACCGACGCCGCCGGCGAGGACGGCGATTTCGCCGCCAAGGTGCGGGCGATCGAGGAGGTCGACGCCAGCCTGCCGCGGCTGCTCGAGCTCGCGCCCGCCGTGCTCGCCGTCACCGGCGACCACTCCACCCCGGCGCCGCTCAGAAGCCACAGCTGGCACCCGGTGCCGCTGCTGCTGTCGTCGGACCGCTGCTCGATCGACGGCAGCGAGGAATTCAGCGAGCGGGCCGCGGCGCGCGGCGAGCTGGGAACCATCCTCTCCTACCAGCTGATGGGATTGCTGCTCGCCAACGCCGGCCGGCTGGCGAAATACGGGGCTTGACCCGGGGAGCGCCGGGCGGCAAACGGGGCCGCCAGGCGGAGAGGGGGCCGCCGGGCGGAGAGAGGGCCGCCGGGCGGTTTCTGCGGCAGCCGTTTCAGCGGAAGCCGCGGCGCAGCTCGCGACGGAAGACGTTGAAGGCCTCCTCGCCGCGCAGGCAGACCACCACCCGCTCGAGCTTGGTGCCCCCTTGCAGGTAGCG
>DASZHY010000316.1:0-2966 GCA_035949675.1 Thermoanaerobaculia bacterium
ATTGCCGTCGCCCAGATGGCCGAAGGCATAGACCGTCACCCCGGGCAGGGCCGCCTCCAGGGCCGGCTTGGCTTCGCCCAGGAAGGCGGGCACGGCCGAGAGCGGCACGGCGATGTCATGCTTGATGCTGGCACCCGCGGCACCCTGCGCCTCGACCACCGCCTCGCGCAGGAACCAGAGCCGGTCCGCCCGGGCCTCGCTCTCGGCGATGGTCGCATCCGCCAGCAGCCCGTCCTCGAGCGCGCTCGCCAGAGCGGGCTCGATCAGGGCGCGGAGATCGGCGGCCGCGGCGCCGGCGGTGAGCTCGATCAGGAGATAGGGATCATGGGGCTTGTCGAAGGGATCGAAGCTTCCCGGCACATGGGCCATGGCGAGCGCCAGGGCGACCCGGGGGATCATCTCATAGCTGGTGAGGGCATCGCCGCTCGCCTCGCGCAGGCGCGCGAGCAAGGGCAGGGTGGCCGCCATATCGCCGGCGGCGGCAAAGACGGTGACGCGCTGCCGCGGCAAAGGGAATAGCTTCAGCACCGCCGCCGTGATGACGCCCAGCGTGCCTTCGGCGCCGATGAAGAGCTGCTTCAGATCATAGCCGGTGTTGTCCTTGCGCAGCGCGCGCAAGCCATCCCAGATCCTTCCGTCCGGCAGCACGACCTCGATGCCCAGCGTGAGATCGCGCATGTTGCCGTAGCGCAGCACGGCGATGCCCCCGGCATTGGTCGAGAGATTGCCCCCGATCCGGCAGCTGCCCTCCGCGGCGAGGCTCAGGGGGAACAGCCGGTCGGCCGCGGCGGCCGCCTCCTGCACCTTCTGCAGGATGCAGCCCGCCTCCGCCGTCATGGTGTAGTTGGCCGCATCGATCGCGCGGATCTTATCCATCCGATCGAGGGACAGAAGAATGCTGTCGCCGTTCGCGAGCGGCACCCCGGCACCGGTGAGGCCGGTATTCCCGCCTTGGGGGACGATGGCGATGCCCGCGGTCGCCGCGGCCGCCACGATCCGCGCCACCTCGCCGGTCTCCCGCGGACGGGCAACGCACAAGGCCCGGCCCTGATAGAGCTTGCGCCAATCGAGGAGATAGGGCGCCATCGCTGCCGGCTCGGTCAGGAGCGTGCCCGCCGGGAGCCCGGCCCGCAGCGTCTCCATCAGCTCCATAAGGTCACCTTATCCTCGCTCCCTCGATCCGCTGTTTCTGCAGGAAATTTACAGCGAGTGCTGGCCCTTTTCTCGGGCTGACCCCAAGTCGGCTTTATGCTTCGCCGGACCCCGCTCCAAGGGTCTCGGCCTAAACTCCCAGGATATACGCAAAACGCGTAGAGGTCAAGCTGGAAGAGCTGGAATGTCGGTGACATGTGAGTTGTCCGGTTTAGGTAGCACGTCACTTGTCTGGTTTTAGAGTCGCTCCAAAAGGGGGCGAGGATGAGCTGGACGGGTGCACTGCGCGAGGTACGGAGGATGCGGTTCGAAGAGGTTTATGGTCGGTTTGGCCGGGGTCATCTGAGCTGTGCGGAGGCGGCGGATATCCTGGGCATGTCGGAGCGGAGCTTTTTGCGTTACCGGATGCGCTACGAGGCCGAGGGGGCGGAGGGGCTTTGCGATCGGCGGGTGGGGCGGGTATCGGGCCGGCGGATAGCGGCCGACGTGGCGACCCGGGTGATCGAGCTCTATGCGACGAGGTATTTTGACTTCAACGTCAAACACTTCCACGAGAAGCTGGTGAGCGAGCACGGCTACAGGCTGAGCTATGGCTGGACCAAGCGGGTGCTGCAGGATGCCGGTCAGGTGAAGCGGGCCAAGAAGCGTGGGGCGCATCGGCGCAAGCGGGCACGCAAGCCTTTGCCGGGCATGATGCTGCACCAGGACGGTTCACGCCATTACTGGGTGCCGGACGCCGCGTGGGATCTGATCGTCACGATGGACGATGCCACGAGCGAGATCTACTCGGCCTTCTTTGTCGAGGAGGAAGGCACGATGTCGACCTTCCAGGCCTTGGGGGAGGTGATCGCCAAGCAGGGCCTGTTCGGGGCGCTCTATGCCGATCGCGGCTCCCATTACTGGATCACGAAGACGGCCGATCAGGGTATCGACGAAGAGACGCCGACCCAGGTCAAGCGCGCCCTCGACCAGCTCGGCATTACGCTCATCCCGGCCTCGGCACCGGAGGCCCGCGGCCGCTCGGAGCGCATGTTCGGCACGCTGCAGGGGCGGCTGCCGCAGGAGCTGCGGGCGGCCGCCATCACCACCATGGCAGCAGCCAACCAGTATCTAAGCGAGGTCTTCCTGCCCGCCCACAACGCCGCCTTCCAGGTGCCCCCGGCCGAGCCGGGCAGCGCCTTCATTCCCTACATCGGACGCGACCTGAGCGATATCCTCTGCCTTCAGGAAGACCGCATCGTCGGCCGCGACAACTGCGTCTCCTACCGGCGCTTGAGCCTGCAGATCCCGCCCGACCGCCATCGCCACCACTACGTCAAGGCCAAGGTGCGCGTGCACGAATACCCGGACGGCCGGCTGGCCCTCTTCCACGGCCCGCGCTGCTTGGCGCGCTATCAGCCCGACGGCCGGCTCATCGACGAGATCGGCAATGCAAAGACGGCCGCTTAACTCCGCTGGGCGGTCGCGCCCTGTGGAGTTGTGGACAACGCTGCCGCGTTGCCCACAACCCCACAGGGCCAACAACAGCGGACAAATCATGGGCTACTTAAATCGGACAGCTTTACGTGTTACCGACAGAAGGGCGTTACTATTGAACATCCTGTGAAAACGAAATCAGCAGCCGCTGCGACCGGATCTCCATCTCCCGCCAATCCTCGAGCAGCGCCTTGGAGAAGCTCAGCGTGATATGGGCGCGGTGGAAGACGAGCTCGTCATGGCAGACAGGCGCGATGGTGGCGCCCTCGATGTCGCAGGTCACCACGCTCTTAATCTCGCCGCTCTCGACATGGACGAGAAGCTCCACATGCGGATCG
>DASZHY010000317.1:0-10078 GCA_035949675.1 Thermoanaerobaculia bacterium
TCGCCATACGTCATCTACGAGAACAGCGTCCTCGCCTACCGGCGCGAGGTCCATGATCCCGACTTGCTCATCCTTCCCGTTCTGCTGGGTGAGGTGACCTTGGAGGCGCTCGCCAAGAGCGGCCTCGGTCCGGCGCAGCTCGAGGAGCACCAGTTCGTTCGCGGCACGCCGGCGGCGATCGTGGCGCGGATCATGGAGCGGCTCGGGCGCGCTCGCTTCGGCGACCAGACGCCGAGCGAAAAGCGGGCGCGCAAGATCGCCGATCTTCTGGGCAAGATCACGGACGAGGAGGTGCTGCGCGAGGCGGCGGTCCAGCTGGCTCTCGACCTGCCGTGGATGAGCGCCGGCGGTGATCTCCGGATGCGGCTGGCAATCCAGCTGATGAGCGTCGGGATGGAGGCCGCCACCAAGCCGTTGCTGCACCTGCGGCCTCAGGTCGCAGAGCTCGAGCGCACCGGCTGGGTGCAGAAGATGATCGAGCTCGTGGCTTCCTCCTGGGTGGACCTGCGCTGCGTCGGCCGCATCCCGAGCATCGCCAAGGGCAAGACGGCGGTCCGCGCCTTCAGCGTCAACGCCTGCCAGTGGGACGCGGCCCGCATGTACGTGGTGTGCGCCAGCGCCGACGACCCCGAAGGCACCTGGTACGTCGCGTCGTGCACCGGCATCGTCGGCGAGGACGACTCGGAGCTCGCCGGGGAGATCCGCAGGGCGCTGGTGCAGAAGTTGAGCTCGACCGACGAGGACCTGGTGTCCGATCTGGAAGCCCTGAACACCTCCGAACAGCCGGTCATCGTCGGCCTCGACCGCGCCGGAGTCACCGACGAGGTGCTGACCCGGCTGCGCGACCGCGAGGAGTTCCGGCACGTCTGTTTCTTCCTGCTGACGGGCGCGCAGTCCGAACCGGGGCCGCCGCTGAGCCCGGCGGTCGTCGAGATGCTCTTCCCGGGCCTGCTCGCCGGCGAGGAGACCGCGTTTCTCGATAAGTACGATCACTTCCGGCGCAGCGTCAGGGTCCGATGACGGGTCCGGCGTGGCGATGAGGCCAGCGTCGACATGAGGGCCGAGGTGGCGATGCGATGAGATATCACCATCTGTTCGATCCCGCCAACGATCCCGCCGCGGCACCTCCGCGAGCCGGCGAGAGGCGCGGCGCCGCCACCGGCGATCGGCGCGATGGCGGCGTCTACGTCTACACGGAGGCCATCGTCCTGGCGATCAACGTCGGCCTGGCCACCGGCCGTCCGATCCTGGTGCGCGGCCCTTCCGGCAGCGGCAAGAGCTCGCTCGCCCGCAACGCCGCCAGGGTGCTGGGATGGCGGTACTACGAGCGGGTCATCACTTCGCGCACCCAGGCTCACGACTTGCTGTGGGAGGTCGATCACCTGCGCCGACTCCAGGACGCGCAGGCACGGGAGCTGCAGCCCGACCTCGTGAGCTATGTCCGGCCGGGTGTCCTATGGTGGGCCTTCCATCGCGAGAGCGCGCTGCGGCAGGCGCAGATCGCGGCGCGGCGCGAGCCGGAGGGCGGCGACCAGGGCGGTGAGCACCACCGCGCCGTCGTGCTCCTCGACGAGATCGACAAGGCCGATCCCGACGTGCCCAACAACCTGCTGGTGCCCCTGGGATCGCTGCAGTTCCAGGTGGAAGGATACGGCGAGCCGGTGCGGACCCATGCTGCCGGCGCGCCGCTCGTCTTCCTGACGACCAATGACGAGCGCGACCTTCCCGGGGCCTTCCTGCGCCGCTGTGTGGAGCTCAAGCTCGAGGCCGCGCGCGGCGACCGCCTGGTTGAGATTGGCCGCCACCATTTCCCGGAGATCCCGGAAGCGACGTTGCAAGCGATCGCCGAGCTGATCTCACCCCCGCAGGATGCTGAACCGGACGCCATGCCGAGCGCCGCCGAGTATCTCGACACGGTGCGCGCCAGCGCCAGCCTGCAGGTGGAGCCGAATTCTCCGACCTGGCAAGACCTGCTGCAGGTGACGGTCTGGAAACACGGCCGCGCACCCAAAGCGCGATGACCGCCATCCCCGGCGCCGCGGGCGCCGACCTGGTGCGCGCCATCCATCGGCTCCGCCCGGAGGATGACGAGGCGCTGTGGGCGCTGGCGGCGCTGCTCGGGGTGCAGGGGCCGCCGCCGGCAGCCGAGGCTGGGCCGCTGGCCGCGCCGGCGCCACCGCCGGTGCCGTCGCCGGCGGCGCCGGCGGCGCAGCTGCCCCCGCAACCGGCCTCGGCTGCTGCCGGCGAGCCCGCGCTCCAAGGAGAGTCGCCGCTCGCGGCGACGACGGCGGCGCCGCCCGGCGCGGCCGCGGCCGGGGAGGTCGAGGTCACCGCCACCTTGACGCCCGATTACACCTCCCGTCCCCAGCCCGGTTGGTTGGAGACGATCGATCCGTTCCCCGCCGCGCCGTCTGCCAGCGGCTCTCCGCCGCTGCCCGAACCGCTGCTGGTGCCGCGCTGGACGCGGGCGATCCTGGGCGGCGCGCTGGCCTCGCTGGCGGCGCACGGTCCGCTGGATCAGGAGCGCCTGGCATCGCAGGTGGCGCGCGGCCTGCCGGTCAAGCGCCTGCCGCGGCGCCCCTGGCCGACCCTGGCGCGCGGCGTTCAGCTGCTGGTCGACAGGAGCGACCGCATGCTGCCCTTCAACGCCGATCAGGTCCGCTTCGTCGAGCAGGTGCGGGCGGTTGCCGGCCGCGAGCAGGTGGAAGTCCTGTCGTTCGACGGCTTACCCGAATGGGGAGCCGGGCCAGGCGCGAGGCGGCTTTGGCAGCCATACCAGGAGCGCCATCTGCCGCGGCGCGGCGCCACCGTGGTGGTGCTGAGCGACCTTGGCCTCGGCACCTTCCCGAGCGGCGGCCGCGCCGCGGGGAGTGGGGAGTGGCTCCGTTTCGCGGCGGCGGTGCGCCGCGCCGGATGTCCGCTGATCGTTTTCGTTCCCTACGGCGAAGCACGATGGCCCGCGAAGCTGCGGGATGGCCTCCATCTCCTGCACTGGGACCGCACCACCAGCGTACGCTCCGTGCGCCGTGTGCTCGGCAAGGCAATGCGGGTGCCCGGCGAGGAGAGCGGGTGAGCGTCCTGGCGGCAATCCGCGATCTCGGCAACGAGCGTGCCGACCTCATCCGCCTGGCGGAGGCAGTGTCCCTGGCCGTATTGATCGATCCGCCGCTGCTGCGCCGTGCCCGGCTGGAGCTGGCCGCGGGAGCCGATGCCGGCACCGAGGCCGATCTCTGGCTGAGCCCCCTCGTCAAGTCGCGGAGCCCCGACGGCATCGTCCTCCTCCCCGAGGCGGCCGAGGAGCTGCGGCAACGTCTGCGGCGGGATCCCGAGCGGCTGCGGCTGGCATGGGAGATGACCCGGACTCTGCACGCTCACTTCTCTCCGGCCGTGCGCCTCGAGGAGGAGGTCGCGTGGCTCTCGGTAGCCTCGGAGGCCGATGCCGCCCAGCGGATCGAGTCGCTGCTGCGGTCCGTGCTGGCGGCCATGGTGGTGGGCGAGCGGCGAGGTCTGGCACGCTGGGCGGCGCGGGCGCTCCCCATGCTGCCTTCGGCGGTGCGCAGGTCGGAGGCGGCGCAGATGCTCACGGCCGGCGCGCAGCTGCGGCTCGCCGGCGACGCCGCCCCGATCCGCGCCCGGGAGGGGATGCCGGACTGGACCTCCTGGGTGGCGCCTGCCGATCTGCCGCGAGTGGCGGTGCGGGTGCGTCTGCTCCCCGGGGCGATCGAGCTGGACGCCGCCACGACCGAGGGCGGCAACCTGCTGCAGCTGCCCGCGACGCATCCGCTGCTGGTCGATCTCTCCTGGGAAGACGCGGCCGGCGGACCGGCAGCGGTCCAGGTGACGTTTCACCGCGGCGAGAAAAAACGGGTCGCGGTGCCGGTGCAGGAGATTCGGCTGCGGACGGTCCTGGGCGAGGTCTACGACCTGCGCCAGGTCGGCCGCGCGCCGAACCGGCTGCGGGACTGGATCCAGGACTTCACCGAGGAGCGCGAGCGCCACCGGCCGTTTTTCGGCCGGCGGGAGGACCTGGCGCGAATCGAGGCCGCCCTCCGCGACCCCTCGGGTCCAAGGCTGGTGGTGCTGACGGGAGACGTCGGCGCCGGGAAGACCGCCTTGCTGGCGCGCCTGCTCGATCTGCGCGAAGCCGCGGGACTGCCGGCGCCGCATCACTTCTTTCGCCGCGGGCGGCGGTCCGAGGAAGTTGCCGCCGCGGAGAGGTCGCTGGTGGCGCAGATCGCCGCCGCGTTCCCCGAGATCGAGGCGCGAGCCGCCTTCGGCGGCCTGGCCGAGGTCCTGAATCGGGTGTGCTTGCGGTTCACTCCTGTAGAGCCGCTGACCCTGATTCTCGACGCCGTCGACGAGGCCGAGGACGGCGCCGGTCTCACCCTCCTGCCGGAGGCGCTGCCGCCGGGGCTCGCCGTGGTGGTCTCGGCGACGAACCCGCAGGCTTTGACGCCGCCGCTCTCCCAGTCTGCCGCCGCCTGGATCGAGCTTGCCAGCGACGAGCGCGCCCTCGCCGAGTACTGGTCCCACTACGCGCGGCAACACGAGCTGCCGGTCTACGCGAACGAACGTGCGGAACGGCTTTCGGAAGGCAATTTCGGGGTGGCGTCGCTGCTGAACGACTGGCTGAAGAGCGGCAGCCGGCGGCCTCGCGAGCTGCTCGCCGGGGCCGCGCGGAAGTCCGTCGAGGACCCCGGTTCGAGCGACGTCTGGGCGGTGATCGACGCCATGGTGGAGGTAGCTGGCGAGAGGGGGCTCGGGGTCGACATGCGCTGGCTGGGTGTCCTCGCCGCGGCACGCGGGCCACTGCCGGCGTCGGCGCTGGCTGCAATCGTGGGCGCTGACCTGCTGGCGGGGGGCCTCGCCGACACGGCCCTGGTGCGCCAGCTGGTCACGGACAGCGAGGACCTCCTCTACGAGCTTCGCGAGGGCGTCGCCAAGGAACGCTTGGGCGGCACCTGGTCGGGGCAGACGGACCAGGACCGGCTGATAGCGGAGGCAATCACCCCTGCGGCGCTCGTTGAGCCCAGCTCGCCTGGTTTGCGGCGGTACGCCTTGCGCAACGCCGTGCATCACTGGCTGGCGGCCCACGAGTCGGAGACACCAAAGTCGCTGGGGCGCGACGCGGCCCTGGCGGCGGCGTACCAGCTCGGCTTGAACCTCACGTACCTTACCGAGAAGTGCCGCGTTCTGGGCGTCGACTCGGCCCGTCGCGAGCTCCGGCGCCTGGCCATGGCGACCGGCGATACGACTTTGTCCCCGCTGCGGTTGCCCCTGGTCCCCGAGGCTCTGAGGATCCTCACCGAGGAGGCAGCACGCATCCAGCAGGACCCGACCTCGCTCCCCGCCATCTTCTATAGCCAGGTGCGTGGCTTCGCTTACGATCAGCAACCCGCCTGGCTAGATCTGGACATGCTCCGCCGCGCCTTCAAGCTGCCCGCGGGCGTGCCCATGCTCCGCCGCGCGCGACCGCCAGCCGCAGCACTGACTCTGTGGCAAGGGCCGCCAGAGGCAGAGCCGGCTCCGCGGCGAGTGCCGCCGGCGCGCCATTCCGGGAGCATCGCCGGCTGTGCGCTGCTGGCGACCACGGCGCTCTCCTGGTCGGAGGACGGCACCCTGAAGGTGTGGGATCTGGTGTCCGGCGCCCTGCGGCGCACCCTGGCAGGCCACCAGGCGGCGGTCACCGGGTGCGTGCTCCTGGACCGCGACCGCGCCGTCTCCAGCTCCCGCGACGGCACGCTGCGGGTCTGGGACGTCGACAAGGGAACGCTCCTCGGCACCCTCACGGGGCACCGGGGAGAGGTCCTGGGGGTGGAGAGCATCGATGGTCACCGCGTCGTCTCCTGGTCGGCGGACCGCACCCTTGGCATCTGGGACGTTGGCGACGGGACGGGGCCCGCCTACCGCCGCCTCCGCTGGCTGGTGGGGGAGCACCACGGTGCCATCACTGCCTGCGCCGTAAGTCGCGACCAGCGGTTCATCGTCTCCGGCTCGGCCGACACCACGCTCCGGCTGTGGGACGTCGCGACCGACGAGCTGGTCTGCGTCTTTCGCGGGCACACGGCGCCGGTCACCGGGGTCGTCGTGTTGCGCGGCGGGACCCTTGTCGTCTCCTGCTCCCTGGACCGGACGCTCAGGGTGTGGCGGCTCGACGCCGCGAGCCCCGAGAGCCACGGCAGCCCCGGCGGCGAGGTGGCGGTCCGGTCGCCGCTCGCCACGATCGAGGCCCATCTGCTCGGCATCCTCGGGTGCGCAGTGTCTGGCGAGGACCCGCGGCTGGCGACCTGGTCGCTCGACCGGCAGGTCGGTCTGTGGGACCTGTCGCGTCTCTACGAGCTTCCGCCGGTCCCGGAACGATCCGGCGCCGAGCTGCGCGAAGCGCTGCGCGGCCAGCTCCTCGAAGGCCATCGGGGCGCCGTCCTGGCTGCCGCCTTCGTGCCGGGGGAGCACCAGCTCGTGACCTCCTCGGCCGACGGCACGGTCAGGACCTGGAACGCCCGCACCGGCGGCGCCATCGCAGTGCTCGAAGGGCACCAGGGCGAGGTACGCGCCCTGGACGCGGCCGTCCGCCCGCTGCGGGCATCGCGGTACGACCTGCCGCGCCCAGTGATCCTCTCGGGCTCCGACGACCGGACGCTGCGCCTCTGGCGGGTTGACGGCTCCCTTTGGACGGCCATGGATCGCGGCGAGGACGAGATCGTCGTCTGTCTTGGCGTACCCGGCGGCAGTTTCGTCGTCACCGGCTCCCGGCGAGCTAGAGTCGAGCTCCGCGATCTCACCGGCAAGAGCACGGCGCTGGGAGAAAGCAGGGTCTCGCCTCTCGGGTCGCTGGCTGGGGGCGTGATCGCGCGAGCAGCGCCTCGTGGGTCCTTCCGGGACCACGTTACGGTCGAACTCTGGGACTTGCCCGCACCGTGGGACCTGGTCACCTGGCACTGGAACTCCGATCGAGGCCGGGCCCTCCTGGTCCATTGGGGTTTCGGCAAGGGAGGTGAGCCCGCCTGGGTCGAGGGCCACAGTGGACCGGTGCTTGCCTGTGCGCTGACGCCCATCGAGGGTCGCTTGCTCACCGCGTCCATGGATCACAACCTTTGCGTCTGGCGGTTCCCTCTCGTGCCCAGCGCGGTGCCCCTCGCGGTCCTCAGCGGGCACCAGGGCCCGGTGGCCGACGTCCAGGTCCCCACCTCCGGCGTATCGATGGCGCTTTCGGCCTCCTGGGACGGGACGCTGCGGGTCTGGAACCTCGGCAGGGACGACGCGTACTCTCTTCTTGGCGTGCTGAGCGGCCACACCGACCGCGTGTTGGCCTGCGCCATCAGCCCAGACACTCGCCTGGCCGTCTCCGCATCCGCGGACCGGACGCTGCGTGTTTGGGACCTATTCCCATCGGGGCCGCGGCCGCTGGCGGTGCTGCCGGGTCACCAGGCTGCGGTCACCGGCTGCGCCTTCACCCCTGGCGGCGGCCGCATCGTCTCGCGCTCGCTCGACGGCACGTTGGGCATCTGGGACGTCGCGAGCGGCTCCCGCCTCGCCACCCTGCGCGGCCATGCCAACCATATCCATGCCTTCGCCATCGGCAGAGACCCCGACCTGCTCTACAGCTGCTCCGAGGATCGGACCGTGCGCGCCTGGGACCTGGAAACCGGCGAGGCGCGCGGCGTCTTCTACGGGACCAGCCCGATACGCGCCCTCGCCGCGGTCGATGGCGGCGTCTATGCCGGCGACGAAGCCGGCAACGTGTGGGTTCTGGAAGCCCATGACCGCGAACCGCAGTTCGCGTCGTCAGGCCCCCCAGTGGACTCATCGCTTGGATTTTGACCCACCCAACGCTCAGACCTTGACTCACCTGGGGAGTGTCGGGTTTCGCTCCCCGCCTGATCTCTGCTGCCCGGCGTCAATGCCGGCGGGCGATCAGCGGCTGCGGGCCGCGGCGGCGCGCTGCGCGGCCACGCGGTCGAGCTCGCGCCGCTGGCTCAGCAGCGCCGCGGCGCGGTCGAACTCGCCGAGCGCGGCGCCGATCTGCTTGTCGCCCTGCGCCAGGACGCGGTGCCTCGCTTCCTGGCCGAAGGCGATGTTGAGCATCTCGGCGCGGATCTCCGTCACCGAGTAGTCGCGGGTCTCCTGGGTCAGCAGCGCGTCGTTGACCTCTTCCGCGGTGGCGATCTTCTCGTGGATCACCCAGTCGTGGAACGCCTGGATCACCTCGGGCCCCGGCTTCCATTCCATCGACTTGACCGGATTACGGTGGCTGAAATCGACGGCGAAGTTGGCAAAGGCGTTGCGGGCGAGCAGGAACTGCTCGGACGGGGACAGCTTCTCGTCGGCGATGACCACGTCGGGAGTGATGCCGCCGCCGCCGTAGACCTTGCGGCCGAGGTCGGTCTTGAACACCTGGCCGTCGCCCACCTTCTTGCCGGTGATCTCCGGCGAGCCCGCATCGGCATGGGTGTAGTAGTCGAAGTAGGAGCTGTAGTCGCGCTGGATGAGGCGCCCCGACGGCGTGTAGTACTTGGCGGTGGTGAGCGCCAGGCCGGTGCCGTAGGAGAGGTTGTAGACCGTCTGCACCAGGCCCTTGCCCCAGCTCGGGGTGCCGACGATCAGGCCGCGGTCGTGGTCCTGGACGGCGCCCGAGACGATCTCCGACGCCGAGGCGGTGCCCTCGTTGACCAGCATCACCAGCGGCAGGTCGAAGCGGGTGCGCCGGCTGTTGACCTTGTAGGTCTGGAAGGAGTCGCGGGTGCGGCCGCGAGTCTCGACGATGGTGCTGCCCTCGGGCAGCAGCTCCTCGGACACCTCGATGGCCGGGTCGAGCAGGCCGCCGCCGTTGTTGCGCAGGTCGACCAGCAGCCGCGTCATCCCCTTGGCCCTGAGCTTGTCGATCGCCTCGGCGACCTCGGTGCCGGTGCCGCGAGCGAACTCCGTGACCTGGATGTACCCGGTCGTCGGCGTGATCATGTACGCCTCGCGCACCGTGGTCTGCGGGATCTCGGCGCGGGTGACCGCCATCTCGATGGGCTTGTCCATGCCGCGGCGGGCGATCGCGATGTGCACCTGCGTGCCCTTGGGACCCTTGAGCTTGCCGACCGCCTCGTCGAGGCTCATGGTCTCGGTGGGCTCGCCTTCGATGGTCGAGATCACGTCGCCGGGTTGGATGCCGAGGCGGGCCCCGGGCGTCCCCTCGAGTGGTGCGATGACGGTCAGCTGGCCGTTGCGGACTCCGACCAGGATGCCGAGGCCGTAGTACGAGGTCTGCTGCTTCTCGCGCATCCCCTGGTACTCCTCGGCAACCAGGAACGTGGTGTGCGGATCCAGGGTACGGATCATGCCTTGGATCGACGCGTACACCAGGTCGCGGTAGCTCACCTCGCCGCCGTACTTGTCGTGGGCCACCTTCACCAGGTCGGTATAGAGGCGGAGGGTGTCGCGGGTCTGGTCGGTGAGCGCGAGCAGACGGTCGCCGAAGAGACCGCCGGCCGCCAGGGCCAGGCTGAAAAGGGCGATTGCAGCGATGCGCCATGAACGTCTCATAGGTTCAGAAGTGTACCACCGCGGGCCGCGGCAAGGCTCGCGGCGGGCGGCAGGGGCACGCGCCGGCAATTGGCCCGATCGGCTCACCTGACGGCACGATCTATGGCGAAGGTAACGAACAGGGTGGCGGACCCACCCTCGACCAGGGAAGGAGCCTGCGATGAAGAAGATTGCAAAGAAGCTGGCGCTCAATGCCGAGACCCTCAAGAACCTCGACGCCCCTCGCCTCCAGGGTGCCGCGGGCGGCGATACTGCCCCTGGCTGCTCCGCCACCCAGCTGTGTTCCGGCTGTCATCCCTGCCACTGAGCACCCGGAGCACCCGCTCCAGCAGGCCGGAAGCGCGACGCTGAGTGGTGCCGCTGGCGCCGCGCGCAACCGGCGGGACTTGCCGGCCTTCGCGCCGGCCTTCGCCTTGACTTCCCCGGCGGTCTGGCTCGATGATCGAGCCGTATGTTCGGCTTCGGCGGCCTCAGCGAGGTCCTCTTCATCATGTTCCTGGCGATGCTGATCTTCGGCCCCGAGAAGCTGCCGGAGATCGGCCGCATG
>DASZHY010000318.1:0-21804 GCA_035949675.1 Thermoanaerobaculia bacterium
CTGCCCGCAGCAACAGGATCGAAGAGCACGTGCCGTCCTCGGCGGTGGTTCCTGACGCGCCGGCGTGCTCGGGCCCGGCGCCGGCTCCGGCAAGCCCACCGGCGGCGGCTCCGGCGAGTCCTCGGGCGGCAACCCCGGAGAAGGAGACCCCATGACCGCGAACCTCGTCCGCCGGCTCGACGCCCTCGTGCGCCCCTCGTTTCGTCTGGCCGGGAGCTGGTGGCCGTTTTACGGGCTCTTCGTCTGCTCGGGAATCGCCGCCGGGGTCGTCTTCGCTCTCGTCCTGACGCTGGCTTCCGGTGTTCCCATACGAGCCGTCGCGGCCGCGCTGGGCGCCGGGCTGCTGGCCGCCGGCGCCCTCGCGCTGGCGACGGAGGTCTTGGCCGGCCGCGAGATCTACACCTTCTACCACTACCAGATCGCCGCTCTCGCCGCCGGCGCGGGAGCGCTCGCTCTCCTGGATCTCCCGGTGCTGCCTTGCCTCGACGTGATCGGCACGGCGCTCGGGCTGGTCCAGGCCTGCGGCCGGCTCGGCTGCTTCATGGCCGGCTGCTGTCACGGCCGGCCGTGCCGCTGGGGCGTCCGCTACGGCACCGAGCACGCCGAGCAGGGGTTCGCGAGCGAGCTCGTGGGCGTGCGCCTGTTCCCGATCCAGGCGGTGGAGTCGCTCTGCCTCTTCGCGCTCGCCGCCGGCGGCGCCGCGCTCATCGTCTCCGGGCGCCCCGCCGGCACCGCGCTCGCGACCTATCTCGCCGGCTACGGCGCCATCCGCTTCGGCCTGGAATTCGCGCGCGGCGACGCGGCGCGGCCTTACGCGCTCGGCTTTTCGGAGGCGCAGTGGACCGCCGGCATCGTGCTCTCCGCGACCCTGGCCGGCGAGATCGCCGGTTGGCTGCCGTTCGTACTCTGGCATGCAGCCGCCGCGGCGCCGGTGGGTCTCGCCGCGGCCGGGGCGGCGCTCCGCCGGCGTTTCCGGCCCGCGCACCGCCTCTTCCATCCCCGCCACGTCTCCGAGATCGCCAAGGCCCTCGGCGGTCTGACGGCATGGCCGAGTCCTCCTGGCCACGCTCCGCGCGTGGCCTGCACCTCGCTGGGGCTGCGCCTCTCGGCGGGGAGCCTCCATCACGGCCGCACGCATTACGCCCTGTCGGCGCGGGAAGCGGCGATGACCGAGGCGACGGCACGGAGTCTGGCCGCGCTCATCCTGCGCCTTCGCCATCCCGCCGCGCCGAGCCGTCTGCTCCCCGGCGGTCAAGGCGTGTTCCATCTGCTCGTCGAGACGCGGAGCTGAGGGGGCGAGATGGCCGGACGCAAGCCCCCAGCCCCCCGGACGCCGGCTGCCGCCGCGGCAGGGAAGGCGCCTGCCTCCGCGCCGGCTGCGGTCGCCCGCCCTCCGGCTTCCTCCCTGCTCGACTTCCAGCGCTCGGCCGGCAACGAGGCGACCGGCCGGATGATCGGCGGCCTTCTCGTGCAGGCCAAGCCGCGCGACGCGGAGGGCTCCGAGGCTCCGCCCGCCGCGGACACTCCCGCGGCGAGCCTGCCCGCCGCTGCCGCACCGGCGGGCGAGACGCCCGCCGAGCCGGCTCGGGAAGAGCCCGCGGCCGATACCGAGCCCGCCGCCGAGCTGGTGGTCGACGATGCGGTCGCGACCGTCGGGCCCGGGCAGATGAAGAAGAGCGAATTCTTCACCCGTCTGCGCGCCGAGGTCTGCGCCGCCGCCGAGGCCGGGCTCGCCGGCACCGAGCAATCGGCTCGAGGCTGCCCGCTGATCGAGCACTGGCTCGGCTACTACGAGGGGCAGGAGACCGAGCGCATCAATCGCGACCTGCCGCGGTTCGCGCGCGACGGGCCGCGGCCCGCGACGGCCGAGGGCACCATCGCGCTCATCGCGGCGCGCGTGCACACGAGCACCGAGGCCTGGGCGCGCACGGGCCAGGTGACCGGCGTGCCGGAAGGGATCCCCCTGCCCGGCATGGGCCTGCCGGGTCTGGGCGCGCTGGGCGGCCCGCTCGGCGGCGCGGCAGGAGGCGGCGGCCTTGGGGGAGTCTTCTTCAAGGCCGGGCCCGGAGGACCGCGCGGCACCGCCGATCCGCGAGACCTCCACGCCCGGCTCGGCGACGGCCGGCCGCTCGACGGCGCCATCCGCTCGCGCATGGAATCGGCGTTCGGCCGCAGCTTCTCGCAGGTTCGCGTGCACACGGACGGCGGCGCCGCCGGCTTGGCCGCGGGTCTCAACGCGCGGGCTTTCACCGTCGGCGAGCACGTGGCGTTCGGCGACCGGGAGTACCGGCCCGGCACGCTCGCCGGCGACGCTCTCCTCGCTCACGAGCTGGCGCACGTGGCGCAGCAGGGCAGCGGCGAAGCCGCCTCGGCAGGGTCCTCGGGCTATCAGTCGCTGGAGCAGGACGCCGATCTCGCCGCCGCCGGCGCCACGGTCTCGCTGTGGAGCGGCCTCCGCGGCCGGCTGCCCCTCATGGCGCGGCCCGCGCCGCGACTGGCCTCGGGCTTACGCCTGCAACGCTGCCGGAGGTGCGCGCAGACCTCCGAGGAGGCGGTGCTCGGCCAGAGCCCGCTGCCGCGGCAGCTCCTCGCCGCCAGCGGCTTCGACCGCTTCCCGCCTGCCTTCGAGGCCGCCCTCGCGCAGGCCGCCAACCTGCAGGCGGCGACCCAGGTGGTCGACGCTCACGGCCGCGCACTCTGGCAGGCCGCCACGCAGCGCGCGCAGGCCGCCGCCAACCCCAACACCGACGACCGGCCGCTCTATTGGGCGAGGCTCGAGATGACCCGCATCCTGCGCCGCTGGGACCCCGGCTTCAGCCTGAATGCCGCCGACCGCGAGGCGCTCATCCAGCGTTTCGAGAAGGCCTCGCGCGGCATGGAAACGGCGGCCTTCCAGGCACGGGCCGGAGTGAAGCGCATCCTCATCAGCGGCTTCGATCCGTTCGGGCTCGATCCCAGCGATCCCAGCCGGGGCAATCCCTCCGGCGCCGCGGTCCTGGCGCTCGACGGCACCACCGTTCCCGGTGGCGGAGGCGAGATCCACGGCGTGATCTTCCCGGTCCGCTTCGCCGACTTCGACGCCGGCATGGTCGAGAGTCTTTTCGGGCCGTTCCTCAGCGGGCCCAACGCCGTTCACATGATCATGACCATCAGCCAGGGCACGGGCGCTCTCTTCGAGGTCGAGCAGTACGCCGGGCGCCGCCGCTCGACGCCGGCTGCGGACAATCTCGGCCGGCTCAGCGGCGGCACGGAGTCGACTCCGGTCGTGCCTCCCGGCCTGGCGCCCGGGCCGGAATTCCTGGAGACCGCGCTGACCCCGCAGCCCGCGGCGACGATTCGCGGCACGCTGGGCCGGACTCAAGCCGTGCCGCAGGAGACGGAGTTCAAGGAGATCCTGCCTGCCGGCGCGCAGCCGGCCGCACGCCCGAACCCCCGCTCGACCGCCGTCGCAGGCTCCGGCGGCGGCTACCTGTCGAACGAGATCTTCTACCGCACCATCCTGCTGCGCCGCCAGAACGGCGCCACCATTCCCATGGGGCATCTGCACACGCCCTACATGGCTCCCGAGACCGGCTTCAGCAGTCCCCAGGCGTTCCAACAGGAACGCGACAGGATCGTCGCCACCGTGAGGGCCATCCTGACCGATGTGGTGCCGACGCTGGGCCCCTGAGCCGAAGAGAGGTGTATCGTGTATGTCCGGCGGCACTCGCATCGCCCACTGATCAGAAAGGAGAAGAAGCCATGAAGCACCGTCGGACACTTGTCGCACTACTCATAGGAGGAACGATCGCCATGACTCAAACATCGCTGGACGCCAGGTCCGACGCCTCGAGCGGCGGCACGCCCGCCGGTCAAGCACCAGCTCGAGCGAAGACAGAGGGCGGCGCCGACGCCATCCGCCCCTTCCGCGTTCACTTTCCGGACGAGGCGCTCGCCGACCTGAAACGCCGCGTCGCGGCGACACGGTGGCCCGAGCGGGAGACCGTCACGGATCAGTCGCAAGGCGTGCAACTCGCGACGATTCAGAAACTCGCGCGCTACTGGGGGACCCCCGAGTACGACTGGCGCAAGTGCGAGGCGAAGCTCAACGCCCTGCCGCAATTCATCACCAAGATCGATGGGATCGACATTCACTTCATCCACGTGCGTTCGAAGCATCCGAACGCGTTGCCGCTCATCGTCACGCACGGCTGGCCGGGCTCGGTCATCGAGCAGTTGAAGATCATCGATCCGCTGGCGAATCCCACGGCGCATGGCGGGAGCGCAGCGGACGCCTTCGACGTCGTGATTCCGTCGCTGCCGGGCTACGGGTTCTCCGGGAAGCCCACGACGACCGGCTGGGACCCCATCCGCATCGCGCGCGCGTGGGTAGTGCTGATGAAGCGCCTCGGATACACACGATTCGTGGCGCAAGGCGGCGATTGGGGGAATGCCGTCACGGAACAGATGGCTCTGCTGGCGCCTCCGGAATTGATCGGGATTCACACCAACATGCCTGCCACCGTGCCGCCCGACATCGACAAGGCGGCTGCTGCCGGTGAGCCGGCGCCCTCGGGTCTCTCGGCCGACGAGAGGCACGCGTACGATCAGCTCGCCTTCTTCTACAAGCACGGCCTGGGCTACGCCCAGGAGATGGCCAACCGCCCGCAGACGCTTTACGGGATCGGGGATTCGCCGGTCGGGATGGCGGCCTGGATGATAGACCATGACGCGAGCAGTTACGCTCTCATCGCGCGCGTCTTCGACGGGCAGGCCGAGGGGCTCACGCGAGACGACATCCTCGACAACGTCACGCTTTACTGGCTGACGAACACGACGGTCTCTTCGGCTCGTCTCTATTGGGAGAGCAAGCTCGCGTTTTTCGCCCCGAAAGGCGTCCCCGTCCCGGCCGCCGTGAGCGCATTTCCGGAAGAGCTCTATCAGGCCCCGCGGAGCTGGTCGGAGCGGGCGTATCCCAAGCTCATCCATTACAACAAGCTCGACAAGGGCGGCCACTTCGCGGCCTGGGAGCAGCCGGAGATCCTCACGACGGAGCTTCGCGCGGCGTTCAAGTCGCTGCGCTGATTGAAGAATGTGGGCCGCGACGTGGCCCGCGCCAAGGCGGCGGGGCTTCCGATTTCTTTTCAGTTCGAGAGGAGATCTTCATGAGCGCATCCACCACAGCCACGAGCTCATCCACCGGCGTGAACACCAGTGCCTTCTGGGAACGCTTGTGGCGCACGAGCGGCATCCAATCCGTCGGTTTCTTCATCCTCGCGTTCATCATCTACGGCAATCAGCCCCAGGTCGGCGCGCCGGCCGACGCACTCGTCGCGTTCTACCACGGCGATCGCACGCGGATCCTGATCGCCGCGGTGCTCTCCGGCCTGGCGGTCCTCAACCTCATGTGGTTCGCGGCAGCGCTCAGGACCGTCTTGGCGGATGCGGGGAAAGACGGCTGGGGCGCGGCGGCGACCGCCGCCAGCGCAGCGGTCGGAGGGCTCTTTCTCCTGCTCATCGCGGTGGCAGCAGCCCTTGCGTACTCGACCGCCGGCGCCGGAAATAACGCGCTCACATCGGGACTGAACGACTTCATCTGGGGCTGCGTCGTGTTGAGCTCCTTCCCGCGGGCGATGCTGATCATGGCCCCGACGTTTGGGTTCTGGCGGGCCGGGCTGATCTCGAACGCGCTCTTCGCGGCGGGGGTCGCAGCTGTCGTGCTCGGCGTGCTGGGCGGCACCACGTGGCTCAGCGGTGGATTCTGGGCACCGGACGGCGCCTATTCGCGGTTCATCTGGCCCATCATCGGCCTCGTGTGGGTCCTGGTCGCGAGCCGGGTGGTCTTGAGAAGTCCTGCTACGCGTGCTGGATGGTGATGCCGATCCTGGCCCGCGACTTCGATCGGAGGGGCTCATGAACAAAGTCCAGCGGATCTCGCTCGCCGCGATCCTGGCCGGCGCCTTTGGCGCGCCTGCCGGGGTCCCGGCCCCGATTCCCAGGGAGGTGTTGCCGATGACGACCGCACCCGCTCGGCTACCCGTCGAAGGCGAATTCCCGTCGCTCAGCGGCGCGACGGCGTGGCTCAACTCGCCGCCGTTGACGCCCGAGGGCCTGCACGGGAAGGTCGTTCTCGTCGACATCTGGACCTACACCTGCATCAACTGGCTGCGCACGCTTCCCTACGTGCGGGCCTGGGCCGCGAAATACAAGGACCAGGGGCTGGTCGTGATCGGCGTGCACTCGCCCGAGTTCCCGTTCGAGAAGGACCTCGAGAACGTCCGCTGGTCCGCGAAGTCCATGATGGTCGACTATCCGGTCGCGGTCGACAGCGACCTCGCGATATGGCGGGCCTTCAACAACCAGTACTGGCCGGCTGCCTACCTCATCGACGCGAAGGGAAAGATTCGCTATCACCACTTCGGCGAGGGCGAATACGAACGGACGGAGAAGGTCATCCAGCAGCTGCTCGCCGAGGCCGGAGCGGTAGCGCTCGGTTCTGGTCTGTCGGCGGTCGATCCCCACGGCCCGGAGGTCCAGGCCGACTGGCGCGACCTGAAGTCTGGCGAGAATTACGTCGGGTATGAGCGCACGGAGAACTTCGCGTCGCCCGGCGGGGCGGCCCGGGGCGGCCGCCGCGTTTATGCCGCTCCCGCGCACCTGGGCGTCAATCAGTGGGCTCTCGTCGGCGACTGGACGGTGGAGAGGGGGGCCGTCGCGCTCAACAAGGCGCCCGGCCGGATCGCGTACCGCTTTCACGCGCGCGATCTTCACCTCGTGATGGGACCGTCGGCCCGAGGCACGCCCGTCCGCTTTCGGGTGCTCATCGACGGCAAGCCGCCGGGCGCCGCTCACGGGGTAGACGTCGACGCCGACGGCAACGGAACCGCGCTCCACCAACGCCTGTATCAATTGATCCGGCAGTCCGGGCCGATCGCCGATCGAGAGCTCGAGATCCAGTTCCTCGACCCGGGCGTGGAAGCGTTCGCGTTCACGTTCGGCTGAGCCTGGATCTGGAGAAGGAACCTGCTGCTCGTGAGGATCGAGCACCAAACAGAGGAGAGGAGGTCGTTTCGATGAAAACCATCAGGAGTGGGCAGCAATGCCGGCGCCACGTCGGCGCGAAGTTCTTCAACACAGCGCGGCTTCGTGCAACGGCGGTCTTGTTGACGGCGCTGCCGGTCTATGCGGCGACCGTTGCCGCTTCGCCTGCCGAGCCGGTCAAGAACATCGTCCTGGTCCACGGCGCCTTCGCGGACGGCTCGAGCTGGGCCAAGGTGATCCCGATCCTGCAGGCCAAGGGCTACAAGGTCACGGCTGTGCAGAATCCCCTGACTTCATTTGCCGACGACCTGGCGGCCACCAACCGCGTGCTGGCGCAGCAGGATGGCCCGGTGATCCTGGTCGGCCATTCGTGGGCGGGCGTCGTCATCACTGAAGCGGGAATGGATCCCAAGGTCGTCGGCCTCGTCTACGTCGCGGCCTTCGCACCGGATCAAGGCGAGGCGGTCGGCGACCTGGGGAAGGCGTATCCGCCTCCGCCCGCGCTCGCGGCGCCGATCGTGGACAAAGAGGGTTTCTTGAGCCTGTCGACGGATGCGGTGGTGAAGCACTTTGCCTCGGATCTGCCGGCGAGTGAAGCGCGGGTGGTCGCGGCCACGCAGGGGCCGATCGCCGGCTCGGCGTTCGGCGCTAAGGTGTCCGGCGTCGCGTGGAAGACGAAGCCGTCGTGGTACATCGTGTCCAAGCTCGACGGCGCGATCGCGCCCGATGAAGAACGCTTCTTCGCGAAGCGCATGAAGGCGACGACCACCGAGCTCAACGCGAGCCACGTGTCGATGCTTTCGCAGCCGAAGGCCGTGGCCGCGGTCATCATGGACGCGGCGGCGAAGGCCCCTTTTGGCAACACCGCCGCCTCGCACTGAGTGAGGCAGGCTCAGCAGCGGCGCGGAGACGACTCGGCCTCGCCCTCGGCCAGCCAGCCGCAGCGTGTGAGCTCGACTGCCTTCCAGCGATGCCGGTCGCTCGGTTACTCTTCCCGGCGTGAACGCCAACTACCACTCCCTCCGTTGTCTTCTCGCGGGCGCTGCCGTGCTCGCTATCGCCGTCCCGGCTCACTCCATCGCCGAGGATGCCAAGGCCCTCGTCGACCCGGCGCTGTTCTCCGGTCTCCACTGGCGGCTGCTCGGCCCCTTCCGCGGCGGCCGGGTGCTGGCCGTGACAGGCGTGCCGGGTGAACCCAACCACTTCTATTTCGGCGCCGTCAACGGCGGTGTGTGGGAGAGCCGCGACGCCGGCCGCACCTGGAAGCCCATCTTCGACAGCCAGCCGATCGCGACGATCGGCGCGATCGCGGTGGCGCCGTCTCGACCGAGCACCCTCTACGTCGGCAGCGGCGAGGCCGACATGCGCTCCGACGTCGCACAGGGCGACGGCGTGTACAAGTCTACTGACGGCGGGCGCAGCTGGACGCACCATGGACTGACCGATACCCAGCAGATCGGCCGTATCCTCGTCGATCCCCAGGATCCTGAGCGCGTGTTCGTCGCCGCCCTCGGCCATCCCTACGGTCCCAACGCCGAGCGCGGTGTCTTCCGCAGCACCGACGGCGGCCAGCATTGGCGGCAGGTGCTCGAGAAGGACGCCGACACCGGCGCCATCGATCTCGCCTTCGAGCCCGGAAACCCGCGGGTGATCTACGCTGCGCTCTGGCAGACGCGGCGGCCGCCTTGGAGCATCTATCCCCCCTCGAACGGACCGGGTGGCGGACTCTGGAAATCGACCGACGGCGGCGATCACTGGCGGCAGCTCACCGGCAACGGCCTCCCCGACCACCCGGGTCGGATCGGGATCGCCGTCGCCGCCGCGGCGCCTCGGCGGGTCTACGCCGTCGTCGATGCGGAGGCCGGCGGCCTCTACCGCTCCGACGACGGCGGTGAGCACTGGACGCGGAAGAGCGATGACCGCCGGATCTGGCAGCGCGGCTGGTACTTCTGCGGCATCACCGTCGAGCCCGCCGACGCCGACGTGGTGTGGATCTCGGACACCAGCCTTTACCGGTCGCGCGACGGCGGGGGGGCCTTCGCACCGGTCGAGGGCGACGCCACCGGCGACGACTTCCACATGCTGTGGATCGACGCCGACCATCCCGCGTCACGGATTCTGGCCGTGGATCAGGGCGCGATCGTGTCGATCGATGGCGGCGCCTCGTGGAGCTCGTGGCACAACCAGCCGACCGCCCAGCTCTACCACGTCACCACCGATCGCCGCTTTCCCTACTGGGTCTACGGCGCCCAGCAGGACTCCGGTGCGGTGGCGTTGCCGGTCCGCACCACCTCCTACGACGGCATCACCATGGCACAGTTCACCGAGATCACCGCCGGCTTCGAGAGCGACATGATCGCGCCCGATCCCAACGATCCGCAGACGATCTACGGCGGACGGGTGGTGCGTCTCGACCTCCGCACCGAGCAGACTCGGGACGTCGATCCCACCCTCGCCTATCCCGGCGAGGTCTATCGCGACGAATGGACGCTGCCGCTTGCCTTCTCGCGGCGGGACCCCAAGGTTCTCTACTTCGGCAATCAGAAGGTGTTCCGGACCGCGGACAGGGGCGACCACTGGTCGATCATCTCCCCCGACCTTACCCGCGAGGATCCCGGGGTGCCGGCGACCCTGGACGCCGCGACCGCGGCCGACGATCTCCACGGAGGTCCCCGCCGCGGCGTCGTCTACGCGATCGCCCCCTCGCGCCTCGCCGATCACGACCTCTGGGTGGGCACCGACGATGGCCGCATCTGGCGCACCCGCGACGAGGGCGGCCACTGGCAGGACATCACCCCGGCAGGGCTCGCGCCCTGGTCGAAGATCGGCATCCTCGAGCCCTCGCCCTTTGCGGTCGAGAGCGCTTATGCGGCCGTCGACCGCCACCGCGTCGACGACTTCCGCCCCTACCTGTACCGCACCCGCGACGGGGGAGCGCACTGGGAGCTCGTCGTCTCGGGCATCCCGGACGGCAGCTTCGTCAACGCCGTGCGCGCCGATCCAGTGCGGCGCGGGCTCCTCTATGCAGGCACCGAGAAGGGTGTCTACGTGTCCTTCGACGACGGCGGCCACTGGCAATCGCTGCAGCTCGGGCTGCCGGTCACCTCGGTTCGCGATCTCGAGGTGCACGATGCCGATCTCGTCATCGCCACGCATGGGCGGGGCTTCTGGGTCCTCGACGACGTCGAGCCTCTGCGCCAGGCAAACGAGGTGGGGGCCGCCTCCTGGCTCTACCGGCCCGCGCCGGCGGTGCGCCTGCGCGTCGCTGGCTTCACCGGCACGCCGCTCCAGAAGGACGAGCCGACGGCCGCGAATCCGCCGTCCGGCGCCTACGTCGACTACGTGCTGCGGGCGCCTGCTCGCGAGCCGGTGACGCTAGAGATCTTCGACGCCGCCGGCCAGCTGATCCGCCGCTACAGCAGCGCCGACGTGCCCAAGCCGATCGAGCCCGCCGAGCTCCGGGTGGCCCCGCAGTGGTCGGTCCAGCGGGTCGCCCTGACGACCGCGCCGGGCATGCACCGGTTCGTTTGGCCGCTGCGGTGGGCGGCACCCCGCGAGACGAGCCACGGCGACTCGTGGACGGACGGTCTGTGGGCCGCTCCTGGACGCTATCGGTTGGTGCTCACGGTCGACGGCCGCCGGCTCGAGCAGAGTCTTGACGTCCTCCCCGACCCGCGCTTGGCGCTGCCGGCGAGCGCCTACGAGCAGCAGCTGGCGGCTGCCCGCGAGGTGCAGGCGATGCAGGTGTCGCTGGCGAGCGCGAAGGCGGCCGCCGATGCCGTGTTGCGCGAGATCGCCGTCCGCCTCGAGCAGGCGCCGGCGCTGCGGGAGCGCCTCGAGAAGCTCCGGCGCGACGCCGCCGCGGTCGCGGGAGTCTCCGACGACGTGGAGCGCGCCAGCGCCCAGCCGGGCTCGCCACCGCGGGTTGACAGCGTGCGCTTCGTGGCGGACCGCGCGAACACGCTGTTCGACGCGATCGAAGGAGCCGATGCCGCGCCGAGCGCCGACGCCCGCGCCGGTCTGAGCGCTCTGCGTGCCCTTACCGCGCAGGCCCTCGCCGCATGGCGCGCCTTCGCCGACGGCGAGCTCGCCGCGGTCAATCGCGAGCTTGCTGCCGCGGGGGTTAGCCCGATCGCCGGTGCACCGACCTCTCGCTCCGTCCGACCCAACTGACTGATTTATCGGTTTAACCGCCGGGCGCTCAGAAGCTCTGGACGGATAGGGAGCTGACGCGCGTCAGGAGATCGAAGTCGCGATCTCGGTGCGCCACCGTCAGGCTGTGACGCAAGGCGCAAGCGGCAATCAGGCAATCGACGCCCGAACGCACTGTAATGCCCGCGCGGCGGGCTGCGCGATAGAGCGCCACGGCCTCGAGGAAGCGCTCGGTCCGCAGCGGCGCCTCGACGATCGGCAGCGCGAGCATAGCTGCTCGCGCAATGTGGTGGGCCCGCTCTTCGCGAAAGCCCTGGAGCACTTCCTGGACGATCGGCAGGCAGGTGACGATTTCGTCGAACTCTCCCACATCGCGGAGTTGGATCGAGGGTTTGCGGCGAAAGACCTCGATCCAGATCGACGTATCGACGAGGATCAAGGAGCGTCCTTGGCAGGCTGCCGCAAGCGCCGGCCCCTCCGATCTCGGCGCATTTCAGCGAGGTCGCCCTCCCAGAGACCCGACCCAACGAGCTCGAGGATGCGTCCAGCGCGGACGCGACGCACGAAGTCCTCGAGCGCGCGCTCAACGGCGCGTGAATAGGTCCGCTCTCCGCTCAGCCGCACTGCCTCCTCCAGGAGGTTCTCATCAAGCACAAGATTTGTACGTTTCATGTGCACAAGGTTATACACGACCTGCCAACGGAGTCAAACGGCAGGAGCTATCGATGATTGGAAGATTAGCTGGTCGGGACGCCGGGATTTGAACCCGGGACCCCCTGAACCCCATTGTGTCACGCAATAGGCACTGAATATCCCTCTAGCGGACACAAGTACCGATCCTCCCGTAGCTTACGCCTCCCCCGTCGATCTCTTCGGCCCTCCCGATCCACCCTGAATTACCCCCGATTCCACGTCGGGAAAGTGCCGAATAAGTGCCGGCTCGGCTGACCCCGCGGCATCCCCGCGGGGCGGAAGAGCCGGACGAAGGCCCACTCACCAGGCTTGCCTCTGGCGGCTGGCGTCCGCGCCGTCGCCCGGGCAAGCGATCGAGGACCGCTGGACGGTCCAGGAGGTCCCGCTCATGCCCCGTCGCGCCGCCCATCCCCCGGTTCCCCGAATCAATCTCGCCGTCCTGCAGCAGGCTTTCCGCCGCCCTGCGACCTGCGACACCGGTTACTACATCTTGGAGAGAGGAAAGACCCTGCTGTGCCTGCGGGTGCGCAAGACCCTGGTGCAGATCGGGGTCCGTCACAAGAGCTTGTGGCATCCAATCTCGAACCTGTCGGCGGACATGACCATCGAGGAGATCGAGAACCTCCGGGCCGAGGCGGCCCGCCTCGCGCGGCAGCTCCAGGAAGAGGAGGGCCTTCCCGGCCTGGCCCGCGGTCGCTCGATGACGATCGCGCAGCTTCACCGGGAGTACATGGCCGACCTGCGCGAGACGCGCGGCGACATCATGAGTGCGCGTACGCTCGAGGGCTACGACGACGTGTGGCGCCTCTATCTCCTACCCGCCCTCGGTGCCCTGCCTCTACCCCATCTGACTGTCGACCTGGCCCGCCAGCTCATGCGCGAGATCCCCGCCAGGGTTGTCGCGCAACGCCCGCACGCAAAGGCCGGTGGCCGGTCCATCGCGAATGCCGCCGTCCAGCAGCTCTCGGCCGCCTTGGAGTTTGCCTACCGGATGGAATGGGCGACACGCAACGTGGCCTCCGCCAGACTCGTCCGCCGTTATGAGATCTCCTCTTGTGAGGAATTCCCTGACGCCGCAGCCTATGCTGCGATCGGCCAAGTCCTGCGCGACCTCGAAGCCATCGGCGCCCCCAGCAAGCACAGGCAGCCATCGCTGCGGACTCTTCTTGCCCTTCGGGTCGCCATCTACACCGGAGTGCGCCATCGCTCGGAGCTGCTCTGGACTCGGCTCGACTCGTGCCACCTGGACGACCCGGTGCCCCGGATCGGGATACCGCGCGCCAAGGGGGACCGTGGTAGCAGACGCGGTGGTCGCTGGATCTACCTGGGACCCGAGTCGGTCCGCTGCCTCAAATCCATCCCCCGGCCCGCCGGCTCCGAGCACCTGACCATCCCAGGAGACAAGCCCGGCAGCCCTCTCTTCCGGCTCAATGAAGCATGGGCCGTAGTCCTGCGGAAGGCGGGTCTTCCGGCGATGCCCGTCAAAGCGCTCCGCCATGGCTTCTCGACGCACTCGGTGGGGATCATCGCTCCTGAGCACCGCGCCCAGCTCCTGGGTCATCAGGGCCGGCCCATGACTGATTCCGTCTACCTTCACCGGCACGGCCCGGACCTGGCCCGCGCAGCCGCACTGGTCGAGGAGCATCTCCGGGTGTTGCTCGGCGACCTCCGCCACGAGACCTGCACTCAAAGTGTCGCCGCTCGGTAGTTTCAGGGGACACGGACGCCGGCCCCGAGCCGTTCTATCCGTGTCATCGTTTGGTGCCTGCCGGCCCCTCCCGGAAGCGTGGCTCCCCCACACCACCGAGGCGGAATGACTGCGCGCTAAAGAGGTGGCGCGCGCTGATCACAGGTCCGTGCGGCGCCGACCCCGAGTCACTCTCTGTGCGGTCATCGTCTGCCGGCCCTTGTGTCGCCAGTCCCAATACCAGGCCACGGGATAGCGAATGCCCACCTCATTTCGATAAGGCGGACCATCGCCGTCGCTCCGCCACCTCTGAGCCGTCTTGACTGTCACCCGCTCCGCATAGGCAACCTCAGTCTCCACGAGATCGCGGAGGTCCACCTCGAGAGGCGCCGCCCAGCGCAGCACCTCGCTCCACGTGGGGAGGGTCAGAAGCGCGATGAGCCGATGCAGGTCCGGCCGCACACCCGTTGGCAGGTCCCTCGGCGGCGGCACGCTCGCCTTTTCGAGCACTGCCGACAAGTGGTTGCAGGCCTCCACAACCCGGCCGGCACCCGACAGCTCGAGGATGGCGTCCAGTGCCCCCGAGAGGCTCTCGATCGCGTGTTCCGAAGTCGCCCCAGCCATTCGTCACAGACCTGTCCGGATCAGCCGTGCCCAGGAGCGGTCGACTCCTGCCATCCCGTCCCCAGGTGCGGACAGTCCCCCCGCACAGCTCGGACGATTCGACCGAATTTGGGGCACGCGCCACATCATCCCGCACCCACCGTAGTTCGCCAGTCCGCTCCTGTAAGCCCAATCACGATCCCCGCCCCGCACCGCGAGCTCAGCCGCGGCTCGATCGCGTCCAGATCCGTCAGATCGGTCACATTGGCGGTGATGACGGTCGGCAGCTGCCTGCCCTGGCGGTAGCGCAGCACGTGCGACAGCAGGAACTCGCTCCAGTCGGTCCCCTGCTCGGTCAACAAGTCGTCGAGCACCAGGAGGTGAAGCGGCGACTTCAGCTCGTCCACCAGGCGGTCGGCGTTGCCGGCGGCCAGGCCGCGCTTGATGCTCTCGATCGCCGAGCTGGCCTCGCGCCACAGCCCGCGGCCGCCGGCGAGCAGCCATTCGCCGAGGATGGCGGTTGCGAGGTGGGTCTTGCCCGTGCCGACGGGTCCGAAGACCGTACACAGGTGGCGCTTGCTGCCGAACTCGTGAAGCTGCGCGGCGGGCCAGTCGCCGCGCCAGGTGGCGCGGCAGCAGTGGAGATGGCTCTCCCATACGCCGGCGGCCTGCAGCTGGTCGCGGAGCGGCTGCTCGTCGCGGCAGCCGCACCGGCGCGCCACGCCGGCCCCGCTGTCCAAGGTGACCACCCAGCCGCGCCCCTGGCAGATCGCGCAATCAGTCATGCGGGCCTTTCGCGGCGAACGGATCGAAGCGGGCGGCGGCGCTGATCTCCCGCAAGCGCTGCCGGCGGCCGTCGTCGCTGCCCATCGCGCGCAGCTGTGCCCAGACGGAGCGCTTTTCCGCGCCGGGAGCGGGCGCAGCCGGCGGCTGGTCCCGCCAGCGTTGCTCGCGCAGGTAGCGGTCCGGCGCCAGCCAGTAGCGGGGATCCGGCTTGGCCGCCCGCTGCACCGCCAGGCGCTCGAGCAGGACTGGCAAGGGGGGCAGCTCGGGGTCGGCCAGCCATGCCCGCTGCGCGGCGATCTCGGCCTCCTGCCGCGGGTAGCTTGCAAACCAGGCGGCGAACTCCGCCCGGCGGTCCCGGTCGGCGGGTGGCGGCACGCCGGGGCGCGCGGCCGTGGGCGATGAGGGCGGGCTGGCGCCGGCGGCCGGCGGCGCGACGGCGCCGGCGCTGCCATCCTGGCCGCCACCAGCGGCTGCCGCAGCGGCATGGATGGCGCCGCCGGCGGGCACGGCGTAGCCGGCAGCCGCGGCCCGCCACGCCGCCTGGCGCTTGCGGAAATGCCGCTGACGCTCCGCGTTCAAGGCCCGCCGGCGCCGCTCTCGCTCCTGCGGTGGGACTGCGGCGCGCCGGTCTCCCGGCGACGCGGCCGGAGCGGGACCGACGCGCACCGGCGGCACCGCAGGGCTTAGGGCTTCTCCCGGCCGGCATCGCTGCGATCCGCCGAATGGAGGAGACGGCGATCCGGCGGCGGCAGCGACGGGCGCGGACATGCAGCCGTCAGCGTGTGGCGCCGCGTCACCGTAACGCATAACGCGGGGCGTTACGTTATGCGTTACGTAACGCGTTACATCATGCGTCACGTCACTCCGTTCAGCGGCGTGACGCCGGCGGAAGCGCCGCTGACGCTCCGCGTTGACAGCCCGCCTTGCCGCCTGCCGCTCCCCCTCCCAAGTTGCAGCGAGAGAGAGACTTGATCTCTCTCCCTCCGGGACGGGACGGGTTGGGGGGAGGGGTCCGGGGAGGGGGGCGTGACCGTAACGCTTGTAACGCTCCGGGGCGTTACGGTAATGCGTTACGGCCTCACCCCCGTCACGCTCCAGCGTTACGTCACCCGTGACGTCACGCGTGACATCGCCCCACCGCCCACCGTCACCCATCGCCTCCTCGAGCCCCAGCACCTCACCTCGCGCCTCGCCGCTCGTGGGCTGGTAGTCTTCGTAGTCGTGGACCCTGTAGTGATCGCCAGCATCGATCCACGATGGCCTCGCGGCGTTCGTCGCCAGCCGCATCGCCAGCTCCATCGCACGATGCTCGCTCAGGCCCGGCAGCAAGCTGGGCAGCACGAGCTTGGGGATCAGTCCGTCGGTCCGGTACCTGTTGCAGTACCCCAATCCCGCGACGAAGAGCGCCAACGCCTCATGCCCCGCTTGCACGAACTTCGGGTGGTGTGCCATGCCGTCATCCAGGCGTACCCACATGGGGTCTGCTTTCGGCGAGCTGCCTGCGACGCGCGGACGGCCGCGCTCCGACGACGATCCGGTTCAACCCTGACCACGCCTCGCACCACATTTCGTACCTCCTCGCCGCCTGCGGGCGGTCTCAAGCCGTCGGCAGGCGGGGATAGAACCGCAGGAAGGCGATGTAGTTCGCCGCGTCCGCCGCCAGGCGGGCCAGCTCTTTCGCGTCGGCCTCGGAGAGCGCGCCCCCCTCCAGCTCGACGACCAGCGGGAACAGCCCCGCAACCTGCTTGAGCAGGCCTCGCCAGAGCTCGGCTGGTCGCGCCGAGCGCCAGCTCTCCCGCCGGCTGACGTTCTGCATCAGCCGTTTCAATTGCTCGATGAGCAGGCGGTTCGTGTCCGTCACCGCCCGCATCGACGTCGGCGCCCTCCCCGGCGACGACGCGCCATTCGAGCCACCCCTGGCGCGAACCGCGCCCGCCGGAGCCGCCGCGCTCACCGCATCCATGCCCGTCTCCCCCGCCGGCTCGACCGCCACGACCTCGGCCCCCTGCCCTGCGCCTGCCTCGCCCGGATCGCCCGCCTCGCCTGCCTCGGACCCCTCCCTCCCCTCAGCCGCCACGCTTTCCACGTCGAAGGCCAGGCTCACCAGCTCGGCAAGCGTGTTCGCGCCAGCGACCGCCAGCGTCACCACCCGCCGCCGCACCGCTGCGGCTTCCGCGTCCGCCGGCGCCAGCCAACCAAGCCGCACCAGCAGCGAACCCATCTCGCCCAGGTGCTCGAGCAGCTGGCGCTCCGCGCCATAGGCGTTGCGGCCCTCCTCCGGCGCTGCCCGGGCCGCCGGCACCTCCTGCGCCGCCGCCGGCGCCGCGCCTACCGCCAGCGCTGCGAGCTGCGCCGCGTGCAACCTGTCGACCGCCGCCCGCAACCTCGCGCCCTGCGTGCTCTCCATCGTCGCGGTCGCCATCAGCGTCCCGCTCCCGCACCCGCATCCACCCTCGCAGCCACCGCACCAGCTGCACCCGCGCCCGCTGCGCCCGCCGCGCCACGCCGGCGTCGCCGCAGCACTACCACCGCCCCGCCGCCCAGCAGCACGGTCATGGTCCCCAGCCCCCACTCCCCGAGCGTCGGGATCGCCTGCGGTGGGGGCGGCGGCGCGCCCGCCGTCACCGGCGTCGCCGTCGGCCCGGGCGTCGACGGCGGCGGCGGCGGCCCGCTCTCGTCAGGCGGGATGTTCCCGCCCGTCGTCTCGACCTGCGCCGCCACCTGCGTGAGCCCCGGCGGCAGCACCGCATTCACCGTCACGTCCCACTCGATCGTCGCGGTGCCGCCCGCCCCGAGGTCGCCGAGCGCCACCACGACGGTGACGTCGTTCATCCCATTGCCCGTCGTCACCACCCCCTGCGTCGCCGTCACCGAACCGGCCACCAGCGCCGTGTTCGCATCGAGCGACGCCGTCGCCGTAAGCGCCGTCACCGCCGCGCTCGTGGCATTCGGCACCGTCAGCGTGTAGTGGATGTGGTCCCCCGGCAGCGCCGGGCCGCCGTGCCCGACGACCGTCGCCGCCAGGGTCGTGTCGATCGCCAGCGCCGGCGGCGTCTCGCTGCTGCCGCAGGCCTGCGGCGCCATCACCTGCGCCAGCCGCTCGCCGCGAGCGAGCGCCGCCCGCAGCGCCTTGCCGGCGGCCTCGGGCAGCCGGGAAACGCCGGTCACGCAGGCCGCGTTGGCAATCACCGCCGCCGGCGGCAGCGTCGCCGCCGCTCGCACCGCAAACGCCACGCTCTGGCTCGAGCCCGCCGCCACGCCGGCGAGCGGCAGCGTGCAGGTCGACCCCGCCGCCGTCCCCGTGCAGGACCACCGCCCGTCGCTCGCGCCGGCCTCGAAGCGCGACAGCGCCGGCACCGTCTCCGACAGCAGCGCTGCGCCCAGGTCCTGGTTGCCGGTGTTCGAGACCGTCAAGGTGAAGGCCAGCACCGCGTTGGGCAGCACCGGCCCGCCCGTGTAGCTCTTGACCAGGTGCAGGCTCGGCTGGCCGGTCGTCGGAATGCCCGTCGATCCGCAGGCGGTCGCCAGACCCGGCGCCGAGGCGCAGGCCAGGTTGCCGATGCTCGACACGTTCGCCGGCAGCGTCGACGCGATCCGGACCACGAACGTCAGCACCGTCGACGCCCCGGCCGGCAGCGCGCCGATCGCCGCCGTGCACGTCGAGCCCGCCGTCGTGCCGGCGCAGACCCAGGCCGCCGAGCTCCCCACCGGCACGTAGGTCGTCAGGCCCGGCACGGCCTCGGCCACCGTGACGCTCGCGGCGCCCTGGTTGCCGGTGTTCTGGACCGCGATCGAAAAGATCAGGTTCGAGCCCGGCGCGCCGCTCCCCGCGACCGTCTTGTTGACCGCCAGGAGCGCCATCCCCGTCGTCGGGATCGTCGCCGTGCTGCAGCTCTGGACCGCCCTGGCCGCGTCCGCGCACGCCGTGTTCGCGACGCTCGTCACCCCCGCGGGCAGCGGGTTCGCCACCACCACGGCGAACTGGGCGCTCGCCGCGCCGCCGCCCGCGGCCAGGTTGCCAAGCCCAAGCGAGCAGCTCGAGCCCGCGCCCGTCCCGGAGCACGACCAGCCCCCTCCCCCGGCCCAGGTGGTGTTGGCCGGCACCGTCTCGCTCAGGGTCACCGGCCCCGAGTCCTGCGTGCCGCTGTTGACGACGCTCAGGTTATAGACGACGGTGCCGCCGGGCGCGCCCGTGCCGCTGGCCAGGCTCTTGGCCAGGCTCAGGGCCACCACCCCGGCGGTCGGCGTCGAGACGCTGCCGCAGCCGACGACCGTCGACGGACCCGACCTGACGCAGGCCGTGTTGCTGAGGGACGACACTCCCGCCGGCAGCGCCGGCACCACGTCCACCGCGAAGTAGCGCGTCAGGGTGCCGTTGGGACCGATGTTGCCCGCCGGCAGCCGGCAGAGCGAGCCCGCAGTGTTCGCCGGGCAGACCCAGCCCGGCGACGAGGCCGCGGCGTCGAACACCGTGTTGGCCGGAACCTCGTCGGTCAACTGCACGCCGCCGAGGCCGAGGCCGGTCTGATCGGTCGCCGCGATCGTGTAGAGCAGCGTCGAGCCGGGGGCGCCCGTCCCCGCCGCCGTCTTGACGACGGTGACGCTCGGCGTGCCGCCGCCCGCAGGGCAGGTGGCGCCGATGTTGCCGCTGTCGGTGAGCTGCGGTGCGGCGTCGAGGCCGTCGCTGGTGGTGCCGTGCATCACCGCCGTGAAGGCCGGCTGCGAGCTGCGAAAGTACGCCCGGTAGAGGAACGCGATGACGTTGCCGCCCGGCTGCTGCTGCCCCTGGCCCGGCCGCGGCGGCCCGCACGAGAAGTTGACCGTCGCCTCGACGTCGCTCGGGTCGTTGCCGGTGACGATCGTCGCCGCGCAGTCGCCGGCGGTGAACACCCGGTCGATCTCGACCGAGCCCGGGATGAAGGAGAGGCCGCTGGCGCCCGCGAACGGCGCCACCATCTGGCCGGTGATGCTCCCCGTCGTGGTGTCCGACGGCGGATCGACGTAGGCCGCGCGGATCGTCACCGGCTCGAGGCAGTCGATCACGCCGTTGCCGTTGACGTCCTGGAAGCTCACCAGGGCCTCGCCGAATCCCCTGCCCACGATCACCTGCGCACCCGCCGGCGCCGCCGCACCGCCCAGCAGCGCCAGCACCACGCCCGAAAGCCATCGAACCAGCCGTTGGTCACGCATGTCAGTTCTCTCCGTTTGCGACCATGAAATCTAATGGTCAGATTTTGGACACACTTCACCGCTGTGGCACGAAAATGCCCCCCTGTCCCCGCCCTACTCCTGGCCAGGCGCCGCGAAGCTCACGTCGCCTCTCAGGAAGACCAGAAACCTCGTTCCCGCCGCGATCCGGATGGTCGGCGGCACCGACATCTCGCGCCGCAGCAGCTCGATCGCCACGCTGGACAGCTCCTGACCCACCGCCGCGGCCGCCACCTGCCGCGTCGACGCCGCCGCGCCGAAGGTCGCCGACTCCTGCGGCTGCGACAGCTGCACGCCGGCGCTCAGGATCGACAGCAGGATCGCGCTGCCGAACACCCGCGCCAGGTGATTGTCCACGGCCCCCGCGAGACCGGCCTCGCCCGCCCGGGTGGCCGCCGGCAGCCCCGGAAAGCTCATGCCGCTGCCGTCGGGGAGGATCAACCGGCTCCACGCGACTAGCAGCCGGCGCTCCCCGAGCGCCACCTGGCTGTCGTAGGCGCCGATCAGCCGCGAGCCCCGCGGGATCACGATCTCCCGCTGCTCACGGTCGAAGACGTCCTGCGTCACCTGGGCGACCAGCGGCCCGGCCACGTCCGAGTCGACCGCCGTCACCAGCGCCGCCGGGATGACCGTCCCGGCCTCGAGCGAGATGCCGCCGTTTGCCTGGTCTCGCCGCACCCGCAGCCCGACCGGCGCCAGCGTCTCGGCACTCCGCAGGAAGCCCAGGTGATCCCTGGCCGGCGCCGCCGGGCCGCCGACCGCCAGCGCTGCCGGGGTCGCCGCCGGCGCCGCCGGTGGCAAGATCCCCAGCTGCCGGGCCAGCCGCTCTCCCGCCCCCTCGGCGGGCGCTTCGCCGGCCGCCGCGCCGCCGCGCCCCGGCGTCGTCGGCGTCACGGGCGCCACCAGCGCCCGCCGGTACGCCTCTTCGCGCGCGCTCGGCGCCGGCGGCCGCGCGCGCTCCCCTGCCGCGCCGCCCGCCGTCAGGCCTGGCGGCGCCGCGCCTCCCGGCTCGCCCCCGACCTCCGGCACTCCCCAGTCCGCCGCGCCGCCCGCGCCGGCCGCCGGCCGCCCCTCGCGCATCGCGTCCTGCCAGTACCTCGGGTCCTCAGCCGGCACCGGCGGCACCGCCCGCCGCTCCGGCGGCGCGCCCGCCGGCGCGCGCTCGAGGAATCCCGGCCGCGGCGGGCCGTTGCCTTCCGGCGCCTCCACCGCCACCTTCGCCCGCTTGGGCGGCGCCAGGGTCAGGAACACCGCGGCGACCGCCACGCCGAGGAGCACCAGCACCGCCACCAGCGGCAGGCGGTTCAATCGCTTGGGCCGCGGCGGCGACGGCACCTTCAGTGGTTCGCTCATGATCAGTGCTCCCGTGTGATCTCGAGCCGTTGCTGGTCCTTGCCCGACCCGAGGACCAGGGCGGCCCTGTCGAACACCCGGTCGGTCACGTAGAACTGGCCGCGGACCGCGTAGTTGAGCAGCGCCGTCGCTCCCCGGCGGTCGATCAGGAAGAGCACCGGCGCCTCCTGTCCCACGCCGCTGCCCGGCAGCCGGATGTAGGTGTGCACCTGGTCGTCGAACACCGCCGTCGGCGCCCACGGATATTTGCCGCTGCGCGTCCAGCGATAGTTGAAGTGGAGCGCGGTGAGCGGCACGCCGCC
>DASZHY010000319.1:0-6925 GCA_035949675.1 Thermoanaerobaculia bacterium
CGCCGGCCTGGGCTCGCTGCCGGGCGGCGGCGCCGAGATCTTCCATTCCGAGGTGCGCGAGATCATCTGCGACGGCAAGCTCGACGCCGAGGAGTGGCTCGAGGTCCACCGCGTCGCCCACCGCATGGGCATCCGCAGCAATTGCACCATGCTCTACGGCCACGTCGAGAAGCCCGAGCACAAGGTGGACCACCTGCTGCGCCTGCGCGGCCTGCAGGACGAGACCGGCGGCTTCAACGCCTTCATCCCGCTTGCGTACCACCCCGAGAACAACTACCTGGGGCTCAAGTACCACACCACCGGCCACGACGACCTGCGGCACATCGCCGCCTCCCGCCTGGTGCTCGACAACATCCCCCACATCAAGGCGTACTGGGTGATGGTGACGCCGAAGCTGGCGCAAGTGGCGCTGCGCTTCGGCGCCGACGACATGGACGGCACCATCGTCGAGGAGAAGATCTACCACATGGCCGGCGCCGGCACCGCCCAGCAGCTCAGCCGCTCCGAGCTCGAGCGGATCGTGCGCGAGGCAGGCTTCACGCCGGTCGAGCGCGACACGCTCTACAACCCTGTCACCCCTGCAGCTGCCGCGGTTTGAGCCCCCAGGCGCCCGACACCCTGGGGTTTCACTACCTGGCGGTCGACGGCCCCATCGGGGTCGGCAAGACCACCCTGGTCGAGATGCTGACCCGCCACTTCGAGGGCGTGAAGATCCTCGAGGACGTCGACAACCCGTTTCTCACCGACTTCTACCGCGACCGGCCGGGGGCCGCCTTCCAGACCGAGCTGTACTTCCTGCTGTCGCGGTACAAGCAGCAGCGCGAGCTCGCCCAGCGCGGGCTGTTCGACCGGCTGCTGATCTCCGACTACACCTTCCAGAAGAGCCGCATCTTCGCCTACCTCAACCTCTCCGACGACGAGCTGATGCTGTTCGACAAGCTCTATGCCCTGCTCGAGCCGCAGGTGCCGGTGCCGGACCTGGTCCTCTACCTGGTCGCCGACGTCAACACCTGCCTCGAGCGGATTCGTAAGCGCGCGCGCAACCTCGAGAAGCTGATCTCCCAGGAATACCTGGCAGAGTTGATTGACGCCTACAATCACTACTATCATTACTACGTACGGTCCCCGCTGCTGGTGGTCGACACGCGACACCTGAACTTCCCCCAGCGGCCAGAGGACTTCGACGAGCTGCTCCACCGCCTCGCGAAGCCGATGAAAGGGACCGAGTATTTTCAACCGCTTGGATCCCACTAGCCGGGAAACTGGGCATCCGGCCCAGCTCCCAGGCTGACCGACGGGACCGAGACGGAGACCTCCAGCGCCGGCCGCCCCTGCAACGCGGGGGGTGGCGCGGGCACCGGCCCCCCGACGAGGGGGATGGGCGCCGAGGGCCTGATCCCGTGGTACCAGGACAGGCACCTCCACGAAGGCGCCGAACGGAGTCGAGCCGTATCGAGCGGTCGCCGCGAGCGATCCGCGCCGAGCCGGCGATCCTCCGGTCGGTGATCCTCCGATCAGCGCCGCCGCCGATTGCCCCGCGTCCGAGCCGGGTTCGCCCGAGCCCTTCCGTCTCCACAGGCGGAAGGGTTTTTGGTTTTCAGGAAAGGAGAACCAAGATGGGCGCGCAGGCCGAGGTCAAGAACGTCACGGTGCCGTGGGTTGCGGCGGCGCGCCAGCGCGGCGAGGCGCTGGTGATGGTCACCGCCTACGACTACCCGCAGGGCAGGACCGCCGACGCGGCGGGCGCCGACGTCGTGCTGGTCGGCGACTCGCTGGCGATGGTCGTGCTCGGCTACCCCGACACGCTCTCGGTCACCATGGAGGAGATGCTGCACCACGCGCGCGCCGTCCGGCGCGGGGTGAAGCGGGCGCTGCTGGTCGGCGACATGCCGTTCGGCTCGTTCCACCTGGGGATCGACGCGGCGGTCGGCAACGCCATCCGCTTCGTCAAGGAAGCCGGCGCGCAGGCGGTGAAGATCGAGGGCGCGCGGCCCGAGGTGGTGGCGGCGATGGTCAGGGCCGAGGTGCCGGTGATGGCCCACCTGGGGCTGACGCCGCAATCGGTCCATCGCCTGGGCGGCTTCAAGGTTCAGGGCCGCGAGGAAACGGCGCGCCGGGCGATCCTCGAGGCGGCGCTGGCGGTCGAAGAAGCCGGCGCCTTCGCGCTGGTGCTCGAGTGCGTGCCCGCCGACCTCGCTGCCGAGATCACCGCCGGGCTGGCGATTCCCACCATCGGCATCGGCGCCGGCCCGCATTGCGGCGGGCAGGTGCTCGTCTACCACGACCTGCTGGGTCTCGAGGAGCGGATCGCGCCGCGCTTCGTGCGGCGCTACGCGGAGCTCGGCATGCTCTCCCGCGAGGGTATCGAGCGCTTCGCCGCCGACGTGCGCGGCGGCCGCTTCCCGGCGGCGGCGGAGAGCTACGGCGGCGGGGCGCCGGCGCGGACCGCCGCCACCATCCCCGCCGCGGCTGCCGGCGGTGGCGGCGGCGGCCCCGCCGCTGCCCCAGCCCCAGCCCCATCCCCATCCGACATCGTCGTGCAGAAGCTGTACGGCTAGGCCGCCGCCGCCGATGATCTGCGTGAGGGACGCGGCGGCGCTGCGGCACGAGCTGGCCCTGTGGCGCCGGCAGGGGGACACCGTCGGCCTCGTGCCGACCATGGGGGCCCTCCACCAGGGGCATCTGTCGCTGGTGGAGCTGGCGCGCCATCGAGTGCGGCGGGTGGTGGCGTCGGTCTTCGTCAACCCCACCCAGTTCGGGCCGGGCGAGGACTTCAACCTCTATCCCCGCCAGCTGGGCACCGACTCCGTGCTGCTCGAGGGGGCGGGCTGCGACCTGCTGTTCGCGCCGGACGTCGAGACCCTGTATCCGCCGGGCCATTCCACCTTCGTCGATCCCGGCGGGCTGGCGCAGGGCCTGGAGGGCGAGCGGCGGCCGGGCCACTTCCGCGGCGTGGCGACGGTGGTTTGTGCCCTCTTCAACCTGGTGCGGCCCGAGGTGGCCGTGTTCGGCGAGAAGGATGCGCAGCAGCTCGCCGTGGTGCGGCGGCTGGTTCGTGACCTCCACCTCGGCATCGAGATCGTGCCCGGGCCGACGGTGCGCGAGGCCGACGGGCTGGCCATGTCGTCGCGCAACACCTATCTCTCCGCCGACGAGCGGCGGGCGGCGACCGTGCTCTACCGGGCGCTGCAAGCGGCGGCGGCGGCCGTCGCCGCCGGCGAGCGGCAGGGCGCCGAGGTACGGCGCATCCTGCACCAGGTCGTCGAGGGGGAACCGCTGGCGCATCTCGAGTACGCCGAGGTAGTGGACGCCGAGAACTTCCAGCCGCTGGCGACGCTGGCCGGCCGGGTGGTGCTGCCGGTCGCGGCGCGCCTCGGCAAGACCCGACTGATCGACAACTTCCAGCTGGCGGTAGGCGAGCAGCCCGCCGCCGGCGCCAACCGTTAACGAAAGCCAAAGCGAAAGACGAACCGACCATGCAACGCACACTGCTGAAATCGAAGATCCACCGTGCCACCGTCACCGAGGCCAACCTCGACTACCAGGGGTCGGTGACCATCGACCCACTGCTCATGGAGGCCGCCGACCTGCTGCACTTCGAGCGTGTGGAGGTCTACGACGTCACCAACGGCGAGCGCTTCGCCACCTACGCCATTCCCGGCCGCCGCGGCGCCGGCGAGATCTGCCTCAACGGTGCCGCCGCCCACAAGGTGCGGCCCGGCGACCTGGTGATCCTGGCCAGTTACGCCGACTACGATGAGGAAGGCGCTCGGCGCCACCGTCCGGCGCTGGTCTTCGTCGACGAGGCCAACCGTATCGCCCGCGCCGAGAAGGCGGCGGCAGCGGCAGCGGCGGCGCCGTCAGCGTCGCCGGCGGCCGCGAGCGCCGCCGCTGGCGGCGTCGAGGTCGCCTGACCGAACGAACCTTGCGGGTAGGGGTAGGCTATTATCGCCAGGAGGCAGGGTCGTCGCGCGCGCTAGCAAGGACGCAGGAGCAAGGACTCAGGGACGCAGGAGCAAGGACGCAGGAATGGATACCACTATCGCCGGCACGCCGGCCGCCACGCCCGGCACTGCCGAAGTCACTGCCGTCGAGCCATTGGTCATTGCGGGGAGGACCTTCCGGTCGCGGCTCATCCTCGGGACCGGCAAGTATCCCGACTTCCCCACCATGGCGGCGGCGCTCGAGGCTTCCGGCACCGAGGTCGTGACGGTGGCGCTGCGGCGGGTCAACCTCGACGAGCGGGGGAAGGGCTCGCTGCTCGACTACGTGGATCCCCAGCGTTACCTACTGCTCCCCAACACCGCCGGCTGCTACACCGCCGGCGAGGCCATTCGCACCGCCCGTCTGGCGCGGGAGCTGGGAGGCTGGGACTGGGTCAAGCTGGAGGTCATCGGCGACCCCAAGACCCTCTTCCCCGACAACGTCGAGCTGCTCGAGGCGACCAAGGTCCTGGTGGCCGAGGGCTTCGTCGTGCTCCCCTACACCAACGACGACCCGGTCGTCTGCAAGAAGCTGGAGGACCTGGGGGCCGCCGCGGTGATGCCCCTCGGCGCCCCGATCGGGTCCGGGATGGGCATCCGCAACCCCGCTAATCTCCGCATCATCCTGGAGCAGGCCAAGGTTCCGATCATCGTCGACGCCGGGGTAGGAACCGCCAGCGACGCCGCCATCGCCATGGAGCTGGGGGCCCAAGGGGTCCTCATGAACACGGCCGTTGCCGCCGCGGCGGACCCCATCCGCATGGCCCGGGCAATGAAGCTGGCGGTGGAGGCCGGCTGGCTGGCCGCCAACGCCGGCCGCATCCCCAGCAAGCTCTACGCCTCGGCCTCCTCGCCCCTGACCGGCCTCCTGGAGTAAGGGACAAGGGCCGGGTAGGTTCGAGGGCGGCCAGGCGCGGCTGCCGGGTTCAGAGCAACGAAACAAACAGAGGTGCGGCCGCTCCGGCAGTACCGGTGGTCGGTAACGGCCGCTCCGGCGGACCGGCGGCCGGCGACGGCCGCTCCTCTGGGGTTGTCAGGCGACCGCGCAACCGGTGGCCGGGGTCGTGTTCCCCGGGCAGCCGTCGATCGGAGTCGTGCAGTACAAGCAGTCCGACACGACCTGCGTGCAGACGTTGATACTGAGCGCCTTCGCCGCCGCTCCCCGCACCCGTGCCAGGTCGAACTGGCCGCCGTCCGACAGGCTGCGGATCGTCTCTCGGCTCAAGCTCAGCGTGCTGACCTTCTTCCTCTTCATGATTCGCTCCTTGGTAGTTCCGGCTGCCTGGCAGCCGGTCAATTGGGCATGGTGCCGGGTACCCTCGCGGCTTCTGCGCGCACCGCGCGTCGCCAGCCGCGGTTCTAGCATGCCCCGGCCGGCGCCGGCCGGGTCGTAAGGGTCGCTACACTAAAAGTAGAAAGTGCGTGCGAAGCGGACAGGGGAGACGAAGGCGGGGCTCGTCCTAGACCGGAGGTCGGCCGGCGGACGGTATGGTGACCAGGCCGGCCGGACAGCGCAAGGTGAGCCGCAGATGTGGCGTGGCGTCGTGTTGCAAGGACACGCCCGCCCCCAGCTCGGTCGCCAGCCCGGCCAGGCCGGCGGTCTCGGCTTCGGGGCCGAAGATCGCGAGCGACTCGAAGGCGCATCCGGTGGGCGAGTCAGTGGCCGGATGAGCGGTCGTGGCGCCCCACTCGATCAGGAACGGCTTGAGGTCGCCAGGGATTTCGAGCTGCGCGGTGCGCCACTCCAAGCGCCGTCCGTCGGGCCGCACCCGCGAACCGGCTTGCGGGGCTGCCGCGTGCAGACCCGCGGCTTGCAGGCGGTCGATCGTCGATTCGAGGTGGCGGGTCCCCACCGCCCATCCGATCGGCGTCAGCTGATGTAGTTGCGCGAGGAGCTGCATTGGTCCCTGCAAGGGCGAGTCCTGGACGGGTGCGATCAGCTCGAGGTAGGTGAGCTCTCCCAGGCTCAACAAGGCATTCTGCGTACCGCGCCCGGGGTGCTGGCCGCCGCGCGCCGGGGCCACCCCGGTCAGCGAGGTCAGGAGGCGGATGCCCTCGTCGAGGTCCGCGATCCCCACCAGCACGTGGTCGAGTGTGAGGTCTGCCATCGGCTTGGATGCAGGTCGACTTGCGGAGACGTTGCCGCAGCCAAGGGCGCCGACCCCCGCGAGTAGCACCGACAGGTGCACGACGATGGAAGGCGGCCGCATTTGGCGATGAACCCGGTGAAGAGTTTACTCTACAGCGGCCCGCATCTCGGCCAGCCTAAACCCGGGTGGCCTTCGAGGCCGGCCGGCCGCCGGCCTCTGGCGGGGCAGCGCAAGTCGTGGCAGCCTCCTTACCCTTGCAGGGCCGAGCCGGCATCCTCTACAATGCCCCTTCCGCACGGCCTCCGTGCTCGTGCACCCATAGCTCAACTGGATAGAGCGACAGACTACGGATCTGTAGGTTGGGGGTTCGACTCCTCCTGGGTGCACCACCTGATTTCTACTTTCCCCTACTCGCTGCTACGTCCCAAGCCCTTCTGCCATAGGCCTTTCCGCGCTACAATACTGACGTCAACGGGCGCCTGGGTGGACCCGGGGGAGCCGCGGACCGTCTACCGCGCCCACGAGCTCCGGGTGCTGCTCGGGCTGACTGCGGCGTGCGAGTTGCGGCGGATTCACGAGGTCAAGCGGACGTTCCGCGGCACCATCACCGACGCCTCGTCGGTCGCAGCCCGACCTGCCTCCTGATCCGGGTGCCGGAACCTGCTTACAGAAGACAAGGACTTCGGCGAACTGGCCATGGCTGCCGGGCTGGGACGCCAAGGCGGACGCCGGCACCGTCAAGGGGAGACACGATGCTCCTTAAGGCGACAGCGTGTTAGGCTGAGATCCATGGCCGCGCCCGCTCAGCCTGTCTCTCCTCGGTGGGAGCCCACTCCTTTGCCCGACGAATCC
>DASZHY010000320.1:0-6189 GCA_035949675.1 Thermoanaerobaculia bacterium
GGGCACGACCGCCGGGTTGGCCGCGGTCGCCGCGGCTTTGGCGGCCGTCGAGGCCGCGGTCGTGCCTGAAGGCGCCTTGGCGGCGGCGCTCCCGCCGGGGGAGGTCGCGCCGGCGGCGGCCGGACCGGTGGCGAGCTCGGCGGTGAGCTGCGCCCGGAAGCTGTCGAGGTTGCCGGCGATCCTTGCCTGGCCCTGGCGGCTCTTGACCGACGGCGGCCCGGTCAGCGGCCAGGCGAGGTCCCGCCAGTCGATTCCCGCGTCGACGTCGAAGGTCTCGCCGCGTTGCGCCACCCGGCCCGAGGCGGCGAGATGGGTGGGGGTGCCGGGCACCGCCAGATCCAGCTTCTCGAGCTGCCAGTCCGCTCCCTTCCGGTTGACACGGTAGCTCGCCGCGACCGGCCCGAGCGAGGTCACCACCGCTTGCAGCGTTCCCTCGCTCCGCAGGCTGCCGGCCGGGGGGCCAGCGGCCGCGCCGGCGCCCTGCTGGCCGGCTCGTGCGCTCTCGCGCGCCGCTGGCGCCGCCGCCGGGCTTGCCGGATTGGGGCTGCTGGCGTGAACCACCACGTGCGCTTCGCCCCGCGGGCTGGCAAACGAGGCCTTGCCGCGCGGCGGCCAGGCGGCGTCGCGCCAGCTGGCCTGCAGGTCGAGATCGAGGTTGCCGGCGCCGTTGGCCGCCGTGGCCGGCAGCAGCACCCGGCCGCTCAGCGCCACCCGCGCGGGCGTGCCGGGTAGGGTGAGCTCGGCCTGGCGCACCTGCCACGCGTCCCCCTGGCGCGCCACCCGATAGTCGACGTGGAAGCTGCCCGCGGGCGCCATCGTCCCCGCGACCGCGCCCCAGCTCTCGAAGCGGTCGAGGCTGCCGCGCGCCGCGGCTTGCCCCGAGGCCTGCAAGTCGGGAAGGTCGCCGCGGAGATGGTGCGGGTTGACGCCGTTCCAGACCACCCGCCCGTCGAAGCGCATGTCGCGCAGCGGCTGGAAGAGCACGGCGGCGACGCGCACGTCGAAGGGGGCGGTCAGCACCTGATCGACGTGCAGCGTGGACAGAGTGCCTTTCAGGGTGCCGTTGCCGGCCACCGGCGCGGTTGGCGGCGGTCCCGGCGGATGGATCTCCCAGCGCATGGCGAGGTCGACCGGGTAGTCGCCCCGCGGCTGCACCGTGCCCGTCAGCTCGGCGCGCATCACCGGCGAGCGCACCGCCAGGCGGTCCAGGCGAACCAGGTTGCCGATGTCGGTGGTCGAAAGATCGATCTCGTCGATGACGGTCGGTGCCGCGGCCGCCGCCGAGGTGGTCGGCGTCGCCGTCCCCGAGGCCGCCGCGGCGGCGGCCGCGGCTTCCCCTGCCGCCGCCGTTGCGCCGGCCACGGGCGCCGCCGGTCCGGCCGCCGCCACCGCGGCGCCCGCCTGCAGGCCGCTGCCGAGCGTCAAGGCGCGCACCCGCGCGTCGCGCACGATGATGTTGAAGTGCAGGTCGAGATCCGGCAGCTGGGTGGGCTGCGGGTTGGGGTTCGGCGTCGAGAGGACGTGGACGCCGTCGGCGTAGAGCCGCCCGACGTCGACGCGCCGCGCCAGCAGCTCGCGCAGCCGCCATTCCAGGTACAGGCGATCGATGCGGATCTCCATGCCCGGCCGCTTGTAGACCACCCCGTGGAGCGTCAGGGGGCTGTCGATCCGCCCTTCCGTCGACTTCACCGCGAAAGTGCCGGGCAGCAGCGCCCCCAGGCGCCCGAACAGCAAGCGGGTGCCGGTGGGCGTGCCGATCAGGAAGGCGAGCAGGAGGACGACGAGCAACACGAGCCCGCCGAGGCCGGCGGCCAGCCAGCGGAGGATGCGGACGATGCGGCGGCGTTTCATAGATCGGGCCCTATGGTCAGGTGGAGGCGAAGCGGGTGGCCGGGCAGGCTGAGAGCGGTCGCGACGTAGACCCGCACCAGGCCGATCGGCGAGATCCAGAAGATGCCGAGGCCGGTGCCCTGCCTCATGCCGCCGCCGAACGAGAACCCGGCGGTGCCGGCGTCGTAGAAGGCGGCGACCCCGAACTTCTGCAGCTTCTGCCACTGCTCGAAGCGGTACTCGACCTCGACGCTTCCCACCACGGTGTCCGGGCCGCCGATGACGTTGCCCTTGACGTCGCGGGCGCCGATCCCTTGGTAGGCGTAGCCGCGCACGCTCTGGTCGCCGCCGGCGAAGAAGCGCTCGGTGGGCGGCAGATGGCGGAAGTCGCTGGTCCAGGTGTAGCCGGCGGCGGCGCGGCTGATCAGCCGGAATCGCCGCCGCGAGTCGAGGCTCTGCACGAACTTGGCGTCGGCCGACGCCTGGAAGAAGTTGACGTCGGAGGCCAGGGCCTTGGCGCCGCCGCGCAGGAAGAAGGTGTACCTCTCGCCGTGGCTGGGATAGATGCGGTCGTCGGCGAAGACCCGCGTCCAGGTGTCCTGCGGGATGACCAGGCCGGAGGTGCCCTTGTCGATCCCGACGGTGTAGGTCTCGCGCTGGTAGTCGAGCGCCACCGCCTGCCGCCAGCGCCCGACCATGAAGCTGTAGCTGGGGCCGACCAGCAGGTTCTCGCTGTGGCTGGTCTTCGGCCTCAGGTCGGCGTAGGCGGCGGTGAAGTCGAGCACGTCGGTCCGCGGGTAGGAGCCGGGAATGAGGTAGTCGGCGCGGAAGCTCTTTTCGACCAGCGACACCTTGCCCTCGGAAGTGAAGCGGTGTCCGAGCTCGTTGAGGTGGCGCAGCTCGAGGCCCAGGCTGGCCCTCGGCCCGGTGTCGGTGCCGTAGCCCAGGCCCGCCGACCATTTCTGCGGCCTCGCCGGCAGCAGGTTGACGTCGGTCGGCACCTCGACGCCGATCGCCTCGTCACGCCGCGGCACCACCTCGACGCGCTGGAAATAGGTGCTGTCGGCGAGCGACTCCTGCAGCTGCAGCAGCTGGTTGGCCGACAGCGGGTCGCCCTGCTTGAAGCGGACGTAGCCGCGCAGCAGCGAGGGGCGCAGGAAGTGCTGGTTGAAGCGCACCGGGCCGAAGTGGTAGCGCGGCCCGGTCTCGTAGTGCAGGACGATGCTCGACGAATAGGTGGCGAGGTCGATCTGGATCTGGCTCACCTGGAACTTGGCATCGAGGTAGCCGTTGGCCGCGGCGTAGTCGTCGAACGCCTTCTTGCCGGCTTCGTAGGCGACCTGCATCAGCGCCTCGCCCTCGTGCAGCGGGAAGGAGCGCTCCACCTGCTGGAAGCCGGCGTCGCTCGCCCCTTCGCCGAGCACCTGGATGTCGCGGGACGCGACCTTGAGCTGCGGCCCCTCCTCGACCTTGTAGCGGGCCACCCAGGTGGCGCCGTCGTGGGTGAGCGAGGCGTCCACCACCACCCGGTAGTAGCCGAAGGGCTGCAGCGCCTCCTGGATCTCCTCGGCCGCCTGGCCGTGCAAGCGGCGGATGCGCGACTCGTCGAGGTCCTTGTCCTTGCGCGCCTGCTCGATCGTCAGGCTCGCGAGGGCGTTCTTCCGCAGCTCGCCGCTGAGCCCGTCCATCTCGACGCGCAGCGACTCGGCGGCGCGGGCGGGCAGCGGCGCCGCCACGGCGGCGAGCAGGACTAACGCCGCGGCCAGCCGCGGCGATAATTGCGCCAAGCGCGCCAAGCGTGCTGATCGCGACGATCGCGCCAATCGCGATAATTGCCGCATTGGGGCGCGCCTACGGCCGGGCGGCCACGGCGCGCCGCGGCTCACGCCTGTCTCCGGTGGGCCGGGGTGGGCCGGGGGCGGGCGGCTGGCGCGGCCTTGCCCGGTTGCCGCGTGTTGGCCCTTTCCTCAGGCCTGGTGGTGTCGGCGCGCGCGGCTCCCTGCTCGGGCGCCGGCCGGTCGCCCAGCGATTCGTTGGTATAGACGCGGGTGAACTCGGCGCCGAGGAGGAAGACCAGCGCGGAGTAGTAGACCCAGGACAGGAGCATGACCAGCGAGCCGGCGGCGCCGTAGGCCGACGCGGCGCCGGTGCGCCCGAGATAGAAACCGATCAACGTCTTGCCGACGCCGAAGAGGAAAGAGGTCACCACCGCGCCCAGGAAGACGTCGCGCCAGGTGAGCTTGACGTCGGGCAGCAGGCGGTAGATCAGGGCAAACAGCAGGGTGACGAGGACGAACGAAGTCAGGATGTTCAGGACGTGCAGCAAGGCGACCGGCAACTGGTAGCGCCGTTCCAGGTAGTCGCCCAGCGCGGTCAGGCCGGTGGACAGGATCAGCGACACCACCAGCAGGAAGCCGATGCCGAGGACCACGGCGAACGACAGCATGCGCTTGCGCAACAGGGTCTTGATCGCCGCGCCGGGCCTGGGCACCACTCCCCAGACCCGGTTCAGCGACTGTTGCAGCTGGACGAAGACGCCGGAGGCGCCGAAGATCAGGATGGCGATGCCCAGGAGGCCGGCCAGGCGGTTGGTCTTGGGTTCGGCGGCGGTGCGCAGGATGCCCTGAACGAGGTTGGCGGCGTCCTTGCCCATCCAGTCCTGGAACTCGGTGAGGATCTCGCCGCGCACGGCCTCGGCGCCGAACGCCAGGCCGAAGAGCGCGATCACCACCACCAAGAGGGGCGCCAGCGAGAACATGGTGTAGAAAGCCAGCGCCGCGCTCTGTGTCGAGGCGTCGTGGTCGTTCCAGCTGGTGATGGTGTCGGTGATGAGCTTGCGCCAGCGTGCCAAGCAGTCCTCCTCAGGGAGCCGGCGAGGCACCACCGCCGGTGCGGGCCGGCCGCTGCCGATCCGCGGAGGCAGAGATAAGCAAGATCAGGGCCAGCGGGGGCAGCGGGGTAGGCGAGAAAGAAACCGTTGGCCGAAGCGAAGGGGAGGGGGCGTCCCCTTCCCCCCCGGAGGGGCGGGCCGCGGCTCCGCCTGTCGCCAGTCGCGGCACTCGTTGCTCGTCGGAAGGGGATCGAGGGGTTGCGGGGGGAGACCCGATAGACGCTTCGAGTAGTCCTCGATCTACTGCTGGTGCCACCTGTTTGATGGCACGGGATCGCCGGAGGCGTTGAGACTAGTTAAGACCAGGTTTCGCAGGTGGCCAGCCTGCGGCGCAGGAACCGCCGCTCGGGTTCGTTGCATGGGAGCTCGAGGGCGCGGCGGTAGAAGGCGGCGGCCGCCTGCCGGTCGCCGCAGCGCAGCCAGAGGTCGGCGAGGGTCGCGGGCAGCAGATAGTAGTCGCTCAGGCGCGGGTCTTCGGCCACCTGGGAGAGCGCCGCGATGCCGGCCCGCGGCCCGGCGACCATGCTGAGCGCCACCGCGCGGTTGAGGACGACCACCGGCGACGGCGCGAGCTGCAGCCGGTCGTCGTAGAGCGCCAGGATCTGCGCCCAGTCGGTCTCCGCGTAGCTTGGCGCCAGGGCGTGGCAGGCGGCGATGCCGGCTTCGAGGTGGTAGGCGGTGCGGCGCTCTCCCGTGGCGCTGCGCTCGAGATGCCGCAGCGCCCGCCCGATCAGCGCCTGGTCCCAGCGCTCGCGGTCCTGGTCGGCGAGGAGCGCCAGCGCGCCATCGGAGTCGGTGCGGGCCGGCAGGCGGCTCGCCTGGAAGAGCATGAGCGCCAGCAGCGCGTGCACCTCTGGCCGGGAGGTGGCGGGATGCTCAGCCAGGATGGTCGCCAGGCGCACCGCTTCGCCGCACAGGTCGGAGCGCACCAGATCGTCGCCGGCGGTGGCGGCGTAGCCTTCGTTGAACATGAGATAGATCGTCTCGAGGGCGCTGTCGATGCGCGGGCCGAGCCCGCGGGCGGGCAGCGCGAAGGCGATGCGCCGCTCGCGCAGCAGCCGCTTGGCGCGGACCAGCCGCTGGGCGACGGTGGCGGCGCGCACCAGGAAGGCCCGCGCGATCTCGTCGACGCTGAAGCCGCCCACCGTCTTGAGGGTCAGCGCCACCTGCGCCTCCCGCGCCAGCGCCGGGTGGCAGCACATCAGGATCATCACCAGGCTGTCGTCGGCCCACGGCGCCGCCGCCGGATCCGCCGCGAGCAGGCCCGCCTTGCGCGCCAGGGTCGCCTCGCGCCGCAGCAGGTCGAGGGCGCGGTTGCGCGCCACCTGCATCAGCCAGCCGCGCGGGTTCTCCGGCACGCCGCGGTGGGGCCAGGTCTCGATGGCCCGCACCAGGGCGTCCTGCACCACTTCCTCGGCCAGGGAGAGGTTGTGCGGCCCCAGCATCCGGGTGAGCGTGGCGACCATCTG
>DASZHY010000321.1:0-2342 GCA_035949675.1 Thermoanaerobaculia bacterium
GGTGCTGCAGGCCCAGCAGGCGCAGTTCGCGGCCGAGAACGCCCTGGCGCAGACGCATTTCAACCGCCTCGCCAGTCTCGTCCAGCTCTACAAGGCCCTCGGCGGCGGCTGGCAGCTGTCCGATCAGGAATGGGGGGGCCCGGGCCGCGGCCCCGACTCCGGGAGGGCGGCGGCGACGACGGGGTCGCGCTGAGGCCGGCTCTGGAGCCGGCGGCGGTCGCGCTGAGGTTGCCTACCCGGCCCGCCGCTCTCATGGCAGGCGCCAGTGGCTTGCTGCTGGCGCCTGCCATCTTGCACCTCGAGCGTCAGTGCTTCCTCGTGGGTGCGGTCACGCCGCGGCTCTCCGACCCCATCCTCGTACACGGCTACCCGCAGCGGAGCATACAAGGCGACCGCCTCCGCAAAGCTCGATCATCTCCAGAGCGAGCAGCGGGTTGCCGATGGCGGGCGGAGCAGCGTCCACCCGATCGGCTCGAGATGGCGGCGCCGCGCCCGGCGCACGAACCATGGCGTAGACTCCTCGGGGCTCGGCACCCGGAGCGCGGGTTCCAATCGCACCAATCGCCCCAAGGTCCCCGATGGCGCCAACGACCCGACACAGCTTCTTGGCCGTCGCCTTCGTCGACAACTTCTCGCTGCGCGAGCTGGCGGCGGCGCTGCCCGAGGCGACGATGGCGGCGCAGGACCTGCGCCTCGCACCGTCCGAAGGCGGCATGGTCTTCTTTCACGCCTTCGGCGCCGTGGTCTTCTGGAACGTGCCGCCGGCGCGCCGCGACGCCGAGCTCGCCCGCCTGCACCGCATCCTGCCCGGCCTCACCGCCGAGGTGCAGCGCGACGATTACGAGGTCGTCGAGGACGCGGGTGCGGCGATCGAGCTGCGAGCCGGGGCGCTGATCGTCGACCGGCTCAGCGTCGAGCGCGCCGGCGTCATCGCCTTGACCGTCGGGCAGAGCGCCGCCATGCGCTATTACGAGCGCATCGTCGCCGGCCTCTTCGCGCGCACCACCAGCCTGGTGGCGGCGATGGAACGTCGCGGCACCGTACCGCTTGCCACCCGGCGCCTGCACCGCTTCATCGCCGAGGCCATCGGCACGCGCAGCGAGGTGCTGAGCATTCTTCATCTGCTCGACAAGCCTGACGCCGTATGGAACGACCCCGCGATCGACCTCATCTACGCCGACCTGCGCGCCGAGTTCGACCTCGGCGACCGCTATCGCGCCCTCGAGCAGAAGCTGCGCAGCGTGCAGGAGAGCCTCGAGCTGGTGCTCGACGTGGCGCGGGACCGCCGCCTGGTCCTGCTCGAGCTGGCAGTCATCGTGCTCATCGTGGGCGAGCTGGTCCTGACCCTGTTGCGCCGCTGAGCGCCGAGAGAACAGCGTCCGCCGGCGCGTCAGCGCCCAGCGGGGAGCCTGGCCACCGCCCGCTCCAGCAGGCCGGCGGCGACGTCCCGATCGAAGGCGCGCTCACGCCGCGGCCGACCGCACGTCCCGAGCATCAAGGCTCCTTTTATATTTACAGCTATTGTCAGTTTAGCACGGTCATCTGGCGGCACGGAGCGGGCCGCGGCGGCACGAATCAGAGGGCGATCCGGTAGACGATGAAACCCGACCGCTCGGCGACGCGATCGTAGAGTCGCCGCGCCGTCGCGTTCGACTCATGGGTTTGCCAGTAGACGCGGCCAGCTCCCGCGCGCCTCGCCTCCTCGCAGACGGCCGCGATCAGCGCCGCCGCGATCCCGCGCCCGCGGGCCGCCGGGTCGGTGAACAGGTCCTGCATGTAGCAGGTGCGCCCGATCATCGTCGTGCTCAGGTGAAAGATGTAGTGCGCAAGCCCCAGGAGTTGCCCTGCGTCGTCGGCCACCAGGGCATGCACCGGTTCCGCGGGATCCAGGAAGCGGCTCCAAGTCGTGCGGGTCACCGCCTCCGGCAGCGCGGTAGGGCCCGAGCGGCCATAGAAGGCGTTGTAGCCCTCCCACAGCGGCAGCCACGCGCCGAAGTCGGAGTCGGCAACGGCGCGGACAACGAATGGCCTTGGCATGGCACCTCTCTTCTCCGCCAAGGATGCCCTGGGCGCTGCGGCGCGGTGGCCGCTTCAGAGTCTCAGTCGATCGTGCGGACGGTGCGGCTGTTCAGCGCGACGAGGCCGGCCAGCGCGAGGAACGCGCCGGGGATCAGGAACGGCGCCGCCAGCCGCCACTGCGCGAGCACGCCCGCCAGGGCGTAGGACACCGGGACCATGCCGAAGCCCGCGAACATCATCACGCTCATGACGCGGCCCATCAAGCTCCGCTCGACCCGAGTCTGGACCCACGCGCTGAACTGGACGTTCACGAAGCCCACGCC
>DASZHY010000322.1:0-5147 GCA_035949675.1 Thermoanaerobaculia bacterium
GCGCCGCCGCCGGGACCGCCCGCGCCCGCCGGGCCGCCCGCGCCGCGATTCATCCCGGAGCTGCCCGGAGCGCCGGGGCCGCCCGCTCCTGGACCACCGGGGCCGCCCGCTCCCGCGGTGCCGCCCGTCGCCGAACCCCCGGCCCCGCCAGCCCCCGCGGCGGTGCCCGCGGCGGCCTCGCCGGCGGGGGCGGCGTTGTCGCCTGGCGCATGCAGGACGTCGGCGTCGTCGGGCTTGAAGCGCAACGCGGCGTTGGGCACCCGCAGGGTGTCACGGCGGGTGTCGACGGGGATCACCACGTTGGCCGTCATGCCGGGCATCAGCTTGCCGTCGAGGTTGGGGACGTCGAGCATCACCGGGTAGGTGACGACGTTCTGCACCGTCTGGGTGGAGAGACGGATCTGCGCCACGGCGCCGTGGAAGGTCTGATCGGCATACGCGTCGACCGTGAAGTTGGCGGTCTGGCCGACCTTGATGCCGCCGACGTCCGCCTCGTCGATGTTGGTCAGGACCTGCATCTTGGTGAGGTCCTGGGCGATGGAGAAGATGACCGGCGCCTGGAAGGACGCGGCGACGGTCTGACCGACGTTGTACTGGCGGTCGACGACGACGCCGTCGATCGGCGCCTTGATCTTGGTGTAGGTGAGGTTGGTCTCGGCCTGCTTGAGGGCCGCCTCGGTCTGCTTGACCACCGCCGCCGCGTCGTCGCGCTGCGCCAGCGAGGTGTCGTAGTCCGAGGCGGCGATCAGCTGCAGGTCGCGCAGCTTCTTCTGGCGGGTGAGGTTGACGTCTGCCAGCCGCCGGTCGGACTGCGCCTTGAGCACGTTGGCCCGCTGCTGATCGAGGGCTTCGAGGAAGGGGGTCGGGTCGAGCTCGGCCAGCAGCTGCCCCTTCTTCACGTGCGAGTTGAAGTCGACGTAGAGCTTGGAGATGATGCCCGAAACCTGGCTGCCGACCGCGACCGTGGTGACCGCCGAGAGCGTGCCCGTGGCGGTAACGCTGGCGGTCACCGTGCCGGTGTCTGCCGGCACCGAGTGATACTTGGGCACGTCCGCCTTGGCGCGCGCCAGGTAGTAGGCGCCGCCGATTCCGAGCACCAAGACTGTAGCTCCGACCACCAAACCCGTCTTCGACATTCAATACCTCGCCGGAAGCAAGGCCCTCCACCTTGACGAACAGGTAGACGGAAGGCCTCGAGGAGAAGTTACAGGCGACGGCCGCGCCGCCCGCCGGACCGAGTGTCCGCCGCCGTCGCCGGTACGGCGGCACGACATCCAGAACCCGTTTCCAAGCTGAAAGTTTCCCGCTTCCGGTCAAGCAAGACTAGTGTCCCCCCGGAGCGGCCGGGGGGGGTGCCGCTCGCAGCAGCTCCGGGTCGTTGGGATATTTGCGGAGGGCGAAGCGCAGGAGCGCCGCGGCGCCGCGCGGGTCGGAGAGCACCCGCAGCGTCTTGACCGCTTCGGCGTAGGCGGCGGCGGAGGGATGGGCGTCGACCATGCGCTCGAGGGTGTCGCGCGCGGCTTCCGGACGTCCGGTCAGGGCTTCGAGGATGGCGAGGTTGGCATAGGCCGGCGGGTCGGCGGGGAAGCGCTGGATCTCCTGGCGGAAGGCCGCCTCGGCGCCGGTGGCATCGCCCAGGTCGGCGAGGACCTTGCCGTGGATCAGTGCCAGCCCCTGGATCAGATCGGGGTCCTGCGTGCTGCGCCCGGCATAGGCGCTCTCCGCCTGCCGCACCTGCTCGAGAGCGTCTTCGTAGCGGTGACGCGCGTGCAGCACCGCGGCCAGGATGATCAGCGGCCGGATGCGCCGCCCCTTGTCGTCGAGCGCCGCGCGGGCCTCGCGCTCGGCCTCCTCGAGCTTGCCGCGGCGCAGGGCGATCTCCGCCAGCAGGCCGTGGGCGAAGGAGGGGCTGCCGGCGGCGGCGATGCGGGCATGGGTCTCCGCCTGGTCGAGCTGTCCGAGGTCGAAGTAGACCCCGGCTGCGGCCATCGCCACCGGCGCCGAGCCCTGGTCGATGCGCAGCGCCTTGTCGTAGGCGGCCAGCGCGCCGCGCCGGTCGTCGAGCTTCTCGCGCGCCCGCCCCAGGAACTCCCAGGCGTCGGCCATCTGCGGGTTGCGGGCCACGAGGCGCTCGAAGGTGGCGCCGGCGAGCCGGTAGTCGTGGTGCGCCATCGCGGCGAAGCCCTGCTTCAGATCCTTCAAGGCATCGAGGTGGGCCTTGGGGTCGGGCAGGGGCCCGGCGGCGCCGCCGCCGGCGGCCGTCCTGCCGACATAGCCGAGCGCGGCCATCGCCGCGCGGGTCTCCGCATCCACCGCCGCCGGCGGCGCCAAGCGGCGATCGTAGCCGGCCAGCTCGCGGCGCGCGTCGGCGTAGAGGCGGCGCTCGTCGCGCAGCAGGTTGCGGGTCTCGCGCGGGTCCCGCTGCAGGTCGTAGATCTCGGGGTCCGGCCCCTCGATGACGTGGTAGCGCGGGCCGACGAGCGAGGCGAGGTCGCTCCAGCCGAAGTGCAGGCGCGGGTAGAAGGTCTCCGAGTAGACCCGGCGGTCCTGCAGGCGATCGTCGGGGCCGAGAAAAGCCGCGGCTCCGCCTGTCGCCTGTCGCGGCACTCCCCGCTCGTCGCCGAGCAGCGAGGCGCCATGCATCTTGGGCGGCACCGGCAGGCCCAGCAGCCTGACCAGGGTGGGCGCGACGTCGGTGAGGGCGGCGGGTGCCCCGGCGGTGCGGCCCGCGAGCTGCCGGCGCGGTAGCTTGAGCAGCAGCGGCACGTGGATGGCCTCGTTGTAGAGCAGCACCCCATGCTCCTCCTCGCCATGATCGCCGAGCCCCTCGCCATGATCCGAGAGCAGCACGACGATGGCCCGGTCGTAGACCCCGGCGCGCTTGAGCTCGTCGAGCAGGCGGCCGACGATGGCGTCGGCGGTGGCGATCTCGCCGTCGTACTTGAGCGGGTAGCGGGAGGCGTAGGGCTCCGGCGGCTCGTAGGGGGTGTGCGGCTCGTAGATGTGGAAGAACAGGAAGAATGGCCGCGCCGGGGGCGCCGCGGCGGCGCGCAGCCATGGCAGGACCAGGCGCAGCGTCTCGGCGCCTGGCCGCTGCAAGCCGCTGAGGCCGGTGCTGGTGCGGAACTCGATCGAGTCCTCGTAGAGATCGAAGCCGCTCGCGAGCCCGGTCTTGCCCTGCAGCACGGACGCCGAGACCGCGCCGCCGGTCGCGTAGCCATGCTGCTTGAGGAGGAACGGCAGGTACGGCAGATCGCCGCTGGCGACGCGGGCGGCGTCCAGGGTGTAGCCGACGTTGTCGCGCACCCCGGTCATCGCCGGCAGCAGCCCGGTGAGCAGCGCGGTATGCGACGGCAGGGTCAACGGCGTCTGGGTGTAGGCGCGCGCGAACAGGATGGCATCGGCCCGCAAGGCGTCGATGGCCGGCGTGTCGACGCCGCGATAGCCATAGGCAGGCAGGTGATCTGCCCGCAGGGTGTCGATCGAGATCAGCACCACGGGCGTCCCTGCCGGCACGTCCGGCGTCCTGCCCGCCTGCCGCCAGCAGCCCAGGACCGCACTCCCCGCGCCGCCCAGGGCCGCGGCCAGGGCCAGGGGCAGCAGCCGGCGGGCCGCCCGGGCAGGCTCGCGCCTGAAGCCGCTTCCCTTCATCGCCCGCTCATTGCCCGCTCATCGCCCGCTCGTTGCTGCTCGTCGCTCGCTCGTCGCCCGCTCATTGCCCGCTCGTCGCTGCTCATCGCTCGCTCGTTGCTGCTCATCGCTCGCGCGCTCGTCGCTCGCTCATTGCTTTCCGCCATCGCCGCCAGGGCCTCCCAGGCTTTGCAACAGCCGGCGCGCCGTCTCGCGGTCGGCCTGGCGCTCCTTGGCGGGCGCCTGCTCGAGGAAGCGGGCGAGCGCCCGCCGCGCCTGCTCCGGGCGCCCCTGGGCCGCGGCCTTGGTGCCAAGGTTCCACAGCGCGTCGAGCATGCCGGCGTCGAGATCGACGGCGCGCTGCCAGGCGTCGAGAGCGGCGGCGGGCAGCCCCAGCTGGTAGAGCGCCACCCCCAGATCGTTCCAGGCGCGCGGCAGCCGGTCATTGAGCTTCAGGGCACGCTCGCTGCTATCGCGGGCAGCCGCCCAGCGTTCGCGGCGCAGCTCCACCATCCCGAGCGCTTCGTAAGCCGCGGCGTCGTCGGGCTCGACCGCCAGCGCCCGTTGCAAGGTTTCCGCGGCCTCCTGCTGGCGGCCGGCATCCGAGAGCGCCTGGGCAAGCGCTTCGAGCATCTGCGGCTCGCCGCGGGCGGCGAGCGGGCGCAGCACCGCGATGCCTTCCTCCGGATGGCCTGCCTCGGCCAGGGTGAGGCCAAGCTGACAGAGCAGGTCGTCGGAGGCGGCGCCGCGCCGCTCCGCCTCGCGCATCGCCGCCAGCGCTTCCTCCCTGCGCCCGCTCTGCAGCAGCGCCTCCGCGAGCAGGGAGTAGCCGACCGGCATGCTGGGGCGCGCCGTCACGACCTGCCGGGCCAGCGCCGCCGCCTCGGCCGGCCGGCCGCGCTGATAGAGGTCGATGACGGCGTGGATCCGCTGGTCCAGGGCGACCAGCCGTTTGGGGTCGTCATCGGGGCCGTAGCTGCGCGCGAGCGGCGCCGAGCCGCCGGCGTAGCCAAGACTCCGAAGATTCCGGAGATTCCGCGGGTTGGCTGAGTAGGCGGCGGTCGCCTGGTCCCGGGCGGCGCTCGGCGGCGGCGGCCAGGCCGACTCCCTGGGCAGCCGTGAGAGCAGCTGGCGCGCCACCCGGCGGTCGCTGCTTTCCAGGTTGTGTGCCTCCCCGGGATCGTGCGCCAGGTCGTAGAGCTCGGGCAGCGGCAGCGCGATGAGCTTGCGGCCCTGGCGCAGCACGCCGCGCAGCGGCGCCCAGCCCCGGTTGAAGGCGGCCGAGAACGCTTCGAAATACGAGGTCTCGGCGCCTTCTCCCGGCGGCGCGGCGGCGGCGAGCAGCGACCGTCCCGGGCGCGATATTCCTAAAGAGCCCGGCAAGCCGGGCGAGCCCGGCGGCGCTGCCGGGGCCCTGGCGCCGGTCAGGCCGGCGGCCTCGAGCAGGGTCGGGAAGACGTCCACGTGGCGGGCCGGCCGCCCGTCGCGTCCGGGCGGCACGCCGGGTCCCCAGAGCA
>DASZHY010000323.1:0-15449 GCA_035949675.1 Thermoanaerobaculia bacterium
ACCGAGGTGGCATACGAGGCGGCGGTGGCCTTTCACCTGCAAGGCGACCTCGAGCGGGCTCTGGCCTGGTATCGCCGTGGGCTCGACGCCGGGCCGATCTTCGACGGCGGCAAGGACAGGCACGAGTTCATCAAGGGCGAGGTGCTCGCGCTGCTGGAGGAGCGCCGGTACGCCGATGCGCTGGCTTCGATCGACACCTACGGCAAGGCATTCTTCGATGAGGCCATCTATCGAGAGTTCGTCAGGTGGCGCGCCGGCGAGATGCCGAACGACGTATCCTCCCGCGTGGCGACCAACTCGACCGATCTCCATCGCTACTGGGAAATCGAGTGCCGCTTCGCCCGCGGCGCCCAGCCGCGGCCGCTGCTGGCGGAGGTCGAGCGCATGCTCGGCGAGAAGCCCGAGACCAGAGGCGAGCTGCTCTCGCTCGAGGCCGAGCTGCTGGCGCGGCTGGGCGAGCCGAAGCGGGCCGCCGAGACGGCGCGCAACGCCTTCGAGGTGGTGAGCGCCGAGCGATCGACCAGCATCATCGCCCGCGGCCACCTGGACCTGGTGCGCGAGCGCCTGCAGCGGCTCGCGGGCAGCGCCGCCGGCTGAGACCGCGACGGGGGGCCGAAACGACATGCTGCGCCTGGAGATGAGCTACGGCGGCAAAGTCCGCCATTTCGACGTGCGCGACGCCGAGGTGCGGCTGGGAAGCGCTCCGGACAACGACCTGGTGCTCGCGGTGCCCGGCATCTCCCGGCACCATGCGCTGCTGCGCCCGGGCGGCCGCGGCCTCGAGCTCCTCGACCTGGGCTCCAAGAACGGCCTGGTGAGCGAGGGCCAGCGCCGCGAGCGCGTGCTACTCGCGCCCGGCGGCGAGGCGGTGCAGATCGGCAAGGCCTTCTTCCGCATCGAGGAGATCTCCACCTCGGACGCCGAGCTGCAGCTGGCGCTGGCTCCCGATCCCCGGACCTCCAGCGCCCGCTCCGCGGCGTCCGCGCGCACGCCCTCGACCGCGGAGGTGCCGACGCCGGGCCGGATCTCCTCGGCGGAAGCCGGGCTCCAGCTGGTGCGCCGGATCGAGCGCGCCGGCGCCGGCACGCCAGGCAAGCGCGCGCGCCTGCTCGCCGAGGCCTGCCGGACGCTGGGGGCCGAGGCGCTGTGGGCCTTCCGGCTCGACCCGGCCGGCGAGACCATCCTGGTCGAGTCCGCCGGCCGGCCCGGCGACGAGCAGCTGCAAGCCGTCGAGCGGCTGGCGCGCGGGCCGTCGCCGCCGGCGGCGGCCGGGGCCAGGGGCGCCGGCGCGGACGCAGGCATCGAGCGGCAGGGAACCTGTCTCGTCGCCGGACGCGGCAGGCGGACATCCGAGTTCCTGGCCGCCAGTTTCGCCAGCCCCGCCATCGCCGGCGCGGCCTGGCGTGCGGATCTGCTCGGCTACCTTTCCGATCGCCTGCTCGGCGAGGAGCAAGGCTTCGGGGCCGGCGTGCCGGCGCCCGAGGAGCTCGAGCCGCTCAGCTTTCCACCCGACATGGTCCCCGGCACCTCGCCGGCGATCCGCGCCCTCTACGAAGAGATCCGGGCCGCGGCCAAGAGCCGCCTCGACGTCCTGCTGCTCGGCGAGACCGGCTCGGGCAAGGAGCTGTTCGCCCGTCTCATCCACGCCTCCGGGCCGACCGCCAAGGGGCCCTTCCTGCCGCTGAGCGCTCCCGCCATCCCCGGCGAGCTCCTCGAGTCCGAGCTGTTCGGGATCGTCGGCCGGGTAGCCACCGGCGTCGATGCGCGGGCGGGCCTGCTCGACCTCGCCCAGGGCGGCACCGTCCTCCTCGACGAGATCGGCGACCTCTCGCTCGGCCTGCAGACGCGGCTCCTCCGCTTCCTCCAGGAACGGGAGATCCGTCCGGTCGGCGGCCTGCCCAAGAGCGTCGACCTGCGGGTCATCTCCGCCACCAACCGGCCGCTCGAGAACATGGTGCAGGAAGGCACTTTCCGCGAGGATCTCTACTTCCGTCTCCGCAGCCTCTGCTTCCGCCTGCCGCCGCTGCGCGAGCGCACGGAGGACATTCCCGCGCTGGCCCTGTCCTTCGCCGCCGAGGCCGCGGAGGTGCACGGCAAGCGCCTCCGCGGCATCAGCCAGAAGGCCGTGAATCTCCTGCTCGCTCACCGCTGGCCGGGCAACATCCGCGAGCTGCGCCACGAGATCGTCCAGGCGGTGCTGCGCTGCCCGAGCGGCGGCCACCTCGAGAGCCGGCACTTCACCCTCCGCGCCGCCGCGCCCCAGCCGCCGCAGGGAGCGCCGGAGGACCAGCGCGCCGGGCACCCCGGGCACCCGGAGGACACCGCGAGCGCTCCCGGCGAGCAGCAACGCCCCGCCGCCGGTGGTCTCTCACATCAGGTCGAGGCACTCGAGAGCTCCGCGATCGCCGCCGCCCTGGCCGCCTGCGGCGGCAACAAGACGAAGGCAGCAAAACTCCTCGGCATCAGCCGCTACGGCCTCAGTCTCAAGCTCAAGCGCCTCGCCGGGAACCGCGGCTGAGCTCAAAGGACCGCGGCCGCCGGTGTCGATACCGAGAGCCTTGTCACTGCACCTGGAACTGGAACTGACCTGAGGTCTGCCCGTCAGGGTTGATCACCTCTACCGACCAGGTGTGCGAGACGTTGTTGAAGTTCGGGTTCAGTGTGATCTGCCCGGCACTGAAGTAGCTCGACTGCCGGTTGGAGAAGGTCTGGTTGGCGGTCAGGTCGCGCAGCGTGACGTTGGCCCCGGCGACGAAGTTGCTACCATAGACGTTGAACGTCTGAGAGCAGTTGCAGCCCGGCACCGGGTTCGGCGCGACGCTGCTGATCGTCGGCACCGGGTTTTGCGTCGTCGCCGTCACTTGGAACTGGAACTGACCCGAGGTCTGCCCGTCAGGGCTGATCACCTCCACCGACCAGGTGTGAGAGACGTTGTTGAAGTTCGGGTTCAGCGTGATCTGCCCGGCACTGAAGTAGTTCGACTGCCGGTTGGAGAAGGTCTGATTGGCGGTCAGGTCGCGCAGCGTGACGTTCGCCCCGGCGACGAAGTTGCTACCGTAGACGTTGAACGTCTGAGAGCAGTTGCAGCCCGGCACCGGGTTCGGCGAGACGCTGGTGATCGTCGGGCCCGCGCCAGGAGCGGCCGGCTGTACCTGGATCGAATAGGGATTGGACTTTCCTCCATCAGGGTTCACGATCTGGACCGACCAGACCGCACTGACGGCCGGGAAGCCAAAGTTCGCCAACAGCATAGATTGGCTCACGAAAGAGGTACCCACACTTGTGGCCGCACCATTGTCGCTAAGGTCGGTGAGCCACGCAACCGCCCCCGTAGCGAAATTAGCTCCTTGTATGCTTATGGTCTCGCTACCTCCGCTGGCGGCTACGACTGGACTTGGTGAGATCGTCGCAATGCTAGGCACCGGCGCTGCACTAACCTGCACGCCAAATGGAAACGGTGCAGAGGCGCCGCCGTCCGGATTGACGACAGAGATTGTCCAACTGCCATTCATGTTCGGGAAGAACGCCGACGCCGTCAGCGCCGCGCTGCTTCCGACGGTCGCAGGCTGCCGGACCAGAACGCTCCCGTCAGTGACGTTGTTCAAAGTGACTGTCGCGCCCGAGACAAAGTTAGCTCCGGTGACGGTCAGGACTTCCGACGCGCCTGAAGGAATTACTGGGTTTGGCGTGACGGCCGCTATCGATGGTGCCGGATTGCTGGCGGCCTGAACTTCGAAGACGAAGACGTTGGAGGCGCCGTGGTCAGGGTTGATAACCTGAACCGACCACTTCGCCGTGGTGTTCGTGAATTTTGCGTCGATGCCGATCTGAGTGGTGCTGATAAACGACGTTGCTTTGTCGGGGTAAGTGCCACCGTTAGTGATATCCACCAGCGTGGCAGTCGCGCCTGCTGCGAATGCTTTGCCGCCGATGTAGATAGTCTGCGTCGCACTGGAGCCTGGGACAGGCGTCGGAGATACCGCGGAAACTATCGGCGTGACAGAGGGACCGGGACTGCCTGCAGACACCTGCACCGACACGCTGTTCACCGACGCGTAGGGCAGTATTTTGCTGAGCCAGTCTGTTTGCGCCTGAGCCGCTATGACATGCGTTCCTTTATGCTGAGGTGACCAATCAAACACGATCGAGTTGCCGCTGAATGACTCGGCTGTCAGGACATTCGTCGTCGAGGCACTGTTCAACTGATCCACAAAGCTCGCCGTGCCCGCAACGCCGCCGTCAGCAGATAGCGACAGATTCACACTTCCTCCGCTGCCCAATGTGAATGACGTCTGGTTCGTGCTAATCGTGAACACTGGCGAGGACTTGAGCGGAAGGGTGGCCGTCGCGTCGAAGAGCGCTAAGTCCACGTTTGTTACAGCGGGCGCTTTCACAAAATCAAGCAGGTCCTTGAGCAGGCCGTTGGTTAGCTCCGGCTTCAAGCTCCCTTCGGAATAGAGGCCGAGCGCCCACGTCGGACCGGTGTAACCCGGGGCAGATGACTCCACCGGTAAAGGAAGCGAGAAGTCCCCGTAAACACCTCCCTCGATAGACGCGAATTTCACGTTGGCAAGACTATTGAAGTCAAATGGCAGCGGAGGACCAACCGTGACGTCAACCCCGAGATCGAGGGCAGCGTAAGCCTTCGTATGAACTGAAGCCTCGTACGGTGCCACGGCTGTCGCTGGCACTTGAGGCGATTGCTTATCCCACTGAGCGCTTGATGCAGTGTACCAACCCCTATTTGGTTCCCATATAAGAGCAGCATATATGGACCCCTGGAAGTCTCCTCGAGGGCCGAAGAGATGAAAGTCTGGGCCTGCGAAGGAGGCATCGCCCTTTAATCCGACGCTAGCATTCGCTTGGAGCGATGCGCAGAGCGGAATAAATGTTGCTGCTTCGCACGCTAGGGCCAACGGCTCGGACCCAATGCTATAAGAGCAGTCGAATGATCCCTTTATCTCCGGCCGGAGATCCAACTCGCCTATTGAGAACGCCAAGTCAACAGCCCCGCGCACGGACAGTTCCACTCGCTCTAGAGACCCGTTATGAATCGTCGGAACGACATTCGCTTCGAGCCCGACGGCGGGAGTAATGGATAGCCCTGTCAGATCCAGCGATATGAGCCCGCTGTCCGTCTCGCATGACGCTGTGGCTGCACTTGGAAGAGCCGTCATTGCTCGGGCTTTCCGGCGTGCGCCAGCTCTGAGTGAGGCAAGACTCGCGGACTGAGACGGCACTACAAGCTCGTTAAACGCGTCCGTTAAGCTCGCCCGACTGACTTGCACCAGGACGCCCTGAGCTTCATCCGTTACTCCTACAACTCGATCCAGAACCCCAATGCTTCCGGTGCTCACCAGAACGTTTCCTGGAATCAGTGAACTAGATCGCGGAGAGTGCGTAAGGGTGATGGTATCAGTTGACCGCGAGACGATCTCTGTCTGGTCGAGAACAATTGCCCCTGGCGCGAGTCCGGCCACGGTGACTGCTGCCGTATCGCTGGTGTATCCGTAGGTCGCCACCACGTTGGCGAAAGCTGGTGGAGCAGCCAGAGCCGTCACCTGCGCTGAGAGAGGCCCATCAGGTACAATCGAAACGACCTCAGGGTGCGACGTCGTCCACTGTACGAAAGCGCCTGGTATCGCGTGCCCGTTTCCGTCCTGCACGCTCGCGGTGAGACGAGCAGCGTCACCGATTCCGCGAAGGAACGTAGTGCGATTGGGGCCAAGGGACACGATCGGCGGGCTCGTACTAGCACATGTTCCCATCGCCATCGTGTCGAGAATCGTGAGCGGCGGTGCGTTGGCAACGTGATGGTACTGCTTTGTGGTTCCTGAGAAAGTGTCGGCAACGGTTATGGTGTAGTCGACCGTCGACGTAGCGGACGAGAAGAACCAAAAGTTGTTGTTTAGACCGCAACCGTTGAGAACCTTCACAAGCAACTCAAAGTTGGAATTCGAGAAGAACCAGAAGAGGGCCGAGTCCGCGACAGTGCCAGGTACGACGTGCCCCAAACCGGTGTTGCCCTGAAAGTCCTTCCACGCGACATCCACAAGAAACCTTCCGTCCGCCACAGTCGCAGTGGTGTCGCCGCTGACCGAGGAGGCGAAGGGCCCAGCAATCGAAGTCAGGTCATTCGCCACGAGAGCGGCTTCCGCGTTCAGAGCCTTGCCCGTGGCGCCACAGGTCGCGAACGCACTTGTGTCGGCAACCGCGACACTAGCGTGGCCGAGACTATTGCGATAGATCTTTTGCTTCTCCGTAAGCGTGTCGGTTACCGTAAGCGTGTAGCCGACGTTCGTGGTGGCCGATGAAAAGACCCAGAACCGCTGGTTCAAGGCGCAGCCGTCCAAGACCTTGAGGAGCATCTCCCAGTTGTCCGCCGCGAAAAACCAGAGAATCCCAGAGTCATCCGAGCCGATAGGAGCTACGTTGCCGGAGCCCTTCCTACCCTGAGAGTCGTTCCAGGAGAGTTCGGCACGAAAGCGGCCTTGATTCAGACAGAGCGTCGTAGGGCCGGGAGCACAAACGTCTGCTAGTGCCGGGGAAGAGAGCAGCAAGAGCCCTGCACCTAGATACGCGTGGAAGCGATTCACTGATGGTCCTCCCGGATGTTGATAAAGGCGTTGGCAGCAACGATTTCGCGCCTGCCTAACTGGATTACGGACTTGTTTGGCTTTCGCCGCCAGGGCCCCGATCAGAAGCAGCTGCCAACCCCAGAGGAGGTTTCACTTCAAGCCCAGCACGTTTCGCGTTTCTCGAGGTTCCAGCGGAACCTTAGCAGTTCCGGTGGCGCGAAACAACAGAAATATGCAGATATTTGTATGGCAGACCAGGTGCATCTGGATCACTCCGAACCTCCCGACTAATCCCCTCACTGCCATCCAGCTGTCAATCAACACCGAAGGAGTAGACCCGCTCTCCGGCCGCGAAGAAGCCGATGCTTCCCTGCGGAACGAAGCCGTACTCGCCAGGCTTCAACGCTCCCTCGGGCGTGATCTTGAAGTAGCCTTCCGCCGTCTTCTCGAACCTGATGTGGACGAGATCCTCGTCCGATATGTGCCAGGAGTGGTTGAACGGCGTGATGCGCCCCACCGAGGTGTTGCGCTCGTCGCTTCCCTTGTCGAGGCTGAAATGGACCAGCGGGGCATCCGTCGGATTGATGCAGCTCAGGAACTGCGCCCGGCTGCCGACGCGCGCGCTCGCTCGGATCGGGTGCAGGACCAAGAGGCTCACGCTGACGACGAACCCCACGTGGGAGATGGTGCCGCGCTCGTAATTCATCTCCACCCGCTCGCCCTTGTCCGAGTCGGAGTACCACATGGCCGGGGAGGCGCCCGAGAGCCAGGGGGGCTGGCCGCCCGGCGGCACCTGACAGGGCGCGGGCCCGTTGGCGTTCCCCCAGGGCAGGACACCGGCAGCTGGCTTCGGCTCGGCCGCGGGGTTCACCATGACCCGGATGATCTCGCCGCTGACCCCCGCCTTCTTGAGCGCGACCAGGGCGTCCGTCGAGGTGTCGAAGGCGGTCTTCGAGCCTTTGATCTTCTCGATCACCACATCCTGGGGCAGGCCCGCCTGCACCATGGTCACGATGTCGTCGTTGGTGAGCGGCTTCGGCGCCGCCGCCGCCGCGCGCTCATTTCCAAGGCAAAGAAGAATCAAAGGAACGAGAAACGAACACATGACTGGCTTCCACTTCATCGTCGACCTCCTAGGGCGCGCACGAGCCTCCGGCATTGCCAGCTCCGCGGCGGCGATTCCGAGCTGCATGCTCGGTCCAGATGGCGGCTGCGGATGACGGCTGAAGCAAGGCCGATGCCGCCTGCGGTGAACCTCTTGTTGACACCATTCGGGGCCATTTGCGTCAAGCGAGTTGTCAACTTGCGGCAACTTATCGCCCGCGGCCCGCCAATCAACTTGTCGTCGCCGATCGAAACATGCGCATAGGGCTCTGCGCGTGAATCACGGCGACCTCGGCGGCACCAAACGGGATTGACGGCGCCACGGCCGCATGGCAAACTCGAAACTCAGCACTCTGCCAAGCGGTCAACGGCGCAAACACGGGGGGACTACGATCCATGAGCAAGTGGCGCGTCTGGGGACTGATATTCGCGGCGCTGGCGCCGCTCACCTCTTCGCCGGCCTGGACGCAGGGCACGACCGGCAGCTTGATCGGCACCGTGAGAGACGCGCAGGGAGGCGTGGTGGCCGGCGTCACGGTCACCATCGCTTCGGCTTCGCTGATCGGCGGACCCAGGGTGACGCACACCGGCCGCGACGGCCGCTTCGCGTTCGTCAAGCTCGACCCCGGCGCCTACGACGTCCGCTGCGAGCTGGAGGGCTTCAAGACCGAGGAGATCAAGGGCGTCCAGGTGAGCCTCAACCGCGCCGCCGAGGTGCTGCCGAAGCTGGAAGTCGGCGGCCTCGCCGAATCGCTGACGGTCTCGACCGACCTGCCGGCGGTCGATACGACCCGCGCCGGCATCAACGAGGTGTACTCGCTCGACTACCTCGAGCACGCCGCGCTCGGCTCGCAGGGCCGCACCTACCAGTCGGTCATCGGCAGGACCGCCGGCGCCGACGGCGGCACCGGCAATCCGCACGTCTTCGGCTCGACCGACAACGAGAATGTCTATTACATCGACGGCGTCGACACGACCGACCCCGTCACCGGCACGTTCACCACGAATCTCATCTTCGACGCCATCAAGGAGATCTCGTTCCAGACCGCCGGCTACCCTGCCGAGTTCGGCCGCGCGACGGGGGGCTTGGTCAACATCGTGACCAAGTCAGGCGGCAACCAGTTCTCCGGGACGATCGACACGCGCTATAGCGAAACCAGGTTCAACGAGAACGGCAAGCACTTCAACCGCGATCAGAACAAGACCGAGCTGCTGCGGCCCTCGGCCACCCTCGGTGGACCACTGTTTCGTGACCGCCTCTGGTTCTTCCTGGCCGGCGAGTACGTGGACCGCAAATCGACTCCTTCCGGGGCGACGCTGACCAGGGACTTCAAGGGCGGCGATTATCTGGGCAAGGCCACCTGGCAGATCGACCCCACCTGGCACGCCGTCGCCAAGTACTACGCGGTCCCAACTACGATCTACAACGCCAATGCAGGCCAGTTCGTGACGCCGGCGGTGGCATCCGAGCAGAAGCAGCCAACCCACCTGTTCCAGACCGAGGTCAACGGGGAGCTCAGCCAGCGGCTCCTGTTCGAGGCGGAGGGAGCGATCAACCGTAGCGAGATCGACCTGTTCCCGCGGAGCGGCAACCTGGATCTTCCGGCGATTCAGAACCTGGTGACCGGAATCACCACCAACAACTACTTCAACGACCAGTTTTCGCGTCGCAACCGCGACGAGCTGCAGGCCGCGGTCACCGGCTTTGTCGAGCGGCTAGCCGGCAGCCACGAGGTCAAGCTCGGCGCGAGCTACAGCAAGCTCGGGTCGCAGCTCAAGAACAACTACACAGGCGGCGCGGAGTACTTCGACTACAACGTTCCGATCAATCGGCAATCCTCCCTCTTGCTGCAACAGCCGCTCGACTTCGCGCCGTTCACCGGCAAGCTCTACGGCGGTTTCATCCAGGACGCCTGGCGGCCCGTGGAGCGCCTCACCATCCAGCTCGGCGCCCGCTATGACGACATCAAGTTTCGCAACGACGCCGGGGTGCAGATCTCCGATCAGCACTATCTTCAGCCTCGGCTCGGCTTCGGCTACGACCTGACCGGCGACGCCAGGACGGCGCTGCACGGCAGTTACGGCATCTTCATGTCGCCCAACGAGCTGACCCTGCCCTCCTTCACGCGCGTCAACACGGCGCCGCAGCTCTACTACCGGCCCTGCTCGGCCTTCTACCCGACTGCCGCCGCCTGCGCCGCAGCCCACCAAGGTCCCGGCGGCTACCTGCCGAACGACCCGCTGCACCGCGACCCGCTCGGCTATTTCAAGTTTGACGAGCTCGGCTCGATGCCCGAGATCATCGAGCCCGGCTTAAAGCCGATGACCAACACCCAGTTCACGATCGGCATCGAGCGCCAGCTCTGGGACCGCACGTCGATCGAGCTGTCCTACGTCCACAAGAAGGTAAACGATATCTTCGAGGACACCTGTGCGGAGAACGACCCCAACCCGACTTTCGACCCTAACGAGAGCCACTGCCCCGTCTTCGAGGTCGCCAACCTGCCGGCGGCCAAGCGGAATTACCAGGGCGCCCAGCTGACCTTCCGGAGCCGCGCCCGCGACTGGTTGAACATCAGGGCTTCCTACGTCTACTCGCGGTCGCGCGGCAGCATCGAAGACACTCAGAACGCCGGTAATGACTTCGACTTTTACCCGACGCTGTTCGTGAACCGCTACGGCTATCTCTCCGACGACCGCCGGCACCGCGTGCGGCTGGACGGCTACGTGCGGCTGCCGCTCGATTTCAGCCTCGGCTTTCAGTCCGACTACACCTCGCCCTTCCCCTACAGCAAGACGACCCCGGCCTCGCCGTACGACGTGATGTACCTGGCGCCGCGCGGCAGCTTCCGCGGCACCAGCACGTACAACATCAACCTGGAGATCCGTAAGGGTTTCCGGCTTGGCGCGGTCCACGCCGATCTGATCGCCACGGTCACCAATGTGCTCGGCTCGGAACAGATCACCAGCGTCTGTGACAGTGCCCTTGGCTGCAGCGGCCTGTACGCGTTCGGCGACCCCAACGGCTGGTCGCAGCCGCGCCGCTACGAGGCCGGAGCGCGGCTCGAGTTCTGAGCCTTCAGCGTTGACGGCCCGCAGGCCGGCGAGCAGACCCTGGTGCCGGCGCTACAGCTTCGCCGCCGCCGACTTGCGCCGCAGCTGCAGCACCAGGGCATCGGGGTCGACCAGCACCGTGTCGGGCTCGAACGGGCACCGCAGGGAGACCTGCCGCTCCTCGCCGGCGCCGAGCACGACCGTCGCGCGCACGTCCCGGTAGGCCGGCTCCGGCTTGCCCACCGCGCTGAAGCGCCGGCCGCGCGCCGCCGCGATCTCGACCGGCATGCTGCCGCTGCCGGCGTTCTTGACGGCCACGGTGACCTCCCAGTCGGCCCACTCGGCGCCTCCCGCACCGCCGTTTCCCGAACGGCCGCCCGCCGAACGGCCGCCCGCTGAAGGGCCGCCTGCCGAAGAGCCGCCGCCGCCCCCCGCGACCCGCCGCTTCCGCGCGTCGCGCAGCTGGTACTCGGGCACCACCACCTGCATGAACCACTGGCGAACGAAAGCGTCGTAGGCGGCCGGATCGGCTGCGAAGGGGCGCATCGCCGCGGTGAAGTCCTGCAGCACCGGATGGTCGGAGCTGTCCTTCCAGTCGGCGATGAAGCGCCGCAGCCCGGCCAGGGTTCGGTCGCGGCCGAGGTGCCCGAGCAGCATCCAGAAGACCCAGCCTCCTTTGTCGTAGGTCACCGTGGTGTCGCCGGCCCGCGAGCCGTCGATCTCCACCAGGGGATGCTCGGCGTCGGGATGGCGATTGCGGCCGTACCGCTCCTCGAGACGCTTGGCAAACTCGATGCGAGCGGCGAGGCCCTGCACCTGCTCGACCAGCAGCAGCGTCGAGAAGTGGGACATGCCCTCGGACAGCAGGTCGCCTCCCGGACCCTTGCCGGGAATGATCAGGTTTCCCCACCACTGGTGCGCCGACTCGTGCGCGGTGACCACGAAGACGGCATCGGTCGAGACGTCCGACTTGGTCAGGAAGCCGATGCCCTCGGAGAAGCTTATGTCGGTCGGGAAGCCCTGGGCGTAGAAGGAGTGGGCGGCGAACTCCGACACCTTCAACTCGCGCCAGGGGTACGGATAGAACCACTGCGAGTAGTACCGGCGCGCGGCATCCAAGGCGCGGCTCATCGCTGCGATGTTGTAGGCGTGGCGCCGGTCGTAGTAGACGGCGGTCCCGTCGCCGCGCTTGACCTGCCAGCGTCCGGCGACGATGTTGAAGAAGCGCACCGGCTGGTCGCTGCGCCACACCACGGTGCGCCGGCCCGCCGCCGTCTGGTCGCTCTCGAGTACCCCTACCGAGTTGATGGTGTAGGCGGCGGGCGCGTTGATCTTGATGCGGGTGGTGAACGCCGAGTTGCTGCCGAAGGCGGCGTCGGTCTTTCCCAGGTAGAAATCGGGCGGGTAGACGCGGGGCTCGTAGCGGTTGTCCTTGTCGACGCCGATCTCCTCGACGTAGCCGAGCACAGGCGCAAAGGCGGGTGTGAAGCTGGTCAAGACGACCCCCGACGGCAGGATGAACTCGCGCACCTGGCCGCCGTTCTTCGAGATCCCCTCGGGCAGCACCCCCTCGCACTCGAAGCCGACCGCCAGCCGCCCGCCGGGCCCGAGCGGCCGGGGCGGCGCGATGACGTAGAGGCCGGTGCGGTCCTCGGGCTTGTATGGCCTGCCGTCGAGCCTCCAGGCAACGTTGCGCCAGTGCGGGCCGGCGGTCATGGCGAAGCGGGGCAGGTCGGCGGCCCGGTCGTTCCACACCCGGTAGGTGCCGCGGGTATGAAACCAGCGGCGCTCGGGCTCCAAGGTGACGTCGAGATCGACCGCCTCGAGCGCCGGGATCGGCGACTCTTTCCAGGTGCCGAGGTTCTGCTTCCAGTAGTCCTTCTGCCGCTTCTTGGTCGCGTCGCCCTCGAAGCCGTCGAGCACCGCCACCCAGAGCAGGCTGCCGGCGACCAGCGGCACCGCCGCGAAGGGCGCCAGGCGCCACGCCTGGCGGGCCAGCGCCCGCGGCTGCAGGCGGTGCAAGGTGCCGATCGCATCGGGCTCGCGCCGCCGCGACGCGTATACCGCGACGGCGGCGAAGCAGGCGGCGAGGCCCAGGGCCCCGAGGCGCGAGAGGACCAGCGCCTTCCGGTCGATCTCGAAGGCGCCGAGGTCGCTCCAGCGGACCGCGTTCCACAGCGGCCAGTTGCCGACCCAGTTGATCTTGCCGACGATCGAGCGATAGCCGGTCGCGGCCAGCGCGGCGAGGCAGACCCCGTAGGTCACCGCCCGACTCGCGAACAGCGTCTGCACGGCGATGACGAAGGCGGTCCACAGCACCAGGGTCGGCACCATGAGCAGGCCCCAGACCGCCAGGAATGGCCCCATCGCGAGCGGCACCGTCCGCTGGATGAGCAGCACGACGGCGCAGCCGGCGAAGGTGATCGCCACGACCGCCGCCGCCAGCACGCCGTTGGCCGCCCCCTTGCCGAGCAGCAGCGACGGCGTGGAGGTCGGCGCCGCCAGCGACATGGCGGCGAGCCCGGTCGAGCGGTCGCGCTCGATCGACTCGACGGTGTAGAACATCAGCAACGGGCACAGCAGCACGCTCAGGTACCTCAGCGTCGCCGCCGCCAGGTAGCCGGGAGTGACCAGCACCTCGGTATCGAAGGGGCCCAGGGCCACGGAGCTGTCGAGGATCGTCTGCAGCAGGATGAGCACGCCGAAGATGTAGACCCCGGGGCTCGCGAACAGGTTGTGCAGCTCGGCGCGCAGCACCGGCAGGCTGCCGGCCCACAGTCCGGGCGGCCGGGTGCGCATCCCGAGGCTGGCCAGCGGCAGCGGCCGCGGCAGGAGCGGCAGCGGCGGCTGGCCGCCGCCGGCGCTCGCCGCGGCCTCGCCTCCGCTCGCCGCGCTCGCGCCCCCCGCGCTGGCGCCCCCCGCGCCGCCGCCCAGCCGCCGCGCCAGCCCGCGCTGGGCGAGCCAGACCCCCGCCAGGCCGATCCCGGCAAACACCGCGCGGCTGGCCAGGAAGCCGGCGTCGAGAGGGATGCGCGCCGTGTTGTAGAAGCGGGCGCCGCGGTCCAGCCTGAGCCAGGTCTCGTTGAGCCAGCGGAAGCCGCTGGGATCGATCAGCATCAGGGCGCGGTTGAGCCGCGGGTCGAGCCAGGCCGGCGACCATTCCCACAGGAAGAAGACCGACAGCAGGAACACCGCCAGCGGGAACAGGAAGACCAGCAGCGGCCGCCGCGTGCGCTCTCCCAGGTAAAAGGCGACGCCGGCATAGAAGACCAGCGCCGGCGCCGCGAAGACCAGGGCCGGCCGCAGGTAGTTGGCGAGCTCGAAGGGGCCGCGGATCTCCGCCGTGTGCGGGTTGGGCACCAGCTGGTTCCAGACCATCGCGAACAGCAGGTGCAGGCCGAGCGCGATGCCGAAGCCGGCGCCGACCGCCAGGAACTTCGCCCACGCGTACTCGCGCGGCGTCAGCGGCGTCGCATGCAGGAGCTCCGAGATCTTCCATTCGTCGTCCTGGACCACGGCCAGGCCGCTGGCGATGGCGAGGAAGAACGCGTACAGCGCGCCGACCATGGTCGACAGCACGAAGGCGAATGCGAACTCGGAGGTGATCCAGGCCTTGGTGCCGCCCACCGTCGAGTCGCCGGAGGCGATGCTGACGTTGCCCCGCGACAGGCCGAAGCTCAGCAGCAGCAGCAACACCACCAGGAACAGGAACAGCGGCCGCGACAGGGTGTGCGCGAGCTCCTGGCGGAAGACCGCCGCCGCGCGCTTCAAGCGGCTTGCCCCATCCGCAACAGGTAGGCGTCCTCGAGCGTGGCGGCGACCGGCCGGAAGCCGGCCGGCGGCCCGCCCTCCGGGACGTGCACGCGCACCCGGTTCTCGCCCTCGACCAGCACCGCCTGGATGACCTGGTGCTCCCGGCGCAGCGCCTCGAGGTCACCGCTCGCCACCCGGCCCTCGAAGATCCTGCCGTCGATCGCGGCGCGGGCGGCGCTGGGCGAGGTCTCCGCCACCAGCTTCCCCTGGCGGATGATGGCGAAGCGCGGACAGAGAACGGCCACGTCCTCGACGATGTGGGTAGACAGCAGCACGATGCGGTCGGCGGCGAGCTCGGCGAGCAGCCGATAGAAGCGCATCCGCTCCTCCGGATCGAGGCCGGCGGTGGGCTCGTCGACGATGAGGATGCGCGGATCGCCGGCGATCGCCTGCGCGATGCCCAGGCGCTGCCGCATCCCTCCCGAGTAGCCTTTGAGCTTGCGCTTGGCGGCGGCGGTGAGGTTGACCCGCTCCAAAAGCTCGGCGGCCAGCCGGTCGAGGCCGCCGGGCGCCTCCACGCCCTTGAGCCGCAGCAGATAGATCAGCATCTTCTCGCCGGACAGGTGGGGATAGAAGCCGAACTCCTGCGGCAGGTAGCCCAGCCGCCGGCGCACGCGGCTCGGGTCGGCCACCACGTCCTCGCCGTCCAGCGTGACGCTGCCCGAGGTGGGCTCCAGCAGACCCGCCAGGATGCGCATCAGCGTCGTCTTCCCGGCGCCGTTCGGCCCGAGCAGCCCGAACATCCCGGGCGGCACGTCCAGGTCGATGCCGGCCAGGGCGGTGACCGGCCCCGGGTAGATCTTGAACAGCGCACGCAGGCTCAGCATGGAAACCCTCCTGAAGCGGTGGCAGGCATCGGCGGACGCCGGCGGAGATCGACGCTCCTGCGAAAATACGCGC
>DASZHY010000324.1:0-2805 GCA_035949675.1 Thermoanaerobaculia bacterium
CAGCAGCTTGCACTCGCGCCGAAAATCCTGGAAATCGGGCCACGAGAGGTCGTCGTAGCGTGGCAGTCCGGGGGCCGTCCCGCCCAGCGCGACCATCCGGTCTTGATCTTTCACCGCCGGGAACGGCCGCAGCAGGATGCCTTCGATCCAGCCGCAGGCCGCGGTGGTGGCGCCGATCCCGAGGGTCAGGCAGGCGATGGCGATCGCCGAAAAGCCCGGGCTGCGCCGCAGCAGCCGGATGCCGAAAAGCAGGTCCTGGAGCATAGGATCAGACATCCTCCGCAGCGCAGGATAGGCCCCCGCGCCGCGGCGGCGCATGTGGCGCGCGGCCTATGCCGCGAGCCATGACTTCCGGCCTACCCGGCCTAGCGGCCCTGGTCAGGGCCTTGCCAGAGCCCCGCTCCGGGCCGCGCCAGCGCCGGCCTGCCGCGCCAGGACCGCCGCGCCCAGCCGCTCGACGTCCGCGAGGTCGTTGTAGATCTGGCACGAGATCCGCACCCACAAACGCCCGCGCCAGGCGTGCATGTGCACCTCGATCCCGTCCGCGAAGAGCAGCGCGTCGCGCAGCAACTCCCCTTCGTCGCGCGTCGAGCCCAGCGCCTTAGGCAGCGGCACCGCCGCCATCGTGCCGATCATCGACTCGGGGACGGCGAACGGCACGTCCCACAGCTCCGCCAGCCGCCGCGCGCCGCGCCAGGCGAGGTCGTGGTTGTGCTCGCGCACCGCCGCGACGCCCAGCTCGCGCATGAGGTCCAGCGCCGCCGGCGCCGCCAGGTACGGCGACGGATCGCGCGTCCCGGGCATGTCGAACTCCGCCGCCATGCCCTGGTCGAGGCCCCACGAGATGACGGTCGGATGGAGGCCCGCCTGCCGCTCCGGCGCCGCCCACAGGATGCCGCTGCTGCGCGGCGCCCAGGCCCACTTGTGCAGGTTGCCGACGTACCAGTCGGCGCCGATCGCCGGCACGTCCAGGGCGATGGCGCCCGGCGCGTGGGCGCCGTCGACCAGCACCAGGATCCCCTTGGCGCGGCAGCGCGCGGCGATCTCGGCGACCGGCAGCACCAGCGCGCTGTTGGCCGTGATGTGATCCACGATCAGCAGCCGCGTGCGCTCGCCGAGCGCGCCGTCGATCGCCTCGACGAACGCCCGCGGCCCCAGGCCCCCCAGCCCCCCCGGCCGGACATCCGGCAGCTCGACCGTGCGCAACGTCCAGCCGCGCTCGCGGGCCGCGTACCGCGCGGCGTTGACCACGCCGCCGTAGGCGAGGTCGGTCGTCAGGATCTCCTCGCCCGCGGCGAGCGGCAGCGAGCGCAGCACCGCGTTGACGCCGGTCGTCGTGTTGTCCACGAACACCAGGTCCTCGCCGCGCGCGCCGACGAAGGCGGCCACCGCGTCCGCCGCCGCGCGCAGGCGCGGGCGATCGTGGCGCGGCCCGCCCCAGTGCACGCCGGTCAGCTCGCGCAGCAGGTAGAGCGAAGGCTGGCGCTCGATCTCGTCGCGGATCGCTTGCTGCGCGGCGAGCACGCGGCGCGGCGTCGCGCCGACCGTGCCGTGGTTCAGGTAGGTGACGGCGGGATCGAGCAGCCACTGCCCCAGCATCGGGCGGCCAAATGTCGGCATCGGGGGTCTCCGGGCCTCGGCAGGAAGCCAGCCGCCCACCAGGCCGGCGCCGGCGCGCCGTTGCCCGGCCTGGCTGGGCGGGCGCCTGCCGGCCGCTCAGTTCGTGCTCTTGAGCTCGACGAGCACCACGTGCAAGGGCGTGGTGCCGATGTTCTCGGCCCAATGGGTGAGCGGTTCGCGATAGAGGACGTCGCCCGTCTTGAGCTCGGCCTCGACCACCTTGCCGTCGGCCAGGTGGTTGCGGATCTTGCTGCCGGCGACGACGTAGGTGACGTAGGCCGGATGCGAGTGCATCGCCTCCTTGTCGCCGGGCTGCAGGACCGCGTCGAGCACCCGCACGCGGTTGTTCTCGAAGGTCACCTTGGCCGTCTTGGCATTCACTACCGCCGGGTCCTGCGCCGGCGCCGGCCTGGAACCGGCAACCACCAAGAGCCCACCTGCCACCACTCCCGCGAGCAGCACCTGGAGCTTCCTCATCACCGTCTCCTTTCGCCAGAGGGCCGGCCGCCTCGAGCGGCGGCCCGGCTGCATCGCGGAGCATACTCCGGCCGCGCTGACTCGAGACACCCGGCGAGAGCGCCCGAGCCACCTGCCAGTCCACCGGCGCTTCCGCCCCCTGGCGCCCGGGCTCTCGCGATTGACAGGCCGTGGGGCCGCGGATAGGTTCTCCCTGATCAAACGATGAAGAAGGCCACCCAGATCCGGCTCACCCTCGTGTCCACGGCCGCGGCGGCTCTCGTCGCGAGCGGCTGCGGCGGCAATCCCGCCGGCCAGGCCGCCGGCGGCGATTCCGACGGCGACCCCTGCGCCGCGGCGACCTTCCGCGAGGTCGATTGTCGCGAGGCGATCGACCACCATGGCTATTACCGGCGCGGGGTCTTCGTCCCCCACGTCTACTACCGCACCTACAACGACTACGCCTACGACGAATGGCTCCGGCAGCAGCAGCCGCAGTCGGACGCGGCGGCGCCGGTGGCGGTGCATGGCGGCGGCGGCGCGTCGCAGTCCGACGAGATCAGCCGCGGCGGCTTCGGCGAGACCGGCGAGGCCGCCCGCGGCGGCGGTGTCGGCGAGTAGCCGGCAATGCGACGGATCGCCGCGCCGCCGCGAATCGGCTGGCGGCAGAAGGTCGAGGAGGCCGGCCTGCTCTGGCACAGCGCCGGCGGCGGCGCCTACTGGAACGAG
>DASZHY010000325.1:0-16376 GCA_035949675.1 Thermoanaerobaculia bacterium
CTCGGACAACCCCGAGACCCGCCGCAGCAGCCGCGCCGAGGCGGAGTTGAGCTCGACGCCGACGCGGTTGACCGCGCCCTCGACCGCCGTGTCCAGCTCGCGGTCCAGGGCCTTCTGGTCCACGTCGTGCTGGTACTGGCCGACGCCCAGCGACCGCGGCTCGATCTTCACCAGCTCGGCGAGCGGGTCCTGCAGGCGGCGGGCGATCGAGACCGCGCCGCGCAGCACGACGTCGAGCTCCGGCAGCTCCTCGCGGGCCACCGCCGAGGCGGAGTAGATCGACGCGCCGGTCTCCGGCACCACCGCGACCGTCACCTGCGCGACCGCCTCCTCGCCGGCCTCGGTCAGCACCCGGCGCACGAACGCCTCGGTCTCGCGGCTCCCGGTGCCGTTGCCGATGGCGATCGCCCGCACGCCGTGGAGGGCGGCCTGCGCCAGCACGGTGGCGGCCGCGAGCGCCTCCCGCTCCGGGTGCAGCACCGGGTAGATGACGTCGGTGGCGACGACGCGGCCGGTGCCGTCGACCACCGCCAGCTTGCAGCCGGTGCGCAGGCCGGGGTCCAGGCCCATGACCGGCATCTGCCCGAACGGCGCCTGCAGCAGCAGCGCCTCGAGATTGGCGCGGAAGACGGCGATGGCCTCGGCCTCGGCACGCTCGCGCAGCTCGGCGCGCACCTCGTTGGCGATCGACGGGCGCAGCAGGCGCTTGTAGCCGTCGGCGGTGGCCGCCGCCACCTCGCGGCCGCAGGGGGACTCGAGCGGCACCTTCCACGAGGCGGCGAGGCTGGCCGTCTGACGCTCGTCGTCGATCCGCAGCTCGCTGGTCAGGAAGCCGTCGCGCTCGCCGCGCAGGATGGCCAGCAGCCGGTGCGACGGCACGCGGCGGGCCGGTTCCTGGTGCTCGAAGTAATCGCGGTACACCGCCGCGTCGGGCTCCGCCTCCTTGCCCGCCACCACCCGCACCGCCAGGACGCCGCCGCTGGTCAGGGTGTGACGCAGCTCGGCGCGCGCCGGCGCGCTCTCGGCCAGCCGCTCGGCCAGGATGTCGCGCGCCCCGGCGAGCGCCGCCGCGGCGTCCGCCACCTCTTTGTCGGGAGCCACGAACGGCAGCGCCAGCGCCTCGGGCAGGCCGCCCGCGGCGGCGCCCGCGAGCAGCGCGTCGGCCAGCGGCTCGAGGCCGCGCTCGCGCGCGATCTGGGCGCGCGTCCGGCGCTTGGGCCGGTAGGGCAGGTACAGGTCCTCGAGCTCCTGCTTGCCGTGGGCGGCGCGCACTGCCGCCTCGAGCTCGGGCATCAGCTTCCCCTGCTCCTGAAGGCTCGCCAGGATCGCGTCGCGGCGCGCGGCGAGCTCGAGGAAGTAGTCCCGGCGCCGCGCCAGGACCTCGAGCTGGGAATCCTCGAGGCCGCCGGTCACCTCCTTGCGGTAGCGGGCGACGAAAGGCACCGTGGCGCCCTCGGCAAACAGGCCGGCGGCGGCGGCGGCCTGCTCGGGGCGGCAGCCGACCTCGGCGGCGATCGCCGCGACGAAATCGGGCTCGAGGACTGCGCTCGTGGTCATGGGGCCTCCCAAAAAGGGCCGATGCGCCGTATCCTGTAGGGAATCGTGGCGGTCCGCAAGTCGCGGCGGCTGCGGCGCCTCGACGCCGTGCGGGCGATGGCGCCGCGCCGCGACATCGTGGTCCTGGTCGACGTGCCTCTGCGGCGTTCCGAACCCGACGGCGGTGCGTGAGCGCGCCGTGTGTTCGGCGCTCGTCGGGTGGGGCGCCGGTGAGCGGAAGAGACGCTGGTGTCTAGCGGAAGTTGGAAATGCCTCGCCGGATCTGCTCTGGGCTCGCTTTGCGAACGATCGTCCAGGCAGGGCCACCCAGAGAGACGAGGCGCTCGTCGCTGGTCAACGTCGGCAGGAGCTTTTCATTCGTCCCGGACGTCCCAACGTCCCTGCCGGAGATGAGCTCCGGCCCATTGACCGAGACCTCGAACACCTCGTGATGAGAGAACAGGTAGGAAAGGCCGTTCTGATGGAAGGCAAGGCACGGGAAGATGAAGCTGCAGGGCAGGGTGCCCCAGGTCGCGACCCACTCCGGATCGGCGCCCTGAAGGCCAAACTCGGTATTGACCTGGGCCATGGCTGCATCCGGAGTCGGCAGGGCGCGCGCGAGTGGTTCCACCGCCGGACCTGGTGCGGTCGTCGGCAGGTTCATCCACGTCACGAGCAGGCCGCTTTCCTCGGTGACGGCACGCGAGATCTCCACGCCGCTTGCCGCGTCGAAGACCCGGATGACGTTGTAATGATCCTGCTTGTGCTGGTTGCCACAGCGCATCTGCGTCCAGTTCTCCATCCGCATGACCTGGTAGGTCAGCGTGTGATTCCGGATGCCGTCGATCAGGCGGCCCTCGTTCGCGGGAAGCTGATTCGATGCCTTGGTCTCGAAATGGAGACTCCGATATTGAGCGAGATAGTCGGCGACCACCTGCACGTCGGTCTTCGGATAGGGCTTGGGCACATAGAGCGTAGAGCCTGGCCTGGCGGTGCGCACCTCCTGCTCGAAGGCGTGCCATCGCGGCTCGCCCGCCGGATCACAGGACGTCAGACTCCACGGGGTGGCTGCCGCGCCCCCCGCGAGGCAGAGCAAGGCGAGCAGGACGACCGGGAGAAGAGCGCGGCGATGGGAGGTATGTGCTGGCATGAGACTCCTCAATAGGGGAGCGGCTGGTGACCCGAGGCACCCCGAAGACGCACGGCGCCGCCATAGGTGTTGTAGTTGTCCTGAGCGCTAGCAGTCGCCGATCCGGAGATGATGTGCTGGGTGTTGTCCGTTCCTGTCCATGAAGCCGCGACGTAGGTCTGATCAGGTCCGTAGAATGGGTCGTTGAACTGGACCGTATCCCACACGTAATAGCCAGAGTTATCGTCGTAGCTCCACGAGCCGCCGTCGATGATCCCGGAGTGAAGGGCGCCCTCTACGAAGACGAGGACGGGCACGCGGCCGTTGATCGAGGTGATCTCTTGTGAATAAAACAGCCCGCCATCGAAATACGTGAGGTTGGCATCCCTGTTGCCAGTAAAGTGTAGGATGCCTTGTAGAATCTGAGCTTGCGAGGCGCCTTGAGATGGCGTGGCACCGATATAGCTGCCGATCTGTTGCTGGTTCGGGAAGTTCCCGTCGTACGCCGCCCACCCCTGGATGGAAGCCTGCCCACAGCAAAGAGTACACTGCTGAAGGAAGAAGGGCACGCCAAGGTAGCCGGACCCACCGTTCGAACCGGACCCGGAGCCGCCGGTGCCGATCGTGCAAGTCTTGGGTATCGCTACTGTCGCAGCAAGGAACATCACGGACAAGAGCCTCATCATCTCAGCCCCTCATATCGGTAAGCACTGTTTGAATACTAGCGCATAATCTCATGGTCAGCGATGATGGAATCTGTGTCAAGTCTTCATTGGGACCCGGACAGGCCTCCTGCATTCCTCTCACTCGGGGCGAGGCGCCCCCGCTGCTGCGGCTCCCCGCCTGAGTGGAGTGCCACTCGCGATACTCTTGCGGCTGGTCGCGGAACCTTCCCCGGATGCGACCGTTATAGAGAAGGCTGAGGAGCGATGCCGCCGACGATGGCCGAGCCGATGGGAAGGGTGGTCCTGCCGCAGGCGGCGAGCGACGCCGAGCTGATGGCCAGGGTGCGCGCCGGCGACCGCGAGGCGTTTGCGGACCTGGTCGACCGGCACAAGGACGCAGTGGTGAACTATCTGACCCGTCTCACCGGCAACCGCGATCGCGCCGAGGATCTGGGCCAGGAAACGTTCCTGCGCCTGTTCCGCTCCGCCTCGGGGTACGTCGAGCAGGGCTACCTGCGCGCCTACCTGTTCCGCATCGCCACCAACCTGGTGCGCTCCGAGGAGCGCCGGGAACGCCGCCAGCGCCTGCTGCTGCCGCTGCTCGGCGGCGAGCCCGACCGCAGCGAGCCGTCGGCGCACGCCGGCCTGCTGCGCCAGGAGCTGCAGCGCCTGCTCAACGCGGCCATCGCCCGGCTGCCGCTGCGCTACCGGGTGCCGCTGGTGCTGCACGAGATCGAAGGCTGGTCCTACGCCGACATCGCCGCCGACCTCGACTGCCGCGAAGGCACCATCAAGTCACGCATCCACCGCGGGCGCCAGTCGTTGAAGCGGCAGCTCGAGACGTACTGGTTTGGAGGGTTCGCATCATGGAAGAGGCAAGGCTGAATCATCTGCTGCGCGGGCTGCCGCGCGAGGCGGCATCGCCGGGCTTCACGGCCCAGGTGCTGCGCCGTCTCGACTCCCTCTACTCGATGCCGCGGCCGGCTGGAAACCGTCCGCACCGCCTGCCGCCCAGGCAGCGCTGGCACCGCTGGCACCACTGGCACCGGTTCTCGGTGGCGACGGCGACCGTGGGCGCACTGGGGGTCTCGGTCGGGATCTCGGTCGGTGTGTTGCAGCGGGAGCGCCCTTCCCTACAGCCGACGACGCTGGCGTCGGCCGCCGCCGGCATGGCGGCGACGGCCGGCGGCTCGGCTGCCCTGTCGATCGAGCGGACGTTCCGGCACGAGGCCGCCGCCCCTGGCGAGCTGACGGCGCTGGGGCTCGGCCCGCGGCAGGCCGCGAACCGGCCGGGCGATGGCACCGCGGCGACCACGGCGGCGACGTCGGCCCGGCAGATCGACTCGGCGCAGGCGCACCAGCTCCTCCACCAGCTGCAACTCGAGCGCGCGAGCCTGGAGCGCGAGCTGCGCCGGCTGCGCCGGCCAGGCGGGGGATCGCCGACCGTGCTCTACCTGGGCGGTGACGACACCGTCGATCTGGTGCTCTCGACCGGCCGCACCCGCGTCCCGGGCCCGCCCCCCGGAGACCGTGACGACGGCGAGAACTTCAACTACCTCTGAGGATCGAGATGCGCAAGCTTTCACGTCCGACCGGCCTGGCCGCCATCCTGTCGGCGCTGCTGCTCGCCGGCGCCGGCGCCGCCTCCCTGCGGGCCACCCCGCTGGTCACCGCCGACCCGCCCGCCGACAAGCACGCCGACAAGTCGAAGCTGATCTGCATCGGCGAGGACGGCCAGGAGAAGATGATCGAGGGGAGCGGCACGCTGGTCAAGCGCGGCTACCTGGGAGTCGAGCTCAACGACCTCACTCCCGAGCTGCGCGCCCATTTCGGCGTGCCCGAGAAAGCCGGCGTCATGGTGGCCAGGGTGGTGGCGGACAGCCCGGCCGAGAAGGCGGGCCTCAAGGTCGGCGACATCATCGCCAGCTTCGACGGCAAGCCCGTCGAATCCAGCTGGGACGTGCGCTCGCGCGTCCGGCCGCTGGCCGACGGCGTGGTCGTGCCGCTCGAGATCTGGCGCGACGGCAAGTCCCTGGTCCTGAGCGCCACCGTGGCGCAAAGGGAGCGGCGCGAGGTCGACCTCTCGCCGTTCCTGATGAAGGGCACCGACGCCGAGCGGATCATGACCTTCCGCCGCCTGCCCGGACCCGCCGCCGAGGGCGACGCGCTCGACGGCGCCGCGGCGGCGCCCAAGCTGCGCCTGCCGCCGCGCGTCTCGCCGCGCGAGGAGCTGCTGGAGAAGAAGCTCAAGGCGCTCGAGAAGCGGATCAACGAGCTGGAAGGCCGCCTGCCCAAGCAATGATCTCGACCGGGCGGGCCGCGCCGCCGGCCGCCGATCAGGCCTCGACCGCCGGGCTGGCTCCCAGCGCCCGCCCGGACCTGCCTGCCGGCCGGGCCCTCACCGCCGCACTGGCCTTGACCGGCCTGGCCCTGGCGGCGAGCGTCGCGGGCATCGCGGGCGTCGCGAGCCTGGCCGCGGCGAGGCCGGCTCAGGCCGACCTCCTGGTGTCGAGCAGCGGCTTTTCGAGCGTCGCGCGGTTCGACGGCGCGACCGGCGCGCCGCTCGGCGCCTTCGTCACGCCGGGCGAGGGGGGCCTCGACTCGACCGACGGCCTGGCCTGGGGACCCGACGGCAACCTCTACGTCGCGAGCGAGCGGTCGAGCCAGATCCTGCGTTACGACGGCAGGACCGGCGCCTTCCTCGGCGTCTTCGTGGCCGCGGGCAGCGGCGGCCTCGACATCGCCGAGAACCTCATCTTCGGCCCCGACGGCAGCCTCTACGTCGGCAGCCTCGCCAGCAGCCAGGTGCTGCGCTACGACGGCTCGACCGGCGCCTTCCTCGGCGTCTTCGTCGCCGCGGGCGCCGGCGGGCTCCACGGCCCCACCGGCCTGGTCTTCGGACCGGACGGCGCCCTGTACGTGGCCAGCACTCACAGCAGCGAGGTGCTGCGCTACGACGGCAAGACCGGCGCCTTCCTCGACGCCTTCGTGCCGGCCGGCAGCGGCGGCCTGAACACCCCGGTCGGCATCGCTTTCGGCGCCGACGGCAGCCTCCTGGCGAGCAGCCTCGACACCGACGAGGTGCTGCGCTACGACGGCAAGACCGGCGCTTTTCTGGGCGCCTTCGTGCCGGCGGGCAGCGGCGGCCTGAAGGGCGCCTACAGCCTCACCTTCGGACCCGACGGCAACCTCTACGTCAACAGCTTCAGCAACAACCAGGTGCTGCGCTACGACGGCAGGACCGGCGCCTTCCTCGGGGTCTTCGCTGCGGGCAACGGCCTCTTGGGCCCGACCTACCTGCTCTTCGCGCCGCCCGGCTCCGGGTGCCAGGACGACGCCAGCCACGTCTGCCTGCAGCAGGGCCGCTTCCGGGTGTCCGCCGCCTGGCAGACCGCGCAGGGCGCGGCGGGCGCCGGCCAGGCGGTCCGCCTGACGCCGGACACCGGCTACTTCTGGTTCTTCGACGCGTCCAACCTCGAGATCGTCGTCAAGGTCCTCGACGGCTGCGCCCTGGCGCCCGGCCGCTTCTGGGTGTTCGCCGGGGGCCTCACCAACGTCGCGGTCCAGATGACCGTGGCCGACACCATGACCGGCGCCACGAAGACCTACCGCAACCGTCAGGGCACGCCGTTCGCGCCGCTGCAGGACACCGCGGCCTTTCCCTGCCCGTGACCGGCGGCCGCCGCACTGCCGCTTTCGCGCGCGCGGGTCCTCACTGAAAGTAACCGTACACCTTGACGATGAGGGTGACGTTGTTCGAGGAGTAGATCGACAGGTCGGCATTGCCGTTCGACAGCTGCACGATCGCGCCGTTGGCCATGCCCGTCTCGCCGGAATCGTAGCTCATGAACGACGTGCCGTTCGCCGAGCCTCCCGCGGGGAATATCTGCAGGGTGCCCGCGGTCGTGGTGCTCGGCGCCAGCAGCGTCACGTTGATGAAAGCGGCCTTGGCGCCCACCGGCACTCCGCAGTTGCCCTGGATCTGGAAGCTGGTGACGCCGGCGGCAACGCTGCCGCCGAACGCGATGCATTGCGCGAGCGGGTGGAAATCGTACGGCGCACCGCTCTTGAAGTACCCCGCGGCGTCGAGGTTCAGGCTGGCGGTCGTGCCCGACGGCGCGTAGCTGAACCTGCCGATCAAGTCAGGGGTCGTGGCAGCCAGCGTCGGCCGCGCGCCGTTGGCAAGCGCCGAGATCCCCGCGTCCCAGACCAGGTTGGAGACCCCAGGGGTCGAAGACAGGCTGCTCTCATAGAGCACGAAAACCCCGCGGTTCGTCGGCGCGGCGATCGTCGCGTTCAGGGCGGCGGCGGCGGCGCCTGACGGAATCCCGCAGGAACCCTGGACGGTGAACGCTGCTGCCTGGCTGGACACCGCCCCGCTCGCGATCCGGCACGGCGTGATCGTCTGGTAACCGAGCGGACCCCGCGCGCCCTGGGCGGCCGTGGTGTCCTCGCTGAAGTAGCCGTCGACGTCCAGGATCAGATGCACCTGCCCGGGCGAACCGGTCAATCCCGGCAGGACTCCCAGCGTGCCTGCGCCGGTCGTCGCCAGCTGCACGATCGTGCTCGTCGACCGGGTCGACGCTCGCGCCGGATCGAACCTGATCATCGTCATCGTTCCCGCCTGGTCCCCCGGGTACAGGTCCATGTAACCCTGACCGGTCGGCGACACCGCCGTCGCCGTCAGGGAGACGGCTTTCGCCGTCGCCGGGATCCCGCAGCTGCCGGTGATCTGGAACGTCTTCGCCTGACCGGAGGTGAGGATGGAGTACGGGGCATTCCGAGTGTCCAGGATGCGGCAGGGAGGCAGGGCAAAGTAGCTCTCCGCCGGCAGCGGCGGATCGCTGGTGACCGTCACCCACTTGCTCGCCGTGCTCTGGCGCAGATAGTTGTCGGTGACCGTCAGCGTCACCTGGTAGCTGCCCTTGGCCGCAAAGGCATGGCTCGGGCCGATCCCGGAGCCGCTCGCCGCATCGCCGAAGCTCCACGAATAGGCGGTGAGCGCATTCGCCGGCGTCGAGCCGCTGCCATCGAAGCTGCACGCCAGGCCGCTGCACTCGAAAGTGAATCCAGCTGCCGGGGGCGCCGGCGGCGGCGGTGCCGCGTCGAAGTAACCAAATACCTTGACGATGAGGGTGACGCTGTTCGAGGAGTAGACCGACAGATCGGCATTGCTGTTCGACAGCTGCACGATCGCGCCGTTGGCGATGCCCGTTTCGCCGGGATCGTAGCTCATGAACGACGTGCCGTTCGCCGCGCCTCCCGAGGGGAAGATCTGCAGGGTGCCCGCGGTCGTCGTCGTGGGCGCGAACAGGCCGGCGCTGATGAAGGCGGCCTTGGCGCCCACCGGCACTCCGCAGTTGCCCTGGATCTGGAGACTCGTCGTGCCGGCGGGAATGCTGCCGCCGAAGGCGCCGCATTGCGCGATCGGGTGGAACCTGTACGGCGCGCCGCTCTTGAAATACCCCGCGGCGTCGAGGTTCAGGCTGGCGGTCGTGCCCGACGGCGCGTAGCTGAACCTGCCGATCAAGTCAGGGGTCGTGGCGGCCAGCGTCGGCCGGGCGCCGTTGGCAAGCGCCGAGATCCCCGCGTCCCAGTCCAGGTTGGAGACCCCGGGGGTCGAAGACAGGCTGCTCTCGTAGAGCACGAAAACCGCGTGGTTCGTCGGCGCGGCGATCGTCGCATTCAGGGCGGCGGCGGCGGCGCCCGACGGGATCCCGCAGGCGCCCTGGGCGGTGAACGTCGCTGCCCCGGACGTCACCGGCGCTCCACTCGCCAAGCGGCACGGAGCGATCGTCTGGTAGCCGAGCGGACCCTGCGCTCCCGGCGCGGCCGCGGTGTCCTCGCTGAAGTAGCCGTCGACGTCCAGGATCAGATGCACCTGCCCGGGCGAGGCCGTAATCCCCGCCTGGACTCCCAGCGTGCCTGCGCCGGTGGTCGCCAGCTGCACGATCGTGTTCGCCGCGCGGGTCGACGCTCGCGCCGGATCGAAGTTGATCGTCGTCTTCACACCCGCCTGGCCTCCCGGGTACAGCTCCATCCATCCTGGACCGGTTGGCGACACCGCCGTCACCGTCAGGGAGACCGCCTTCGCCGTCGCCGGGATCCCGCAGCTGCCGGTGATCTGGAACGTCACCGGCTGGCCGCTGTTGAGGATGGAGTACGGGGCATTCCGCGTGTCCAGGATGCGGCAGGGAGGCAGGGCAAAGTAGCTCTCCGCCGGCAGCGGCAGATCGCTCGTGACCGTCACCCACTTGCTCGCCGTGCTCTGGCGAAGCGCGCTGTCGGTGACCGTCAGCGTCACCTGGTAGCTGCCCTTGGCCGCAAAGGCATGGCTCGGGCTGATCCCGGAGCCGCTCGCCGCGTCGCCGAAGCTCCATGAGTAGGTCGTGACGTCACCCGCCGGCGTCGAGCTGCTGCCGTCGAAGCTGCACAGCAGGCCGCTGCACTGGAAGGTGAAGCCGGCCGCCGGCGGCGGGTAGACGGTGACCGCCTGCGAGGTCTGTGCGACCTGGCCCTCGAAGTCGGTGACCTGCAGCGTCGCGGTGTAGGTCCCGGCTCCCGCGTAGGTGTGGGAGACGAGCGCGCCGCCGCCGCCCCCGCCGTCGCCGAAAGTCCACGCGTAGTCGTGGATCACCCCGTTGCTGGTCGACAGGCGCGCATCGAAGGTGCAAGTCGGGCCGGTGCACGCCGCGGTGAACGCCGGGACCGGCGGCGCCGTCTCGTGGTCCCAGGCGCGGCCGTTGGCCATGCACGTCGGCTCGTCCATGTCGATGAGCCCGTTGCCGTTGTTGTCCACCCGGTCATCGCACTGCGTGAGGCCGCTGAAGTCCGACACGTCGTAGGGGCTCAGGCATCCGGGATTCGGCGGATTCTGCAGGAACTCGGTGGCGCACGGGGGCGCCGGATTGGCGCTGACGAAGACGCCCATCGTGTCCGCGAGCGTGCCGGCGCTGACCGTGATCAGGGCCGTCGCCGTGGCGCCTGCCGCCTTGGCGTCCTGCCCGGTGACCCAGCCTTTCGCATTGACCGTCGCCGTCGTCGTGTCCGAGGACGTGAACGTCAGCTGCTGCACCACGCCGTTGTCGTAGTACTGCCCGTCCAGTAGCTCCCGCAACACTCCGTCGGCGAACTCGCCGAGCACCCGCGGCTGAACAATGGGCCGAGCGCCGGTCAAAAGGACGTCGCCGGAGGTGCGATCGAAGCGGATGCGCTTCAGGCTGGGCTGCCCCAGGGCCTGCCCGGGGTCGGCATAGATGCGAATCGTGCTGGCAACCGCCGCATTGCCGGCCGCATCGAAAGCCAGCGCGGTCAAGTCGATCGCGCCGGTCGCATTGGCGGGGATCGTCACCACGCCGGTCAAGGGCGTGCCCGAAAGCTGCACGAGGTCGCCAAGGCTGGTTCCCGCAAAGCCTTGCGCCGGCACGAAGCTGCCGACCGGCGCGATCGTCATCGTCACCTGCTGCCCGGGCTGAAAGGCCGCAAACTGGGCCGGGGAGGCGATCGCGATGCCGCCGACAGCGGCCGTCATCGCCGAGGCTGAGTCTTCGATCCGACTTCCCTGTGCCGCGTCCAAAACCGGCAGCGCCGGCGGCGCGGAGTACGGAGGCGTGCCGGGGCCATAGCACGCGGCAATGGTCTGGGTTGGTCCGATCGGCAGCGTGGGACTGAAGGTGCTCATCGGCTGGTCGATCAGGCTCACGGCATCAGCCGCGTGCTGAGGGTCGTCCAAGACGGTGATATGCAAGCTGTTAGGGCCGGAATAGCTCACCGTCGCACTGGCCGGCAGGCCGGCCTGCTGACTGAACGCTGCCACGATGCCGTCGTGCGGACATTGGCCGTAGACCGCGTCATAGCCCGGCCGGGGAAAGAGTGCCAAGGTCACTGCGGACCGCAGTTTCTCCATGAACCCGTTCCCAGTTATCGGACCGTCGCCGACCATGCTGAACGCGGGCAAGGCCGTCGCCTGGCCCCAGGTGTTGAGCGGAGTATTCGCCTGTAGATCGTGCACCGCGCCACAGTCTATGCAGTGGTCGACCGCATCCAAGAACCTAAGCAGGTTCGGCCTCAGGAACACCGCTTGGAGCAGGGCCTGCGCCGCGTCCGCACCCCACTGCGGCGAATTGATCATCAACATCTTGTGCACGGCCCCCGAACGATAGTTCTCGACGCTCAGGTAGGGGGAGAACGGTTCCTCGCCGAACGTACCTGCCGCCCAGTGACGCACCAACACGGCTCCCATGGAATGCGCGATGACGTCAACCCTACCTGTCATGATCTTGTCGTGTTCATTTCTCAGTCGAATCGCCTTCGTGAGCTGCGCCGCGACAATGGGCACGTTGGTCGAGTAAGAGCTCGAGTGCGTGTTCTTGTAGTCCACGAATACGAGGTCATGCTGAATGGCCAAATACGACCACTGTGCCTTCCATGCGCTGCCCTTGCTCCATAACCCGTGGATCAACGCCAGAGGCGGTCTCGCGATTGTTATGTTCCGCGAGTTGGTGAGCGTCACGCCTTGCGCAGCGAACGAGGTTGTGACGTCAGTGGAACGGATGTGGAGAAGGCCGTCCGAGGAGTTCGGCCTTACAAAATCCTGGATGGGCGGCATCACCACGAAGGCGGCATACCGGCCATCCCCAAGCGGCACGGCATTCGCCGCCACCGCTGGCCCGCTCGTCGCACCATCGAGGGACTGCAGCGTCGTGGACGGGTCGACGGCCTGAAAGGTGACCACGCCCGCGGAGGGCACGATCGCGCGCAGGAGCAGCTGTGACACGCCATCGGCGCTGAGGCCACGCATTGGCACATCGGCCGTCTGGTGCATGACGGCAACGATTGCCGCCGGGTCGCCGTGGCCATGGGAGTCGAGGGCAGAGCTGGCAACGAACGGCAACGGGTTCAAGACGTCTTCAACCAGTACAGGGCAATCAGTCGCTTGCGTCTCCATGTCCTCCAAGTACACCTGCATCTTGCCATTGGTCGGGATCGTACTGATGTAAGGATCCCAGGTCCCGAACACCGCGAAGCGTCCGTCAGCGCTCAGCGTAAAGTGGGTAGTGTCCGCCGGCGCCCCGGGCGTTGGCCCAAACAACTCGCGCCCGATCCGCTTGATGCCGCCGGTCCCGTAGAGGTTGAGGTAGTAAGCGCCCGCGCCCTCGCCGGTATAGTCCGCCGTGTCGTGCCAAGCCACCGCATTGTCGCTGAGCTGGACATTGGACACCTGGTGCGTCGTCGTGCCCAGAGGTAGGGAACTGATCTGCCGCAGGCCGTAGACCTGGCTTCTATCCCAAACATAGACCTCACTGGGATCCCCTGGGCGATTCTGCGCTATGTAGGCAACCCAGCGCCCGCCGGGGCTGATCGCATAGGAACCAGTGAGGCCCACCGCCCCGTTGCTGATCGTGACGATGTGCTCGAGGACGTTCCAGCCGCCGGCCGCGTCGCCAGTCGCCACGTATAGATCGTTGTGCGGCGTGCTGCTCTCGAAGCCACGCAGGTTCGTCGCATTGGTTGAAAAGACCAGCGTCGTCCCCGCCGAGGTCAGCACGCCGCCGCCAAGTGCGAGGGATACGCCGAAAGCGGAGAGACCCTCCGGTTTTTGATTGCTATCGAGAGTCGTCTTCGTGACCCAGGAGGTCGAGTCGCCGTCCCGCACGTAAATATTCGGCGCTGACCCCTCCCAATCGTGGTTGGGGTCGAACCACTCGAACGTGAAAACGGTGCCGTTCGAAATGAAGGCGACAGCTCCCGAATCCGCCACGCTGCTGGCCCAACCGCCTTGCGCGGAATCATGAATATTTGGATATTCCAGCGTGACGGAGAAGTCAGGGACCGTGACCCGCGTAACCTGTCCCAGGAGCAGGTCATCCAGATAGGCATCGTTCTGGGGAAAATTGGTCTTATCGTTGACGATGTTGGTGGCACCGCTGTTGAACATAGCGTAGCGGCCCCAGGCGGAGAGGACGGGGAACACGCCGTCGAGCGCTTGATTCCAGGCGGCGCTGCTGTTGGGAGCATGAGTCTCGATCGCCGACGTCGTGCCGTGTGCCATGTCGCGCACGAAGATGTTCGAGATCTCGACGTTTACGGGCGGCGTGACGAGATTGGTCGCCTGAGAGGTGAACGCCACGAAGGTGCCCGAGGCGCTGACCGTCGGATTGTAGGGAGAGTCGTCGTTGCCTCCCGCATCACCGGCAGGATCGACGCTCACCATCGTCTGAGTCGGGTGCTGGCAGGATGCCGCGGCCGTGGCGCGGAGAGGGCAGACCAGGGCCAGAAGCACCCCGAGCGACAGGAATTGGCGGATGCGGTTGGAGCTCGTCTGCTGCTTGCTCATGGGCTTCTCCTTGATCCACCAACATTTCCCTCTTGGTCCCGGCAAGCCGCCGAGAATCCGTACATTCTCGCATTCCAGAAGTAGCGCCAGGCGCTAAGTATGTTGCAATAGATGCAACTACTATGCATGAGGCGCGCCGCTGTGTGGTAACTGCAGCGCGATACTGTACAGCAAAGTGGTGAACGATGCAAGCACACAGATGCACACATCAGAGAATTGGCTTAAGTGGCAGCGGCATTGCCGAAATAGCGCTGCTTGGTGACTAAATCGTCACGGGAGGGGCGACCGGCTCGCGGCTGCGCGGCCGGCGCCAGCGGGCAACAGGAACGGCGCGAGATCGACCTCGCGCCGTTCCTCGAGGGCGCCGCGCCCGGGGATCATGACCAACCCGCCGGCGCGGCGAGACCTGCTGCGCTCGTCAGGGCGCTGCGCTTGCGCTGCTGCAGGACACCTCGGGCTTGGTCTGGCCGTGACGGCGGTGACGGCGGCCGGGGTGGCGGCCCTCACATTGCTGGTCCTTCTGGCTTGACGCGTTCGCCAGGCCCTGCTGGTTCGGCTGGTCCGGCGTGACGCTGCCCGGGCACATCACCGTCTGGCCGTCACAGATCAGCCGGTCAGGCTGGCCGCTGCACTGGCCGGAGTAGCTGGAGCACTGCACCGACGGGTCGGACTTGCAGACGATCCTGCAAGGCTCGCCTGCGAAGTACGAAGAATCCGGGGACGTGTTGTCATAGAGGTAGAAGACGCCGGGATCCCATGGCTCGGAGGAGGAATCGTCGGAGGTATCGGAATTGCCAGCAGGTCCCGGACCGATGACCGAGGGAGGCCTGGGTTGGCGAGGCGGTCCGGGGTGGCTCACCTGGGGCGGCCGCGTCCGCGCGGCGCCCTTGTCCGCCGAGCCGCCCGTGCCGCCCGACCTGCCGGAGCCGCCAGCGCTGTCTGCGCCGCCGGCGCTGCCTGAACCGCCGGCGCCGCCTGGGCCACCTGCGGTGCCCGAACCGCCGCTGCTGCCTGAGCCGCCGGAGCCGCGTGCGCCGCCAGAGGCGCCTGAGCGGCCCGAGGTGCCGCCTGAGCCGGCCGGCTTCCTGTCGGTAGCAGAATCGATCCGCTGCGGCGCCGTCGGCTGGGGCGAGGCTTCGGACCCATGGCGCGAGGGGGTGGGAGGCGATGAGGCCGCACCGCCGCCGCCGCTGCTGCTGCTGCTGCCGCCCGAAGACGGCGCGGCGCCGCCGCCGTGAGATGTCGAGCCGCCGCCGCTGCTCGGGGAGGCGCCGCTTTCGTGAGTGCTCGAGCTGGAGCCGCCGCCGCTGCCGCCGCCAGAGGACGATCCACTCTCGCGCGAGCTCGAGCCACTGCTACCGCTGCTGCTCGAGGACGAGCTGCTGCTGGCGCCGGAGCTGGAGCTGCTCGAGGACGGCGCGCTCTCGTGCGAGCTCGAACCGCTGCTGCTCGAAGACGACGCGCTCTCGTGCGAGCTGGACCCGCCGCTCGACATGCGTGCGGCGAACGCCGGTCTTCCCGAAGTCAGCAGCACCGCCACCAGCGCCGAGGTAGTCCAGAGAAATGAAGCCTTCCTGATACCGGCTTCGATAAAGCAACGATCATGGAGGCTCAGCTTCGGCCTCGTCGCCAATCGTGCGTTCATTTTCGATCCCCTTTCGGTCGACCGCCGCCTGCCGGGGAGGCAATGGGCTGCGCACTCCACCGTCTCCCCGAGGCCTCGTCGGCGCGACCCGGGGGGGCCGCGCCTGACAACAAACCTACAGGACCGTCAGCGGCCCCAGAAGAGCATGGATATGCGTTCCTGCACCGCGCCAGACTGCCCTTGGCCTGGGATCATCGGGCGGCGGGCTGTACAATCTGGAAGGTGTGCTCGCGCCGATCGCCTCACTTCGGCGCGCCTTAGGGAGGTCACGGTAGGCACCCTCTTCGCGCGGGCCTTCAAGGGCGACGGCACGCCGGCGACGCACGAGCAGTTCCTCAGCACCTCGACAAGAGGCGCGCAGGGACAGGCGGCGCTGACCGCGATGCCGGACGGGACGGTCATCGCGGTGTGGCAGGATGGCGGCAAGGTGAACGCCCGCCTCCTGCGGCCTCCGTCGCACTGAGAACTACCGGGGATCGCGGCGGGGAGGGTTCACCTCGACCGTCACCGTGGCACCTAGCGATCCGAGGTGCTCCCCGTCGGCGGCAAGAACCTCATTTATCTAAGGTAGGATAGGTCCGGTCCGAACGCCCTGGCCGGGAAGGGTGATTGAACAAAGGACAGCCTCAGGTCGCATCAGGAGGTGGGCTTTGAAATGGAAGGAGCTCCGTAGCCAGTTCCCCCACCAGTGGCTGGTCGTCGAGGCGCTCGACGCCCGCTCGGAACACGGGAAGCGGCTTCTTGAAGAACTTGCTGTCGTGGACCGCTATCCTGACGGCGAGTCAGCCATGAGGGCCTACCTTAGGCTTCATCGGCTGGCGCCGGAACGCGAGCTGTACGTGCTACACACCGATCGCGACGCGCTCGAGATCACTGAGCAAAGGTGGCTGGGAATCCGGGCTGCCGGATGACCATCCGGCTCGAGCACAGCCTCGCATACGTGGAAATAGCTCTCACGTACCGGGGTAACACCCTCTCCCTCGATAGCGTGATCCTCGACACGGGCTCAGCCAGTACACTCTTCGCCTCCGACTGCCTGTTCGAGGTGGGCGTAGTTCCCGAGCC
>DASZHY010000326.1:0-1663 GCA_035949675.1 Thermoanaerobaculia bacterium
CGAGCGCCGGGCCGGAGCCGGGCACGACATAGGCCACCAGGCGCTTGTCCGCCGTTGCCGCGCCGGCGCCCGGCGCCGCCGCGGGCTCGGCGCGTGCGATCACCACCGCCTCGTCTACCGCGGGATGGCGCGCCAGCACGCTCTCGATCTCTCCCAGCTCGATGCGGAAGCCGCGGACCTTCACCTGCTGATCGATTCGCCCCAGGAACTCCAGGGCGCCGTCCGGACGGCGGCGGGCGAGGTCGCCGCTGCGGAAGCAGCGTGAGCCGCCGCGGTCGACGAACTTCTCGGCGTTCAGCGCCTCCCGCCGCCAGTAGCCGCGGCTGACGCCGGGCCCGCCGATCCAGATCTCTCCCGGCACGCCGATCGGCACCGGCTGGCCTGCCGCATCGCAGACGTGGACGACAGCACCGGGCAGGGGCCGGCCCAGCAGCGGCAGCGCCGCCCCCATGCCGGCGGGCGGCACCGGGTGCGCCGTGCAGAGGATGGTGGCCTCGGTCGGCCCGTAGAGCACCCAGATGCGAGCTTGCGGGAAGGTCTCGCGGAGGTCTGCCAGCAGCTCCGCCGGCACCGTGTCGCCGCCGACGAGAATCGTTCGCAGCCGCTGCCCGGCTGCCGAGCCCGGGGCGCGCCGCACCGCGTCCACTACCTGCCGCATCAGCGCCGGCACGGCGTGCAGCCGGGTCGCCTCGCCGAGCTCCGCCGCCAGCCACTCGACGTCGAGCGTCGGCCCGCGGGGCGAGAGGACCGAGGTGCCGCCCGCGAGCAGGGGCGAGAGCAGCTCGAACAGGAAGATGTCGAAGGAGAAGGGCGCCACGCAGGGCATGCGGTCCCCGGGGGCGAACCGGAAGAGGCGTCGCGTCGCCGCGAGGACCGCCGCCAGGCTGCCGCGTTCGACCTCCACCGCCTTGGGCTGGCCGGTGGTCCCCGAGGTGTAGATCCGGTAGGCCAGGTCGCCCGGCAGCGCCCCCCCGCCGGGGGGCAGCGCCCGCTCACCGGCCTCGGCGATCTCGCCGTCCTCGCCGGCCTCTGGCGGCGCGTCGAGCCGCACCACTCGCGCCGAGCACGGGGGAAGCGTCGCCGCCAGCCCCTCGCTGGTGAGCACCAGAGGCGCGGCCGAATCTTCCAGCAGGAAGGTCAGCCGGGGCCGCGGCAGCGCGGGATCGAGCGGCAGGTAGGCGCCCCCCGCCTTCCAGATGGCGAGCAACCCGACCACCAGATCGGCCGACCGCTCGAGGTAGAGGCCCACGGTGACGCCGGCGCCGACGCCCGCGGCGTGCAGCCGGCGGGCCAGGCGGTCGACCCGGCGGTCGAGATCGGCGAAGGACAGGCTCTCGCCGCCGCAGGTCAGGGCCACCGCCGCGGGATCCCTGACCGCCTGGGCGGCGAAGAGCTCCATGACGTCCGCGGCGGCGCCGGCGAGGGTCTCGCCGGCCGCGCCGTCGGCCGCGGCTCCGACAACTTGCTGGTCGTTCCACTCGACGACGGCCTGGTGCCGCTCGGCCGGAGTGAGCAGCGGCAACCGCGAGATCGGCAAGCCGGGATCGGCGGCGGCGGCCGCCAGCAGGTTCTGCAGGTGCCCGATCATGCGGTGAGTGGTGGGCGGGTCGAAGAGGTCGGCGCTCCAGCGGAGATGCCCGTCCAGGCGGTCCTCCACCTCGGT
>DASZHY010000327.1:0-4417 GCA_035949675.1 Thermoanaerobaculia bacterium
CCGGATCCGCCGCATCTGGATGACGGGGATCGAGACCTCGGTGGTGTTGCCGCCCAGGACGCCGATCAGGTAGATGCGGCCCCCGGGCCGCACCGCCACGAGCGACTGCTGCAGCGTCCCCGCGCCGCCCACCTCGAGCACGTAGTCGACGCCCTCGCCGCCGGTCAGCTCCTTGACCCGGGCGCCCCAGTCCGGCACCTGGCGGTAGTTGATCCCGGCCGCGGCGCCCAGCCGGCGGGCGCGCTCGAGCTTGTCGTCGCTGCTCGAGGTGATGATCGCCCGCGCTCCCTGGAGCACCGCCAGCTGCAAGGCGAAGAGCGACACCCCGCCGGTGCCGAGCAGCAGCACGCTCTCGCCGGCCACGAGCCCGCCCTCGACGAGCGAGCTCCAGGCGGTGACCGCGGCGCAGGGCAGGGTCGCCGCCTCCACGTCGCTCAGATGCTCGGGCGTCTTGACCAGCCCCTCTTCGCTCAGCGCCACCTGCTCGGCCAGCATGCCGTCCAAGGGGCCGCCGAGCGTGGTGCGCACCAGGTCGCGGGTCGGCTCGCCCGCCAGCCACCCTTGCGCGAAGAGGCCGCAGACGCGGTCGCCGACCCGCACCCGCGACGTGCCTTCGCCCACGGCGACCACCTCGCCGGCGCCGTCCGAGCAGGGGATCAAGGGCAGCTTCTGCTTGGGGTTGTAGCGTCCCTCGGCCATCAGCAGATCGCGGTAGTTGAGCGACGCGGCGCGCACCCGCACCAGCGCCTGGCGGTTGCCGGGACGCGGCACCGGGCGCTCGACCAGGGCGAGATGATCGAGGCCGAAGCCGCCGCGGATCTCGACCGCGCGCATGGTCCGCGCCGCGGCCGGCGACTCCGCGGGCGTTGCCTGCATCGGGGGCGCCGGTTCGGTCACGACTCCTCCGCGAGCGCGCGGCGCATGCTCGCGACCAGCTCGGCGGCGGTAGCCGATTCCAGCTTGCCGGCCGGCCAGCCGAGGCCGAGGCCGGTCCGGCCCGACTTGGGGATGATGTGGAAGTGCACGTGCATGACCACCTGTGAGGCCTCGCGGCCGTTGTTCTGCAGCACGTTGTAGGCACTGACCCCGGTGGCGCGCACCACGGCGCGGCAAAGGCGCGGCAGCACGCGGCCGAGAGCCGCGGCCGACTCGTCGGACAGCTCGTGCAGGTGCGCCTTGCGCTCTTTCGGGATCAACAAGGTATGGCCGTCGGCGAGCGGGCCGACGTCGAGAAAGGCCAGCACGTGCTCGTCCTCGTAGACGCGGTGACAGGGGATCGTGCCGTCGAGGATCTTGCCGAACACCGTCTCCGGGGAGTCGCCCATGGCCGGCTATTGTAGCGGCACCGGCGCGCGACGGCGCTGGCGCCCGTCCGGCGCGTCCGGCGGCCGGCCGGCCGGCGGGGCCGCCCTTGGCGCTGTTGCCATCGCAGGGGGGGATGGCTACACTGTCCCAAAGGCGTGGCCCAGGTCTTCCGCTCGTAATCTTGGAGGATTCTATGAATAGCTCAGGATTGGTTGGCAGGGGGGGTGTCTTCATCGCCTTGGCGATCGGGTTGGCCGCCGGCGGTCTGCGGGCGCAGCAGGCCACCGGCCCGGAGATCAAGATCGGCGGCATCTTCGACCTGACGGGGATCACCTCGGACGTCGGCAAGTCCTACGCGGTGGGCGTGCGCGACGCGGTCGAATGGACCAACGCCCACGGCGGCGTCAACGGCAAGCGCCTGAAGCTGGTGGATGCCGATTACGGCTACAAGATCCCGGAGGCGGTCGCCCTCTACAAGCGCCTGGTCAACGACGAGAAAGTGGTGCTGATCGCCGGCTGGGGCACGGGCGACACGGAGGCGCTGCGCGAGCAGACGGCGAAGGACAAGATCCCCTACGTCTCCGCCTCCTTCTCCGCCCATCTCACCGATCCCGCCAAGAATCCTTACAACTTCTTCGCCGCTCCGAGCTATTCGGACCAGCTGCGGGCGTGGCTGCTGTGGGTCAAGGACGACTGGAAGGACAAGTCGCGCAACCCGAAGGTCGCTGCCCTGTTCGGCGACAACGCCTACGGCCGCTCGCCGCTCAACGCGGGCAAGGACTTCGCCAAGGAGATCGGCATCGACTGGGTGTACGAGGGCGTGCTGCCGGGTGCGTTCCAGGACGCCACCAGCCAGCTGCTCACCATGCAGAAGGCCGGCGCCGACTACGCATACATCAACGTCACCACCACCGGCACCTCGATCATCTTGAAGGACGCCGCCAAGCTCGGCTTAAAGACCAAGTTCGGCAGCAATCCCTATGGCTTCAGCGAGGCCCTGCCGGCGGTCGCCAAGGAAGCCGCCGAGGGGGTCACCGGCGTGATGCCGCATCCGCCCTACGGCACCAACGTTCCCGGCATGAAGCGGATCTCGGACGCCGGCAAGGGCGCGACGCACGACGCCATGTACGTGCGCGGCTGGGCCTCCACCACGGTGCTCGTCGAGGGCCTCAAGCGCGCCGACAAGGCAGGCCAGCTCAACGGCGAGGGGATCAAGAGCGCGCTCGAGTCGCTCAAGAACTTCGACATGGGCGGGATCGCCTGCAACGTCACTTACAGTCCGACCGACCACCGTCCTTGCACCTCGACGCCGATTTACCAGGTCAAGAATGGCGCGCTCGTCAAGCTCAAGGACTACGACGTGCCGCGCAAGAGCGAGTGGCTCGGCATGTAGTAGCCCGCGCTCCCGGCGCAGCGTGCTGCCTGCATGCTCGAGGTCGACAACGTCGAGGTCGTCTACGACCGCGCCATCCTGGTGCTCAAAGGGGTTTCCCTGGCGGTGCGGGAGCAGCAGATCGTGGCCCTGCTGGGTCCCAACGGCGCCGGCAAGACCACGCTGCTGAAGGCCATCTCGGGACTGCTGAAGTCGGAGGAGGGCGAGGTCACCGACGGTTCCATCCGGTTCCTGGGCAAGCGGATCGACCGGATGGAGCCCGAGGCCGTCGTCCGCGCCGGCATCTTCCAGGTGATGGAAGGGCGGCGCGTCTTCGAGGACCTGACGGTCGACGAGAACATCCAGATGGGCGCTTTCACCCGTGCCGACAAGGCGGCCGTCGAGCGCGACCATGAGCTGGTGTTCGGCTACTTCCCCCGCCTCCGCGAGCGCCGCCGCCAGCTCGCGGGCTATCTTTCCGGCGGCGAGCAGCAAATGCTTGCCATCAGCCGCGCGCTCATGGCCCGCCCCCGGCTCATGCTGCTCGACGAGCCCTCGCTGGGGCTGGCGCCCTTGCTGGTGAGAGACATCTTCGCCATCATCCGCAGGATCAACCAGCAGGAGAAGACCACGATCCTGCTGGTCGAGCAGAACGCCGCCCTGGCGTTGTCGATCGCCGATTGCGGCTACATCATGGAGAATGGCCGCGTCGTGCTCGACGGCGATGCCGAAAAGCTCAAGGCCAACGAGGACGTGAAGCACTTCTACCTTGGCGGCGGCGCCGCCTCGGGCGAGCGGCGGAGCTATCGCGACCTGAAGTTCTACAAGCGGCGAAAGCGCTGGCTGTCGTGAGGCACTCATCGCACAACGGCGCCAGCGTGCCGGCAACGCCAAATCGAGGTCCACGTGACGTCTCGCTTGCGGCCTGAAACCATCCTCGACGCCGAGCTGGAAGCGCGGCCGCCGGCGGACCGGATCGCCTACCTGGAGAACCGACTGCGCCAGACGGTCGCCCATGCCTACGTCAACGCGCCGCGCTTCCGCGTCGCGATGAACGCCGCCGGCCTGGCGCCGCACGACGTGCAGCATTTGGGCGACCTGGCGCGGCTGCCGGTCACCGCCAAAGACGAGCTGCCGGCGCTGCAGGCCGCGGACCCGCCGTTCGGCGGCCTGACGGCGGTGCCGGCCCGGAGCCTGCAGCGCATCTTCTGCTCGCCGGGCAACATCTTCGATCCCCAGGGCCAGGGACGGGACTTCTGGCGCTTCCGGCCGGCGCTCGCGGCCGCCGGGTTCCGGGCCGGCGACATCGTGCTCAACACCTTCGCCTATCACCTGACGCCTGCCGGCTTCATGTTCGACGGCGCGCTGCGCTCCCTGGGGTGCGTGGTGGTGCCGACCGGGCCCGGCCATACCGAGCTGCAAGTCCGGATCGCCTCCCACCTCGGCGCGACCGGCTACGTCGGCACGCCGAGCTTCCTCTACGCCATCCTCGGCAAGGCTGCCGAGGCCCGCTCGCCGCTGCAGATCGAGGTGGCCTACGTCACCGCCGAGATGCTGCCGGAATCACTGCGGCACGAGCTCGAGACCGCGTACGGCATCCGCGTGCTGCAGGGCTACGGCACCGCCGACGTCGGCATGCTGGCCTACGAGTGCCCGGAGAAGCACGGCATGCACCTGCACCCCGAGGTGATCGTGGAGGTCCTCGACCTCGCGACCCGCGAGCCGGTCGCGCCGGGGCAG
>DASZHY010000328.1:0-33241 GCA_035949675.1 Thermoanaerobaculia bacterium
TCCACCGGCTCGATCTCGATCGACCACGCCATCGGCATCGGCGGCCTGCCCTGCGGCCGGGTGGTGGAGATCTTCGGCCCCGAGTCGTCGGGCAAGACGACGCTCGCCCTCTCGGTGGTCGGCCAGGCCCAGAAGCGCGGCGGCATCGCCGCCTACATCGACGCCGAGCACGCCCTGGACGCCGAGTATGCGCGCAAGCTCGGGGTGGACATCGACAACATGCTGGTGTCGCAGCCCGACAGCGGCGAGCAGGCGCTCGAGATCGCCGAGATGCTGGTGCGCAGCAACGCCGTCGACGTGGTGGTGATCGATTCGGTGGCGGCGCTGGTGCCCAAGGCGGAGCTCGAGGGCGAGATGGGCGACTCGCACGTCGGCTTGCAGGCGCGGTTGATGTCGCAAGCCCTGCGCAAGCTCACCGCCATCGTCGCCAAGTCGCGCACCTGCCTCATCTTCATCAACCAGATTCGCGAGAAGATCGGGGTCATGTTCGGCAATCCCGAGACCACCACCGGCGGCCGCGCGCTCAAGTTCTACTCCTCCGTGCGCATCGACATCCGCCGCATCGCCTCGCTCAAGGAGGGCGAGGAGGTGATCGGCTCGCGCGCCAAGGTCAAGGTGGTCAAGAACAAGGTGGCGGCGCCCTTCCGCCAGGCCGAGTTCGACATCGAGTACAGCGAGGGGATCTCCAAGACCGGCGAGATCGTCGACCTCGGGGTCGAGCACAAGCTCGTGGTCAAGAGCGGCGCCTGGTACGCCTACGGCGACATGCGCCTCGGCCAGGGGCGCGAGAACGCCAAGCAGTTCCTGCGTGACAACCCCGATCTGGCCGCCGAGATCGAGATCAAGCTGCGGGAGAAGCTGGGCATGCCCAATCCGGCCGGGCAGCAGCCGCGCGATCCCGCCTCGGGATCATCGGCCCAGGCCCCATCGCCGGCATCGGCGGCATCGGCGCTATCGGCACCATCGGCGGGCAACGCGGGTTCCTCGGCGTCGTCTTCCGCCGCCGCCCCGCTGGCGGGGGCCCGCCAGGCTGCAGGCCGGGACTCCGGCCCCGGGTGAGCCGCGCGCGTTGAACCGGGCCGGGGCGCCGGAATGCGGCACCGCGCGCGCTCGCGCCCCGCGCCCGGCGGCCCTGCCCTGCCCCTGCTGCGCTAGCGCTGCATCCAGCGCGCCTCGCGCCAGCCGAGGTGGCCGTGGGCGTTGAACAGCCGCACCACGGGCGATTCGCCCCAGTCGATCACTGACAGGGTGCCGGGGTCCAGGAACAGGCGCCGCGCCGCGGTCAGCGGCACCGCCAGCGCCGCGCAGAGCAGTGCCTTGATCGGCGAGACGTGGCTCACCAGGGTCACCCAGGCGCCCGGATGGGCCGCGGACAGGTCGGCCAGCAGCGCCAGGACGCGCGCCTCCACCGCCGCCAGCGATTCGCCGCCCGGTGGCGGTGCCTGCGGGTCGCCCTCCCAGCGCAGCAGCCGCTCCCGCTCCTCGCCGCCCCGGGCCGCCACCTCGGCGCGCGTCAGCCCCTCCCAGTCGCCGAAGCGCTGCTCCAGCAGGCGCGGCTCGGCGACCAGCGGCAAGCCCAGACGCTCCGCGATCCGCCTCCCGGTCTGCGCCGCCCGCTCGAGCGGGCTGGCATAGACCGCCTGAAGCGGTAGGTCCGCGAGCGCCGCCGCCAGGCACTCCGCCTGGCGCACCCCGGCCTCGGTCAGCGGCTCGTCCCGCCTGCCCAGGTAGCGCAGCTCGCGGTTGGAAGGGGACTCGCCGTGGCGGACCAGGAACAGGCGCAACGCTGCCATGGCTTCCACTGTATCCCGGAGCTCGATCGCCGGCTCCCTTATTGCTTCGCGCCATAAGGTGCGCCCCTGCCAGGCGCGCGGTTTGCAGCACCCCTAACGTCGCTTTTCGGCGGCCCGCCCCGGGCGCGCCCAGCGAGCAGCCAAGAGGGCGCGAGCGGCGGCGCGGCGGCAGGCCGCCGCAGCGGGAGGCTGATCTGCGGCTACGCTGGCAACGTTATCGAGGACTCATCATCGCCGCCGCCAGCTACGGGCTGGCCGCGGCCTTGACCAGGATCCTCTGGCCATCGCTTTTCCAGCACGCGCCGTTCGCCCTGTTCTACGGGGCGGCGGCGGTCGCCGCGTGGTTCGGCGGCTTCTGGCTCGGCTTCGGCGTCGCCCTGCTGAGCGCCATCACGGTCTGCGCGCTGGTGGGGGACCTTGGCCCCGCCATCGTTGCCTCGTCGCTGGTGATGAGCGGCGTCGCCGCTCTCATCAGCTACCTCGCCGAGCAGTCTCGCGAGAGCGACAGCGAGCGCGAGGAGGCCCGCCGCCTGCTCGACACCGTGCTCGACCAGGCGCCAATCGGCGTCGCGCTGTTCGACCGCGAGCTCCGTTTCATCCGCGTCAACGACGCCCTGGCCTGCATCGACGGCATCCCGATCGCGGCCCACCTCGCCAGGACCGTCGGCGAGGTGCTGCCCCTGCTCGGCCACGACCTGGCGGCGGACCTGCGCCGTGTCCTCACGACCGGCGAAGCGCTGTCGCGGGAGATCAGCGGCGAGACCCCGGCGGCTCCCGGCGAGCTGCGCCACTGGTCGATCTACAGCTATGCGCTGGTGCTGCGCGGCGAGATCCTCGGCGCCGGCCTCGTCTGCGAGGAGGTCACCGCCAGGAAACGGGCGCAGGACGACCTGCGCCTGGCCAAGGAGCAGGCCGAGGCGGCCAACGAGGCGAAGGACCATTTCCTCGCCACCCTCTCGCACGAGCTGCGCACCCCCCTCACCCCGGTGCTCGCCATCACCGCCGTCCTCGAGGAGGCGGAGCGTCTGCCCGGTTACGCGCGCGAGCATCTGGCGACGGTCCGCCGCAACATCGAGCTCGAGGCGCGGCTCATCGACGACCTGCTCGACCTGACGCGGATCTCGCGCGGCAAGATCGAGGTGCACCCGGTCCCGACCGACGCCCACCAGCTGCTGCTCGACGCGCTGCGCACCTGCTGCCAGCAAGACGGCCTTCCGGGACGCGTCCCGCCGAGCGCGCAGGCCGGGCCCGCGGCCTGCCGCGGCCGCCGCATCGCGAGCGACCTCGCCGCCGCCAGCCACCAGGTGCGCGCCGACGCCCCCCGCCTGTCGCAGGTGTTCTGGAACCTCCTCAACAACGCCATCAAGTTCACTCCCGACGGCGGCACCGTCTCGATCCGCAGCAGCAACGAAGACGGGCACCTGGCGGTCAGCGTGGCCGACACCGGCATCGGCATCGAGCCGGCGCGTCTGGCCCGCATCTTCGAAGCCTTCGACCAGGGGGACCCCGCGGTCACGTCCCGCTTCGGCGGCCTCGGGCTCGGCCTCGCCATCAGCCGCGGCATCGTCGAGCTGCATGGCGGCACCCTGAGCGCCGAGAGCGCCGGCCGCGGCCACGGCGCCACCTTCACCGTGCGGCTGCCGCTCGATCCGGATGCGCCAGCCATGGATGCGGAGCGCGCGGAGCAGGCCGCCCCCCCGACGCCGGCCGCCCCCCCGGCGCCCCAGGCGCCGCCCGGATCCCTGGCGCCTCAGGCGCAGTCCGGATCGCCGGCGCCATCGTCGCCGCCCGGGCTCCCAGCCAGCCTGCGCATCCTGCTGATCGAGGATCACCGCGACACCGCCGCGGCGATGGCCGACCTGCTCGGCGGCCTCGGCCATCGGGTCACCATCGCCGGCAGCGTCGCCGCGGCCCTCTCGGCGGTCGCGGGCCTCGCCGTGCCCGGCAACGGCCCGCCGGTCGACCTGGTGATCAGCGACCTCGGCCTGCCCGACGGCAACGGCCAGGACCTGATGCGCGAGTTGTCGCGGCACTACGGCCTCAAGGGCATCGCGCTTTCCGGCTACGGCATGGAGGACGACCGCGACAGGAGCCTGCGGGCGGGCTTCTCCCGGCACCTGACCAAGCCGATCCACCCGCGCGCCCTGCAGCAGGCCATCCGCGAGGTGGTCGCCAGCGGCTGATATCCTGCCTGCCCCAAATGTAGGTGCGATCGCCAGGAAGGGGGGGCAGGTCCATGCCGCTGCAGCACGCGCTGGTGCTCAACGCCGGCTCCAGCACCCTCAAGTGGTCCGTGCTCGAGGTCCGGGGTGGGCCGCGCCCGCTCGCCGACGGCACCATCGAATGGCAGGGCATCGCTCCCGAGCGCCAGGGCGAGCAGGTGCAGGCCGTGCTGCGCGACCACCCCGCCGCCCGCTCGGCCCAGGCGGTCGGCCACCGCGTGGTGCACGGCGGCCCCGGCTTCCGCGGTCCCGTGCTAATCACTCCCGCCGTGCGCCAGGCGCTGGGCGACCTGGTCGAGATCGATCCGCTGCACACCCCGGCCGCGCTGGCCGGCATCGACGCGGTCAGCGCCGCGGCGCCGCTGCTGCCGCAGGTGGCCGCCTTCGACACCGCCTTCCATGCCACGCTGCCGCAGGCGGCGGCCTGCTACCCGGTGCCCTGGGAATGGACCGAGCGTTTCGGCCTGCGCCGCTACGGCTTCCACGGCCTCTCGGCGTCCCACGCCACCCGCCGCGTGGCGGAGCTGCTCGGCGCCCCTCCCGGCCGCCTGCTCGTCTGTCACCTGGGCAGCGGCTGCTCGCTGACCGCCGTCGCAGGAGGCAGCTCGGTGGATACCAGTATGGGCATGACGCCGCTCGAAGGGGTGATGATGGCGACCCGCTCGGGTTCGGTCGACCCCGGTCTCCTGCTTCACCTGCAGCGCCGCTGCGGCGTCGGCCTCGACGAGCTCGAGGACGGCCTGCAGCACCGTTCCGGCCTGGCCGGCGTCTCGGGCGCCGGCGCCGATCTGCGCCAAGTGCTGGCCGCGGCCGCCGCCGGCTCGCAGCGCGCGGCGCTCGCCTACGACCTCTTCTTGCACAGCCTGGTGCGCACCGCCGGCGCGATGATCGCCGTCCTCGGCGGCCTCGACGCCCTGGTGCTGACCGGCGGCATCGGCGAGCACAGCGCCAAGCTCCGCGCCGACTTCCTCGCCCGCCTCGCCTGGGCCGGCGCGCGCCTCGACCCCGCCGCCAATCAAGCCGCCGCCGGCGACCAGGAGATCTCTCCCGCCGGCGCCGCGGTCCGCATCTTCACGATCGCCGCCCGCGAAGACCTGGCGGTGCTGCGCGGCCTGCTGTCGGTGCTCGAAGGCTAGAGGCACCCCCGTGACTCTCGTGCACTTCGCGGCCGGGCTCGCCCTGGCGCTCATTCTGGCCCAGGCGCTCGCTTGGCGCCTCGCGCGCGGGCTGTCGCTCCGGCTGCCCATCGCCGTCCAGGCGATCGGGCTCGCCGCGCCGCTCGCGGTGCTGCTGCCGTCGCTTGCCGATCATCGCTTGCTCGCGCCGACCGACGCGCCGATCCTTGCCAATCTGCCGGACGCACCCCGGGTCGCCGATCCCGACCTGGCTCACGGCCTGTTCAACGACGCGATCTTCCAGCTCCTGCCCTGGGAGGAAGAGGTCCGGCGGGGATTCGCCGCGGGCCACCTCCCGCTCTGGTCCGACCTCCTGGACGGCGGCAGCTCGCCTTGGGTGAATCCGCAGGCGGCGATCCTCTCGCCCATCGCGATGCTCGGCCGGTTGCTGCCGATCGAGCACTTCCTCTTAGGCGCCCTGGCGGTGAAGATCCTCCTCGCCTTCGAGGGCTCGTGGCTCCTGGCCCGCGCCCTCGGCGCCAGGCGCTGGGCCGCGGCACTCGGCGCGGGCGGCTTTGCGCTTGGCGGCCCGCTCTTTGCCTGGGCGGTCTTTCCCTTGAGCAGCGTCGTGGCGTGGAGCCCGTGGCTCCTGCTCGGCACGCTTCAGGTGCTGCGACGGCCTTGCAGCCGGCATGTCGCCGCCGCGGCGCTCGTCCTCGCCGCGCTGCTGCTATCCGGTCATCCCGAGATCGCTCTCGCCGAGTGCCTGCTCGCGGCCGGCTTCGGCGCAATCGTCTGGCGCCGCCGCGACCGGCCCCTCCCGGCCTTCGGCGCCGCGCTCCTCGCGGCGACGCTCGGAGCGGGCCTCGCCGCCTGCGCGCTCGTGCCGTTTGCCCTCGTGGCACCGCATTCGCTCCGCGCGTCTCCCGGCGAGATCCCCGCCGCCGCGAGCACGGCCTTCTTCCCGGCCGGAGAAGGACGTCTCTTGCTGAGCCCTTTGAGCCCCTGGTGCTTCGGCCGGCCGTTCCACGAGCCGTACGCGGGTCCCGGCAACTGGGCCATCGCGGCAGGCGCCTACCTGGGGCTCGTGGCGCTCGCCGGCATTGCGGCCGCTCTGGTCTCGCGCCGCCGGCGGCTCGTCTTCGCCCTTCTTGCCCTGACCCTGGTCGTTCTCCTTCTCGCCGCCGGCTTCTATCCCTGGCGCGCCTTGCTCGCCATGCTGCCGCTCGGCGGTGCCCTGGCCGTCGACCGCTTCCTGCCTGCCGCGGCCTTGCCCCTCGCGCTGCTCGCGGCGCTCGGCCTGGACGAGCTGCTGCGGCGCGGCTCCCGCGCCAGCGCGGCAGCGCTGCTCATCGCCGCGACCGCCAGCCTCGCCGTCCGGCATGATGCCCCGCTCGTCGGGCTCTGGCTCTGCATCGCCGTCGGCGTTTTGCTTGGACGCCACCGGCGCGCTCTCGGCCTCGGGTGTCTCGCGCTCGCCGCGGTCCTCGACCTCGGCAGCTGGACGCACGATGCCTTGCCGCGCGGCCACCGCGAGCTCTTCTATCCACGGACTCCGACGATCGCCGCGGTCCAGGGCGTGGTCGCCGCGGGCGGCCCCTGGCGCGCCGTCGCCGGGGGTTTCGGCGTCTATCCCTCGCTGCTGCCGATGGCTGGCGTGGCCGACGTGAGGATCGACAATCCCCTGGCCCTCGACGAGCAGCTCCGCCCCCTGACCGCGATCTTCGAGTTCAGGCCGGAGGGCCGGCGCTACAAGAGCGCCTTTCGTCATCTCGATCATCCCTTCCTGGATTTCCTGAACGTGCGGGCGGTCGTCCTCGCCGCGTCCGCGCCGGTGCCCGAGCGCTTTCGGCCGGTGCTCGCCGAGGGGCCGCTGCGGGTCTTCCTGAACCCCGCCGCCCTGCCGCGCTACTTCTTGCCGGCGGGCGGCCTGGTGCGCGATCGCGCCGACGCCATCGCCGGCATCCAGGAGAACCGCGACGCGCGCCGCGTGGTCCTCATCGGCGAAGAGGTGGGCGACTGGCGCCCGCCGGCGCGGGCGTGGGAGCCGGCGGCGGTGCGGATCGTCGCCTCCCGCCCCGGGCGGGTGAGTCTCCTCCTTCCGCCCGCCGGCGAGAAACTCCTCGCGACCTCGCTGCCCTTCCCGGCTGGCTGGCGGGCGACCGCCTTTGGCCGGCCGCTCCGGCGGGTCACCGTGAACACCGCTTACTTCGGCGCGCTGGTGCCCGCGGGCTGCGCGCGGGTGGAGCTCTCCTTCCGACCCCCGGGATTCCGCTTCGGGGCGCTGCTATCCGGGCTGAGCGCCGCGGCCGTCCTAATGCTGCTGATCGGGAAGCCGGGTTTCTGATCGTCCAGGCGTGAGACCGATCGAAGGCGCTCCGTGCGCGCACCGAGATGAGGGCCTGCTACGCCGTCAACGCCGCAACGGGCCGACCGTCCGATCTACCGTCACAAATGCCGGCTACATCCGAGCCCAACCCACGGTTTACAACACGCCGATCTGCCTCAGAAAGCCGACCTGGTCGTAGAACAGGTTTTCCTCGACGATCTCCCCGTTCTTCCATCGGGCGACTGTGCAGAACTCGAGTGCAAACGTCTTCCCGGTAGCCGGATGGACCTTCCCGTCCAGCCCTTGCCACGGGCCGATCATCCTTCCCGTCCATTTGGCGATCGTGCAGGTCCATTCTCCAGAGGAGAACATCACCTTGTATGGGTTGTTGTCCAGATGGTTTTCTATGGACTTGAAGAACGCCTCGGACTCGGCTTGATGTGCATCCCGGCCGAGCGTCGGGTCCGGCTGCCCTGGCCAGTGCACCGCAGTGTCCGACGAATGCCTCTTCCTGAACACCTCCCAGTCCTGCGCATTCCACGCGTCATCGAGCGTCTTCATTCGTTGAAGATTGTCGTCGCCGGTCATGTGTGCTCCTCCTGTTGGATCCATCGTTAGTCGTCTTTCCCGCTCGGCAGGTTGCCGAACAGGCCGTTCAAGCCTTCGGCCATGGTCGGATGGGTGAAGATGGCGTCCCTGATGGCCGTGACCTACTCTCGATACGCCGCGAGCTCGAGGCACGCTGCCCGGTAGCCGCCCGCCTCGTCCACCTTGCCCCATTCGTTCCGCTCGCGTTCGACCACCAGCCGGATCCTGGTGGTCTCGACCGGCGGGAAGCGGTGCTCGACCCGCAGCGCCCGGTTGGCGATCACGCGGGTGCCGGGAAGATCGCGCCAGGCGCCGCCGTCCCAGAACTGGAAGACGTAATCGAGGGCGAGGAACTTGCGGGCAAGCGGACCGCGGCTCAGGAACCCCGGGAAGGCGACGACGCGGCCGATCGTCTGCGGCGCGGGCCAGCTCACCCCGAACCAGGCGCGCACCGGCCGCAACATCGGGGGCACGCTGCGCGCGGCATCGACCGCATCGTTTGCCCCGAGCATGCCGTCGTTCAGCCTCTCCTGGAAGCGGACGGTGACCCCCTCGCCGCCCGCGAAAGGCTCGCCCTTCAAGGCCAGATCGTCGGCGAGCCGGTCGACGAGCCAGGCGCTGGGCAAGTCGGCGCAGCAGCGCGCGATGTCCGCCTCGGTCACCTCGAAGATCTTCCAGGAGTAGCCAATGGTCGCGATCGGCGTGAAATGTTCCCTCAGCCAGGCGTGGCGCGTGGCGGCGCCGGGGTAGCGGCCGACGAGGTCCGTGACACCGACCGCGATGCGGCCGGCAACGGGTCCGCTCGGATCGAAGAGCAGCGGGACCGGACTGCTCGCGGCATACGCCCCGCGCACGGCCTCGCTGTCCTGGCCCCAATCGAGATTCGAGTCGATGAGCCAGCTGGAGCCTTTCGCCGGGCCGCCGGCGATCTCATTGAAGTATGCGAGGTAATGGGGGTGGACGCCGAGGGACGAGGCCCCCAGCCAGAGGATGAGCGCCGCCAGCAGCGAGATCCACGTCCGGCGCGCCCCCGGTCGCGGCTCCGATTGTCGCCAGTCGCGACACTCCCCGCTTGTCGGCGCCGCGGCCGTGGAGGTCCAGGGCGACGCAACTCGCGAGGCGAACACGAAGATGAAGGGAAGTGCCGGCAGGAAATACCGGAACCCGATGTCGAGCTGGAAAAAGCAGCTGAGATAGACCAGCAGGACGAGGACCGGCAAGACGAGGAACGAGTCGGCGCCGGGCGCTCGCACGCGGCCCGAGATCCACAGCCCGAGAGCGATCGCCAGCAGGGCCTGTGTGGCAAGCGGCACCTTGACCAGGAAGGACCAGAGGAAGTACGACCGGAAGCCGGTCAGGCTATAGCGGCCGCGGAGATAGGTCCACTGGTCGACGCGCGCGTCTCGCGCCACCATGTCGAGCCCCTGCAGGTAGGCATAGGGCAAGGGCACCGGCACGTCTCGCAGGACCGGCGCCGTCGCGAGCGACTGGAAGGCCGGGCTCACGAAGGCATAGCGCGCGAGCGGTGTGCCGGTGCCCTCGAACCAGAAGCCGAGATTGAGCGCCAGGATCGCAGCCACCCCGAAGACGAAGAGCAGCAAGGCGCCTTGGATGGCGCGTCGCCCAAGCAAGCGGACGCCGCGCTGCGAGCCGTCCTCGTCAGGACGGCTCGGCGCCTTCAGCTCGTGGACGGCGCGCACCGCCAGCAGCAGCACGAAGATGACGACGAGAAAGAGCGCCGTCGCTTTCGTCAGCTGAGCTGCGCCGAAGACGCCAGCCGCGACCAGCAGGCGGGCGGTCGAGGGCGCCGCGAGGTAGCGCCACAGGCAGTAGGTGGCGGCGAAGATGCCGAGCGCCGTCGAGAGATCGGTGGTGACCAGATGGCCGTGGGCGATGACGTTCGGGCAGAAGGTATAGAGGAGGAGCGCCAAGGCGCCGCTCGCGGCGCCGAAAAGGCTGGCGGCCCAGCGCCAGACGAGCCAGCCGAGCAGCGCTGCGAGAAGCAAGGAAGGCCAACGAGCAAGGAGCAGCTTCTCGTGCCAGCCGAGGTCGTGGCCGCGGGAAGCGAGCACGACCGGGATCGCATTCAGCACCGAGACCGGCATCTTCGAGTTGAGGAGAGCCTGGTCCCGCACGAAGGTGTGAGCGGCCAGCGCCCGCTCGCCATACAAGAGATGCAGCGGCTCGTCGACCGTGGTCCCGTCGGCGCCGATCGCGAGGCAACCGCGCACCACGAAGATCAGCAGGAGCACCCAAGGCAGAGCCCTGCCAAGCCGGCGCTCCATCGCGTCCGGATTCCTGGGCTCGCTCGCGCTCACTTAGTAGTCCAGGACTACTCAGGATTCATGGCGATCGATCAGGGCCCTGGCGCCGGCGCCAACGGTGGGGGCGGGGGCGCCGGCTCGGCGGCGCGCGCGCCGGGATCGCCGCCCAGGCGGTCGCGCAGAGCCGCGTACTTGGCGTCGAGCTGCTCCCAGACCGCCGCGATCTGCTCGAGCCGCTGGTCGAGCTCGATCGTCCAGTGCTCGCCCTTGACCGGCTCGAGCTTGACGCTTTGCAGCCGGTAGGAGAGCGCATCGAAGCGCAGCGCGGTCGGTCCCAGCAGCAGCTTCGCCGACAGGATCTCGGCGCCTTCCTCGAGGTAGCGGAACAGCTCGCGCAGCACGCCGCCGGTCAAGGTGACCCGCGCCTCGTGGGTGGCCAGCCGCACGCTGCCCTTCTCGGGCTCGACCATCACCTCGGGTTCCTCGAGCAGCGCCCGCAGGAAGCGGCAGCCCAGCACCGATTCGCCGGGCGCGGACGGCATCACGACGTCGCTCGCCTCGTCGGCCTCGGGCGCCTCGTCGAGCCAGGGGGCCTTCAGCTCCGCCGCCACGCCCGCCTGGCGCAGCAGCGCCAGCACCGTCCCCAGCCAGCTCTTGGCGGTGCTGCCGACGTAGAGCAGGCTGCCGTCGATGCAGCATTCCAGGATGGCGGTGCGCGGCGCCTGGCGGCGGATCAGCTCCTGCTCGGCCAGCTCGCGGAGCCGGCGGCGCGCCTTGGCGCCGACGAAGGGCGCCCCGGTCGCCTCCATCTCGACCTTGACCAGCTCTCGCACCCGCTCGCGCACCGCGGTGGCGTCGGGCCGCAGCCGGTCGATGCGCACCCGGAAGGCATAGCGCCCCTTGCCCACCTCGTAAGGGGCGTCGAGCTCGAAGGGCACGAAGCCGGCGCGCTCGCGCACCTCCGACCCCGGCTCGATCTCGTGAAACATCGCGCGCTCGAAGTCGGGCCCGCCCTGCGGCACCGCCACGTTGTACCGCGTCACGCTGACCGTGCCGCTCAAGATGCCCATGCCGCCTGAGACCTCCTGTCCAGCCCGCGCCTCTCCGGGGTGCGGGGATCTTAGCTCACCGCATCGCCGCCGCTCGCGCCCCCGCGCCTTCCGGGGCCTCGCGCCGCTTCTCGCCCACGCCCTTGAAGAACGAGTAGCAGAACACCCCGTCAGTCGCGGCCGTGCGGTAAAGATCACGGATGCCGGCGTCGAAGCTCTCCGGCGCGATGAGACCCGCCCTGATCGCGGGCTCGCGGATGCCCTCGATCATGGCGGTGAAGGTCTTCCTGGTGAAGCGATCGACCAGGTCGGGACGGCTCGCATCCACGTACACCATCCGGGAGGAAACGCGCACCGCGTCGAAGCCCGCCTCGATCATCAAGGGATACACCTGGCGACCGATGAGCGCGTTGCCGCCGGCCTGCCGCTGCAAATCGATCAGGCACTGGATCGCCGCCTGGGCGTCGGGGCTGGCGGGATGGTAATAGGCAGATCCGTGATCGCCCTCGATCACCGTGATCGTGCCGCCGGGCCGCAGCAGCCGGCCGAGGATCTTCAGGGCCGCAACCGGCTGCGCCAGGTGCTCCAGGAGGAAGCAGACGAAGACGTGGTCGAAGGACTCGGCGTTGAAGGGCAGGTCGAAGACGTCAGCCTGCCGCAGCTCCACGTTGGTCAGCCCGGCCTGGTCGACCCGGCGCTTGGCTTCCGCGAGGGAGTCCACGGCGACGTCGATCGCGGTGAAGCGGGCTTCCGGGCTCCGCCGGGCCAGGGTGACCGTCTGGGCGCCGATGCCGCAGCCGGCCTCGAGCACCCTGCTCCCGCGAGGATAGGCGGTGTCCGAATGCAGCAGCTCGACCAGCGTTCCGGCCTGGTCTTGCAGGCGCTCCTTCTCCCGGTGGTGATAGCCGTGCACGTATCGTCTGGTCATGTCCCTGGTGCCGTCTCAAGGAGCGATGGCATCGGCCGGCGGCGGGACCGCGCAGACGCTGTCGCGGCCGGGGCTCGGCTGCCAGGGGCGGCAGATCTCCTCCCAATCGAGGGCGTCCGGCCCGCCCGCCGCCGCATCCTCGTCCGCGGTTGCGGCAAGCGGGCCGGTATGCGCGAGGGGACCGTCCGCGCCCTCCGCCTCGCCAAGCTGCAGGGCGAACGCCGGCGCTCCGCCCGCGGCCGGAGAGTCTTCGGGCCGCCAGCCGGCACCGGGACCGGCACCGGGACCGCCGTGGATCACGACCCAGCCGCCATCGGCGGCGGCGGCGCTCCCCTCGGGGGTGCCGGCGGCGCCAGTCGGCGACGAGGACACGGGTTCACCGGCGTCGCCTGGCGTCGCGCCGCCCGCATCGTTCGCCCCTCCGCCCGGGCCGCCGGTCCCGGCGTCCGGACCGCCGGGCGCGGCGCCAGGGACGTCATCGTTCATCCCCGCCATCCCCGCCTCGCCCCCGGGCGCGCCCGCCTCGCCCGCCTCGCCGCCGGGCGTGCCTTCGGCGTAGGTCCAGGCGGTGCCGCCGTTCAGGTCGGCGCCGAACACGAACCCCGTGTCCGCCGCGGTGGTGAGGTCTGCCGCGCCGGCATCGGCCTGTTGCCACGCCTGCTGCTCGCCGGGTTCCAGGTAGGCCGCATTGCCGGCCCACAGCGCCAGCGCCTGGTTGCTGGCCTGGATGGCTGCCAGGTAGGCGGCAAGCGTCAGTTGCTGTGCCGCGGCCAGCTGTCGCAGGAGCGCATCGAGTCTCGCCAGCTCGCTCTGCATCGCCGCGTCGCCCTGCTGCCGCGCCGCCGTCGCCGCCGCCGCCACTGCCGGCCGCCAGCGTCGCGCCGCCCGTGCGATGCGCCCCAGCTGCCGCGCCTGCTCGGCGCTCAGCCCCCCGCCCAGCTGGGCCCGGGCGGCCTCCCGCCCATAGGCGCCGCTCAGGCGCCGCATGGTTGCCGCCAGCGCGTTCATCCGGCGCGCGACCTCTGAGGTGCCCGGGGAGCGCTCTGCAGCGTCTGGCCCGGCGCCGCCGGCAGCCTCCCGAGGCGCCGCTCGCCGGCAGGCCACCTGCAGCGCCACCAGGGAGCTTTGCGCCGCGTCGAGGAACGAGAAGAAGCGCGCGTCGCCGGCCGCCAGCGAGCCGTCGAGATCCGCCAGCGACCGTTGCAAGGCGCCGGCGCCGGCCCAGAAGGACGGCTGCCCGCCCGGCCCTCCCTGCTCTGCCTCGCCGCGCGCCGCCGCCGCCAGCGCGTCCAGCTCGTCTGCCGCCGCCGCCACCAGCCGCCGCACCTGCCTGGCCGCTGCCGCGCCCTGCGCCCCGGATCCGGCGCCGGGCACCCACCACAGGACCATCGCTCCCGGCCCCTGGGGCGCAGGCGCCGCTGCGGGTGCGCCCGCCGGCGCCGCACCTCCTGGCGCCTCGGCCGCGGGCGAGCCGGCCGGGCCGGCGCTCGCCGGGTGTCCGGCAGCCGCGGCGCCGCCGCGCGGCGGAGGAACCGGTACGGGCGACGCCGCCAGCGCGAACCCCTCCGCCGGCAGCGCCGCCAGCCAGGCCGACCAAGCTGGCGATGTCAGGCCGCCACAACCCAGCAAGGCCAGCCATAGCCAGATCCCGAAACCACTCGCCGCGGCCCTGGATCGTGATAGCAAGCTCATCTAGAACGCACTCACGTCCACCGCGCTGGCCAGGGTCCCCGCCGAGTTGTGGTAGGTGCGACTGGCATGGGTCGGCGACAGGCTGTCGGTCACCGTCAGATCGAACTCGACATTGGTAAGCGAGGCGTAGAACACCCAGATGTGACCATTGACGACGCGGCCGTCGATGACCTTGACGACCAGCTCGGAATCGTCCGGCCCGAAGAACCAGAAGTAGCCGCCGGCGGCGGAGAGCTGCACGGCCTTGCCGGCCGCGGACACGCTGCCGGCGGAGTCCTGGAACGTCACCGTGACCGCGAGCTCGCTCCCCAGCAGGCACAGGCCGGTCTCCGAGCTGCTGCAGGTCGGCTCGGCAGCCGCCATCGGGCGTGCCGAGGCGGTGGGCGGCGGCACCGGCGACGTCGTGGGCGCGATGGCCGGGTGGGTGAGGGCCGGGCGGGCGATGGCCGGGCGGGCGGGCGGCGCGGGCGCCAGCGGGAAATCCGTATCGGCCTGACTCGCCAGGGTGCCCGCGGCGTTGTGATAGATGCGCTGGGCGGCGGTTTGGGTGTCGGTCACGGTCAGGTCGAACTCCACGTTGGTGACAGAGGCGAAGAAGACCCAGAAGTGGCCGTTGACCGCCGTGCCGTCGATCACCTTGACAACCAGCTCGGGAAGCGAGGCATCGAAGAACCAGAGGGCGCCGGCGCCGGCGGACAGCGGCACTGGATTGCCGGCGCTGGTGGCTCCCGTGAGCGGGTTGGAAAACTGCACGTCGAAGCGGAAGCGGTTGTCGTCGAGGCAAAGACTGAGAGCGCTCGGCGAGCAGGAGGCCGCGCTCAGCGTTTGCACGAAGGCATCGTTCAAGTTGCCCACGATGAGGTTCCAATTGCCATCGTTCTCCGCGATCACCGCCTGCGGCCCATTGGGGCCCGTGAGTCGTGCCTCGATCGACAGCGGTGTTCCCGCCGGCGCTCCGCTCGCGTCGAAGAGCTGGACGACGGGGAAGGCCGACGTCTCCGTCTCGACAGCCCATGCGACCAGCGTTTGCCCCTGGAGGTTGACTGCAAGGCCACCGAGCACCGGCTTGGCCGAGGGGACGGTGGCGGCCACGGTGATCGGCGGCCCCAGCGCGGCGCCGCTGGCGCCGTACATCTGGAACACCACGGAGGTGATCGCCTGGAGCGCCGGATTGGTCGTCATCCAGCCCAGGGCGATCTGTCCCGTCGGGTTCGCGGCCAGGAGCACCGGTCCGCCGAAATCGACGCTCACCGCCTGGACGGCAGGCGTGATCGCCGTCCCGGCCGCATTGAAGCGCTGCCATGCGATGCCGGCGCCGCCGGGCGCTCCCCAAGCGGCGATGAAGCCGCCGTCGGCGAGCCCCACCAGGCCGAGGTTGCGGCCCACGGCGCCGATCGCGATGGGACCCGTCAGGGCCTGGCCCGTGGCGCTGTAGACCGTCGCCGTCAAGGCGCCGGGGGTCGTGAAAGAGCTGTACTGGATCCAGCTGACGACGAAGCCGCCGGAGCTCGACGCCGCCACGAAGGGCTGCGCGCCGGTCCCTCCATTCGGGCTCAGCTGGATCTCGGCTCCCACCGGTTGCCCCGAGCTGTCGAGCACGCGTGCCGAGACCGTGAAAGGATCGCCGGCCGTGCCGGGGAGCGGGCTCGGCACGACCGCCTGTCTTCCCCCCGCTGGGCCGGGGCTCAAGGTTGGACCGTTCTGCCAGACGACGACGAACCCGCCGTTCCGGAGCCCGGCCACGGTGGGAACGAACTGGCCGCTGTCGCGGACGAGCATCTGGCTGGCGGCGACGGCGGGGCTTTCCTGGCCGCCGCTGCTGCTGTGGACCATCTCGACGGTGAAGCTCACGTAGGGCACATAACCCAGCTCCCGATCTTCCGCCAGCTCGAACGAGCCGTCCACCGGGGATTCTGCGATGAGCGGCGCGGGCAAGGCACCGTACGGGTCGGGCACGAAATCAACATGGAAGCTCCCCCCGCCCGGCAAACTCACCGGCGAGCCGACCGGCATCAACGCCGGAGCGGCCAGGGCGCGCGACGCATCGGCGAACGCTGCAAGAGCGGCGCAAGCGCCCAGCATCCGCGCCCGCCACATCCTGCGTCGAGGCATCAGCGTCATCTTCTCTCCCTCTCGGCCGCGGGTGTGTGGCCGGCTCGTTCGTTGCTTGAACAGCACCACCATGCTATCCCAGCATCGCTGACGAGGGCTCCGGTCGCACGCGCCTTGACGTCGGATTCCGCCCGGCAAGCCAGCCGGAGGTCCAGATGCGGGAGCCTGACGACGATGACCGCGATCCAGCAGCTACACCCCGAAGTACCGCGCGTCCGGGTGGTGCAGCACCAGCGCCGAGACGCTGGCCTCGGGGTCCATCATGTCGCCTTCGGTCAGCTCGACGCCGATCTCCTCGGGGCGCAGGCTCGTGAACAGCTGGCGCTGGAACGCGAGGTCCGGGCAGGCCGGGTAGCCGAAGCTGTAGCGCTTGCCGCGGTAGCGCGCCGCGAGCGTCTCCTGCAGCGTCATCTCCGGCGGGTCCGGGAAGCCCCAGCGGCGCCGCAGGCAGGCGTGCAGGTACTCGGCGGCGGCCTCCGCCGTCTCGAGCGCCAGCGCGGCGAAGGCATGGCTCTTCAGGTAGTCGCCGCGCCGCTTCCATTCCTCCACCCGCTCGCGCACGCCGGTGCCGGCGGTGGTGACGAACAGCGCCAGGTGATCCCCGGGCAGCACGTAGTCGGCGAGACACAGCCCGCCCTCGCGCGCCTGGCGCGGGAAGTCCCAGATGGCAGCGGGCGCGGCTGGCGCGCTCGGTGCCGCCGGCACGGTCGCCGCTGCCCGCGGCTCCCCCGAGTCGGGATCGAGCAGAGTGATCCGGTCCCCGGCCGCCACGGCCGGGAAGAAACGCCAGACTGCCCGCGCCGCCAGCGCCCCGGCCCGCGCCTCGTCCTGCAGCTCGGCGATCACCGCCTTGAGCTTGGCGAGCTTCGGGTCGCCCTGCTCCTCGAGCTGGCGCACCGCCCCCTTGAGCCCCAGGTGCTTGCCGTACACCATCTGCGGGTTCAGGTACTTCCACACCTCGTCGAGGTCCAGCTGGGCGACGTGGCGGTCGAGGTCCGGCGGCGGCGGCGGCAGAAGGTCGCGCCGCACCGCGTCGCGCGCCAGCGCCGCCGGGCCGGCGCCGCCGGCGGACAGCGCGCCTGTCCCGCCGGCGCCGGCGGGGACCTCGGCGTCGTCGCGCAGCAGCGCCGAGACCTCCTCGGCCAGGCGCGGCCGCCGCTCGGGATCGGTCAGCCGCTCGACCAGCGACAGCCCGTGCATCGCGTCCTTGGCGTAGGTGCACAGCGCCCCGTACGCGGGCGCGATCTTGCGGTGGGTGAAGCGCCGCGTCAGCGCCGCGCCGCCGACCAGCAGCGGCGTCTCGATGCCCACCGCCGCCAGGTCGCCGGCCGTCACCACCATCTGCTGGGCGCTCTTGACCAGCAGCCCCGACAGCCCGATGACGTCGGGCTCGTGCTCCCGCACCGCCTGGATCAGCCGCTCCGAGGCCACCTTGATGCCCAGGTTGACGACCTTGAAGCCGTTGTTCGAGAGCACGATGTCGACGAGGTTCTTGCCGATGTCGTGCACGTCGCCCTTGACCGTCGCCAGCATCACCTTGCCGCGCCCGTTGCCGCCGTTGGTGCCGGCCTTCTCCATGTGCGGCTCGAGGTAGGACACCGCCGCCTTCATCACCTCGGCGCTCTGCAGCACCTCGGCGACGATCAGCTGGTTGTCGTTGAACAGCCTGCCCACCTCGGCCATGCCCTGCATCAGCGGGCCGTTGATGATGTCGAGCGGCGTCGGGAACGCCGCGTCCGCCAGCACCGTGTCGAGGTCCGCCTCGAGCCCTTCCTTGGAGCCCTCGACCACCGCCCGCGCCAGCCGTTCGGCCACCGGCAGGTCCGCCCGCGACGGCCTGCCGCCGCCCGCACCGCCGCGTCCCGCCGCGCCCGCGCCGGCGCCGCGGAACCACGCGGTGAAGGCCTCCACCGCCTTGCTGCCGGACTCCACGTCGCCGATCGGCAGGAAGATCAGCTCCTCGGCCAGAGCGCGCTCCGCCTCCGGGACGTCGGCATAGCGCGCCAGCCCCTCGGTGTTGACGATCGCCGCGTCCAGCCCGGCCTTGGTGCAGTGGTACAGGAAGACCGAGTTGAGCACCTCGCGCCCGGCCGCCGGCAGCCCGAAGCTGACGTTGGAGACGCCCAGGATCGTCTTGGTGTCCGGAAACAGCTCCTTGACGCCGCGCACCCCCTCGATGGTCTGCGCCGCCGAACCCAGGTAGGCCTGGTCGCCGGTGCCGCACGGGAAGACCAGCGCGTCCCACCAGATGTCCTCGGGCTGCACGCCCATCTCCTCGACCAGGATCTGGTAGCTGCGCCGGGCGACCTCGAGCTTGCGCTCGACCGTGACCGCCATGCCCTTCTCGTCGATCAGCCCCACCACCACCGCCGCTCCGTAGCGGCGCGCCAGTGGCACCACGCGCTCGAAGCGCACCCGCCCGTCCTCGAGGTTGATGGAGTTGAGGACCGCCTTGCCCTGGCAGTAGGTGAGCGCCCGCTCCATCACCGCCGCGTCGGTCGAGTCGATCATCAGCGGCACCTTGACCAGGCGCACCAGGCGGTCCAGGAAGGCCTCCACGTCTGCCGTCTCGTCGCGGTCGGGGTCCTGCAGGCAGACGTCCAGCACCTGCGCCGAGGCCCGCACCTGCGCCCGTCCCACCTCCGCCGCCGCCTCGTGCGCGCCCTCCTGGATCAGCCGCTTGAACTTGCGGCTGCCCAGCACGTTGGTGCGCTCGCCGACCAGCAGCGGCCGGTTGGAGGGGTCGAGCTCGACCGCCTCGAGGCCCGAGATCATGCTGCGGTGGTGGTGCGGCACGCGGCGCGGCGGCCGCCCGGCGGCGGCGCCGGCCAGCGCCGCGACGTGGCCCGCCGTGGTGCCGCAGCAGCCGCCCACCAGGTTCAGCCAGCCGGCGTCCAGGAAGCGGCCGATGACGCGCACGAAGTCCTCGGGCGTCTCGTCGTAGCACCCGTCCTCGTTGGGCAGGCCGGCGTTGGGCACCACCGCGACCCGCGTGCGCGCCAGCTCCGAGAGGGTGCGCACGTGGTCGGCCATCAGCTCGGGGCCGGTGGCGCAGTTGAGCCCCAGGTACAGCAGGTCGGCGTGCCGCAGCGCCACCGCCAGCGCCTCGGCGTCCTGGCCGCCCAGCATGGTGCCGGTCGGCTCGATGGTCGCCGACACCGCCACCGGCAGCCGCCAGCCGGCCTGCTCCCCGGCGCGCTCGATGCCGATCAGGCCGGCCTTGATGTTGCGGGTGTCCTGTTGGGTCTCGAGCAGCAGGTAGTCGGCGCCGCCCGCCATCAGCCCCAGCGCCTGCACCCGGAAGTGCTCGATGAGCTCGGCGAAGGTGACGCCGCCGGTGACCGAGATCGCCTTGGTGGTCGGCCCCATCGAGCCGCAGACGAAGTGCAGGCGGCCCGCCGCCAGGTCGTGGCGGGCGCAGGCGGCGCGGGCGATGCGCGCCGCGGCGGCGTTGAGCTCATAGGCGCGGTCGGCCAGGCCGTACTCGGCGAGCACGAGAGGCGTGCCGCCGAAGGAGTTGGTCTCGACGATGTCGCAGCCGGCGCCGAGATAGCTCTCGTGCACCGCGTCGACCACGTCCGGACGGGTGGCGCACAGGTTCTCGTTGCAGCCCTCGAGCTCCGGCCCGCCGAAGTCGGCCGCCGACAGCGTGAACCCCTGCAGGGCCGTGCCGGTGGCGCCGTCCAGCACCAGGATCCGTTCGCCGAGCGCCGCGGTGAGCGCCGCGGTGCGTGCAGCGAGGTCCGCGGGGCGCGGGGGGAAGGGGACGTCGAAGCGGAATGCGGTCAACTCGTCTCTCCAGTCGGTCGGCTGTGCCGTAGCTCGCCCAGTGGGACCTGGACCTCGGCCCGAGATCCGTTCGGCGGGAGGGCAAACAAAAAACCCGCCTCGGCAGCATCACGAGAACGGGTTCCTTGGACAACGCCGACTGCCGGACACTTGGTTGTCGCTACCGCGACCGCATCCTCGCATCTGCTGCGATGCGAGAGGGCACCTTGGGTGTCCGCCCCAGGTTGCCGAGCCCGGCCTCGCGCCGGACCGCTCGTAATGCCAGGAGCAACTTACCACAGACCCGGCTGAAACCCAAGTGCAGCCGCCGGGAGCGCCGGCAGCCGGCGTCAGCTGCGCAGCGCGCCGAACAGGCTGGCCAGCGGATAGCGGAAGCCGGGAAGGACCTCGCCGCCTTCCAAGACGTCGCCTTCGCCGAGAACGACCGTCGTGATCTGGCTGCCCGGGCCTGCGCCGCGAGCATGGACCTGAACCCGGCGTTGCTCCGGCTGGAAGACCCAGACACAGCGGACGCCCAGCCTGAGATACTGGGCGACCTTGGCTCGCACCTCTCTAGGACGATCGCTCGGCGAGAGAACCTCGACGGCCAGGTCCGGGGCAAGCTCCGGGAAGGTCCACCCGGGTCCACCTGCCGGGAGGCGCTGCTTCGCTACGAAGGCGATGTCTGGACAGAGAACGGTGTCGGGACCGCGCTCGAGGACGAACCCGGTCGATTCGCTGAACAGTGTTCCGAGATCCTGGGCGTAGACATGCTGCCCCAGCGCCACGAGGAGGCGCGACACCGCGTCGCCGTGGGCGCCGGTTGAGGGCATCACCAGCCGCAGCACGCCGCGCCAGAGCTCATGCGGCAGATCGGGATTGGGCACCGCCGGCAAGTCGGCAGCGGTGAGGAGGGTCTTCGGTTCCGTCGCAATGTCCATGGGAGCGCGCTCCGACGCCGATCTCGGCTCATTCTACCGCTTTAGACGGAAAAAACTTGTCAGCAAGACGCACGCCCCCACACCTCCGATCGCCTAGAGCACTACCAGCCGGCGCCGTAGCTTGCCAAACACCGGTATGCTGATTTACCATGGAGACTGACGGAGGCGATCCAACCGGTCCGCCCTTTGACAGCTGCAGCTGGCCTCGCGGCCGCAGACTCGGCAGCTCGGAGGGCGGGGGGGCTGCCCTGCCGCAAGCCGCCGGGCGCGGCGGTGGCGAACCGGTGGTCGAGAAAGGGGTCATGCCATGTTGCCCAAGCATTTTTGGCTTTCAGGCGTGATGTCTCATCTGGCGCCGGCCCTGGCAGCCGCGGTGGTGCTGCTCGCCGGCCGCGCGGCGCCGTTGCCGGCGCAGAACCTCGTGAACGATCCCGATTTCGTCACCGGCTTGAACGGCTGGCACGTCATCGGCCAGGTCACCTGGGACGGCACCCTGGACGCCGAAGGCGCCCCCAACGAGGGCTCGGCGAAGGAAATCTTCGACGCCCCGACGGTCAGCGGCATCGACACCGAGCTCTTCCAGTGTGTCCCGCTCACCGTCGGGACGACCTACCACCTGGGAGGCAAGATCTACATCCCCAACGGCAACACGGCCGAAGGCGGTGCCTTCTTCGTGCTGGTTCCCTTCCCGACCGCGGACTGTTCGGGACCGCCGCCGCCGGGGCCGATCGTCCAGACGCCCGAGGTGACCGCCGTCGGCACCTGGAACGACTCCTCGACGACCTTCACCAACTCCTTCGCCAAGTCCGGCGAGCTCAACGCCGTCCTGGCGCCGGAGACCGGCGGCCGCTTGCAGGCCAACGTCGACGACGTGGTCATCGCGCCGGGAGCGGTGACCTGCACCCCCGATCCTCATACCCTCTGCCTGCTCGCGAGCCGCTTCCGGATCGCCGTCACCTTCGAGACCGACAACGGCAACCCGACCAACGCCCAGGCGGTGCCGATCGGCGACAGCGGCTATTTCTGGTTCTTCAACGCCGCCAACGTCGAGGCGTTCGTGAAGATGATCGACGGCTGCGGCCTCGGCGGTCACTTCTGGTTCTTCGCCGCGGGGCTCACCGACGTGCACGTGGTGATGACCGTCACCGACACCCAGACCGGCACGATCCAGGTCTACACCAACCCGGCGCACACCGCTTTCCAGCCGGTCCAGGACACCTCGGCCTTCGCCTGTCCCTGAGCCGTATCCGGCGCGGTCCGCGGCGCGGCGACGCTCGGCGATGCTCGGCGATGCTCGGCGATGCTCGGCGCCATCCGGCGCCATCCGGCGCCGCCCGCGTCTCGCCGGGCCTCCCGGCCAGCCCGCCCGGCCGGGCATCGGGCCTGCTAGAATTCCCCGAAACATGAGCACCGGTGGCAGGCAAGACGACAGCGGGCGGCCGCTGATGAGCGCCGACGACTACCAGGCGCTGGCCGCCTTTCGCTACGCCTTGCGGCAGTTCCTGCACTTCAGCGAAGAGGCGGCGCGCCGCGCCGGCGTCACGCCGCAGCAATACCTGGCGATGATCGCCGTCCGCGGTTTTCCCGGGCGCGACCGCCTCACCGTCAGCGAGCTCGCCGAGCGCCTGCAGATCCGCCACCACAGCGCCGTCGGTCTGATCGACCGGATGGTCTCGCAGGGGCTCATGGTCCGCCACCCCGGCGGCGCCGACCGGCGCCAGGTGTTCGTGAGCCTCACCGCGCGCGGCGCCGAGGTGCTCGAGCCCCTGGCGGCGACCCACCGCGACCAGCTGCAGCGAATCGGCGGCGACCTCCGGCAGATCCTCGAGCGCCTGCGCTAGTGTCCCACTCGGTTAATTCGCATACCACTCGCTTGCCCTCCGCGTCCCTGGCTGCGTTGCGCTAGCCGCCGGTCACGCATCGGCGTCGCGCCAGCACTAACCTGTGCGGGGAATCCTTTGCACCCAGCAGCGAAACCCGGCGAAGCCCGGCGCGACCTGTCCTGCCGCTCGCGTGGAGCGGCGGCGCGCGGCTCGCCACGGCGCGCCCGGATCGGCAAGGAGGAATGCGATGAAGAAGACCTTCCGTAAGATCACCCTGTGCAGGGAGACGCTGTGCCAGCTGGAAGGGAGCGCGCTCGCCATCCCCAACGGCGGCGCCTTCACCGTCACCGGCATCTGCTGCAGCGTGACCTGTCCGGCCAACACCTGCCACTGCACCAAGACCTGCACGCACAACATCAATCAGAGCTGCACGACTTGCTAGCGATCGCCGCCTGCCGGCGAGCGGCGATCGTCCCGCGCTCCCGCTCGCGCGGCAGGCCCCGCCGTATACTGCTCGCCTGGTGAACAGCTCTCCTTGGGCCGCGCAGCGCGCGACGCGCGCGGGCATCGCGCTGGCGGGCTCCTGCCTTGCGCTGGGTCTCGCGGGCTGCGGCTTCGCGCTGCCCGCCTCGTCGGTGCCGGCGGCGGACGCGATCGACTGGCACGCCGAGCCGATCCAGGGCGCGACCTGGCGCACGCCGTTCGCGTGGCCGACGCCGCGCGGCGAGGTGCAGGTGCGGCCGCGCGCCGCGTTCGACATCTCGGCGGTGGTCGCCGCCGCCGAGCCCTACAGCTTCGACGACGGCGCCTTCCTGTCGCCGGTCGACCTGGTGATGACCTGGGGCCTGCTGCCGGAGGAGCCCTACCGCAGCCGGGTCTCTTACTATCAGATTACTCGTTACTACTTCTGGCGCACCCGAGATCCAGGCCTGGATCTGAGCTACATCGCCACCCACTCCGCCAACATGCACATGATCCCGTCCACTCGCAACCTGGCGCGGGCGCTCGCCCACGTCGGCGGCGGCGAGCGGGTGCGGGTACGCGGGCTGCTGGTCGACGTCGAGTCGGCGCGCGGCTTCCGCTGGCAAACCTCGCTGTCGCGCGACGACACCGGGCCCGGCGCCTGCGAGCTGGTCTGGGTCGAGGAGCTGCAGCGCGGCAGGCGCCGGTATCGCTGAGCAATCGCCTCGGCTCAGAGATCGATCTTCGCCATCAGCCGCTTGATCGCGGCGGCGCTCTGCATGACGTAGAAGTGGGCCGTGGGCACGCCGCGCGCCAGCAGCTCCTCGAGCTGCCGCCGCGCCCATTCGACGCCGATGTCGAGCACCTGCTCGGGCTTGGCCGCCAGCACCTCGTCGGAGAGCTCGGCCGGGATCTCGACGTGGAAATTGCTCGGGATTGTGGACAGCTGCTTGAGTGAGCTCAGGACCTTGAGGCCGGGAATGATCGGCGCGGTGATGCCGCTGGCCCGGCAGATCTCGACGAAGTGGAAATAATGGCGGTTGTCGAAAAACATCTGGGTGACGACGTAGTGCGCGCCGGCGTCGAGCTTCTCCTTGACCCGCCGCGCGTCGAGCTGCAGGTTCGGCGCCTCGAAGTGCTTTTCCGGATAGCCGCCGACGCCGACGCAGAAATCGGAAGGCTCGGCGTCCAGCAGGTCCTCCTCGAGGTAGCGGCCGCGGTTCATCGCCGCGATCTGCCCCACCAGGTCACAAGCGTAGCGGTTGGCGCTGCGGCCGTGCTGCAAGGGCTTTTCGTAACCGCTGTCGTCGCCGCGCACCGCCAGCACGTTGTCGATGCCCAGGTACTTGAGCTCGATCAGGAAGTCCTCGGTCTCCTCGCGCGTGAAGCCCTGGCAGAGGATGTGCGGCACGGCGTCGATCTGGTACTTGTTCTGCAGCAGCGCGCAGACGCCTAAGGTGCCGGGACGCTTGCGCTTGACCCGGCGCTGGATGCCCTTCGGCGTCTCTTCATAGATCACTTCCGCGGCGTGGCTGGTGATGTCGATGAACGGCGGGCGGTACCTGACCAGGTCGTCGATCAGCACCAGCAACGAATTGACGTTCCCGCCGCGCAGCGGCGGGATGATCTCGAAGCTGATGAGCGGGCGTTTGGACTGCGCCAGGTGGTCGATGACTTTCATGGGCGGTAGCGGCCCGACCCTCGAGCAGTGTCGGCGCTCTGCGACGCATCCTCCGTGTGCGCAGCGTGCCGGGCGCCGCCCGGGGCTGGCGTCGCGGGGAGCGTACCCCGCGACCATGGGACGGTCAAGGCGGCCTGCCGGCCTGCCGGCCCCCCTGCCCTGCCGCCGGGCCGGCGCCCCGCGGCCATTCGCGGCAAGACGCGGCGCTCTCGGATAGAGTGACCGCAATGCCGATGAATCTCTGGCGGCGGGAAAGCCGATGGAAGAAAGCCCTGAGGGTGCTGGGCGACGCCGCGGCCACCGTCGCGGCGCTCGCCGGCGCCTTCTGGGTGCGCATGGAGCTGCCGCTGCCCTTCACCACCGGCCTGCTGCCCGGCGACCGGCTGCGGTTCTTGCAGCGCGACTGGGGCGTCGTGCTGGCGCTGCAGTTCGCCAGCCTCTACTTCTTCGGCTTCTACGATCGCCCCGAGCCGCGCACACGCGCCGAGGCCGTTCGCCGGCTGGCCGGCGTGGCGGCGCTGCAGGGGACGGCCCTGATGGGTTACGTCTTCTTCACCTTCCGCAGCTTCCCGCGCTCGGTGCTGCTGCTCTACGTGCTGCTCGACCTGGCGCTGCTGCTCGCCTGGCGCGGCGTCGTCGACCGCCGCGGGCTGCACCGCGAGCGCCGGGTGGCGATCGTCGGCAGCGGTCAGGCGGCGGCCGAGATCGCCCGCACCCTGTCCCAGCATCGCTGGCACGGCCTCCTGGTCGCCGGCTTCGTGCCGCAGCCCGGCCAGCAGGCGCCCGCCGCGGCGGACCTCGAACCGGCGCTGGGGCCGCTGCTCGGCACCTCCGAAGACCTGCCGGCGCTGCTCGCCAGCGGCCAGATCGACGACATCATCCTCGCCGACGGCGGCGACTCCTGGCAGACGCGGCTGATCGACCGTCTCGCGGGCACGCGCCCCCATCACACCAACGTGCTGCTGCTGCCCGGGCCGTTCGAGAGCCTGATCGGACGCATGCGTTATCGCTGGGTCCACGATCTGCCGCTGATCGAGGTGATGCGGGAGACCGAATGGCGCATCAACTGGCCGGTCAAACGCCTGCTGGACCTGACCGCCGGCTCGCTGCTGCTGCTCGCCACGCTGCCCGCCCTGGCCGCCTGCGCGCTGGCGGTGCGCCTCTCGTCGCCGGGGCCGATCCTCTACCGCCAGCTGCGCATCGGCCGCGATCAGCGTCCCTTCACTCTCTGGAAGTTGCGCACCATGCACACCGACGCCGAGGCGGCATCCGGCGAGGTCATGGCACAGCCCGGCGATCCCCGCCTGACCCCATGCGGCGCCTTCTTGCGCCGCTTCCGGCTCGACGAGACCCCGCAATTGCTCAACGTGCTGCAGGGCACGATGAGCCTGGTCGGGCCGCGCCCGGAGCGTCCTGGCTTCGTGCAGCGTTATCTCAAGGAGGTTCCCGGTTATGCCGAGCGCTTCTCGCTGGCGCCCGGGGTCAGCGGTCTCGCCCAGGTCAACGGCGAGTATCATTCGAGCCCGCAGAACAAGCTGCGCTATGATCTCGCCTACGCCGCCAACTGGTCGCTGTGGCTCGATCTTTCGATCCTGCTGCGCACGGTGAAAATCGTGCTCACCTCGCGCGGTGTCTGAGGCGGCGTCCGAGGCGCGAAGGTCAGGGGCGGCTCGAGCGCGCGTTCAAAGGAAGTCTGCAATCGTCAATGTTGCATTTCTGCATGCAATGCCGGTTTGCGAGGTCAGCGCTGGATTGTTCGCGACAAACACCTATAATAGGGAGCTCAAAGCCGCCAGCAGGCTTGTCCAGACCGGCAGGGAGCCGGCCGGCAAGGCTGAACGAAAGGATGCGATGAGAGCCAAGCAGCCCATGCCAAGCGACCTCGGCCGACCGGCGCCGGCCAGCGCGACAGCCCGGCCCGCTCCGACTTCGACAGCTCCGCCGGCACCCGTGGCGCAATCAGCGCGGCCGACGCAGACACCGCCGCCGCTGGCCCCTGGCGGCGCAGCCCCGCGCCGGCCCTACCAGCCGCCGCGCATCCTCTTCCGCGAGCCGCTAGAGGCCATGGCGGCGATCTGCTCGCCGCACCCGCCGGCAAAGGCCAACAAGGGCGTCTGCCCCATGGGGCCAATTTCGTCTTAGTCTCATTGGCCTCCGGCGATCCCGTGCCAAGAAGCAGGTGCCAGTAGCAGGCGTTCGAGGACTACTCGAAGCGACGAGCGGTGAGTGCCGCGACAGGCGACAGGCGGAGCCGCGGCCGTCTATCGGGTCTCCCCCCGCAACCCCACGATCCCCTTCCCGTCTCTGGAACCACCGGGTCCCAACCCGGCGGCCGGGGGGGCGTCGCATGTCCAGGGTGGACATGCGACATGTCCCTGAGGCCAAGGGGACGCCCCCTCCCCTTCGCTTCGACCACCGGTTTCTTGGATTTGGATCACTGCACGATTGGCAGCAAGCTGCGGGGCGCCGGCCGAGCCGCCGCGGCATCCCGCTCCCGACCGCCCGCGTGCACGTCCGCTGCCTCCTGGGCAACCTCCATGCGGGAGAGGGCGTTCGGATAGACCTGCAGCGCGTCGCCGCTCCAGGCGGCGGCATTGCCCGGACAGAAGTTGAGCAGCTGGCCGGCCGGGCCAAAGCCGTCCACCATTTTCTTCGCCTCGACGGTGAGCGCCCGCACGTCGGCGAGCCCGGTCGAGCTCGTCCAGATGTCGCGGATCGAGCGCTCATGGAGGTTCCCCACCGGCCGGCGCCATTGCACGCAGGGATAGACGTTGCCGTAAGGATCGACGGCGATCCCCGAGGAGCCCGCGCCGCAGTGCTTCGCCGCCGCCGCGGGGGCCAGGCCGTCGTCAGCCAGCCGCGCCGCCTGGACCGGCGCCATGCCGGGAGCTTGCGGCGTTTCGCCCATCTCCGCCGCGGCCGCCCGCGCCCGCGCCGCCGCCGCCCTCGCCGCCAGCAGCTCGAACAGCCGCCGCACGCCGGCGCGCGACGGCGAGATCGACTGCGGCTCGCGGTCGCCGTCGTCGCGCGGCGTCACCTCGGGATCGATTTGCAGCGGCAGCTCGAGCTCGTCGGCGAGCGCCATCATCGCCGCGATCTCGTGCTCGTTCCAGGCGGTCATGGTGCTGTTGAGCTTGACGCGCAGCCCCAGGCTGCGCATCTCACGCAGGTTGGCGAGCAACCGCTCGAAGCTCCCCGGCTCGCGAGTCTGGCGGTCGTGCACCGCGGGGGTCGCGCCGTGCAGGCTGACTTCGATCAGAAAAGGATCGATCTCCTCGCGGATGCGGCGCGCCATCGTGCCGCGCAAGGCGTGCCCGTTCGATTTGATGCGCACCACGAAACCCAGCTCGCGGGCCCGCGCGCCCAGCCGCAGGAAATCCGGATGGGCGAGCGGCTCGCCGCCAGTGAGCGTCAAGTTCAGCACCTCGAGATCGCGCAGATCGGCGAAGAACTCTTCATATTGCGCCGCCGAGAGCGGACGTCCGCGCAGCCCCAGGTCGTTGTAACAAAAAAAACAGTCCAGGTTGCAGCGATAGGTGAGCTCGACCAGCACCGAGAACAGATGGTTGTCGCTCCATGTCCGGAGCAGCAGCTGCTCGAAGCTCATCGCCCGCCTCCGGCCGTGCCGGCCGGCGCCGGCCGCGCGGCGGTGGCCGTCACCGGCTCGAGCAGGCCCTGCGTCACCAGCTCGGCGGCGAAATCGAGCACGTCGCGTTCGAGCTGCGCACGCTCGACATCGAATGCGCCAAGCAGGGTATCGATCCACTGCGCGATCGGGGCGCTGCCGTCGGCCAAGGCCAGGATGTGGGTGCCGAGCTCGTTGAGCACCAGGACCTCGCCGGCGCTCTGCCGCACCACCACGCCCTCCGCGTCGATGACGCGAAAGCGCACGTCAGCTCGCCGCCGCAACACGCTGCCTCCGCGGATCTCGTTCATTTTTTGTCGATTATAGACCAGAAGCCGCCGCCCAACGAGAAGCGCAGCGTGTAGGCGCGCGGCGCCGCGGCGGCCGCCAGCGCGAGCAGCACCTGTTCGACCCGCTCGCGGCGCCAGGGATCGAGGTTGACGTACGGCGCGCAGGCGAGCAGGCAAGCCAGCGTCTCGGCGCGCGACAGCGGCACCAGCGCGTCGGCGCTGGCCTGCTCGAGCCGCAGCAGGCCGCCGAGCGGCACCGGCGGCCGCACCGCACGCCGCTCTCCCAGGTCGCCCGTGAACGGCAGCTTGAGCACAACGCAGCCGGCGGCATCGGCGACGACCGCGCCATCGGCGGCGTCCGCGCCATCGGCGGCGTCGGCGCCATGGGCGATCACCGCGTTGAGGTCGTCGCTCAGCACCTCCGTCCCCTCCTGGGCCAGGCTCAGCCGCGCCACCGTGGTCTTGCCGGCGCCCGAGCGCCCCAGGAACAGGAAGGCGGCGCCGTCCCTGACCACCCCGGCGCTGTGCAGCACCGCGCCGCCGAGCTCGAGCAGGCGATAAGCCACCAGCACCCGGAGGAAGTTCTCGAACACTCCCGGAAATCGCGCGCCGCCGTCCTCGGGAGTCCACAGCGCGCCGCGCATGCCCGGCCCGTCCGGGAGCCAGTCGAGCCGCCCCACGAGGTCCAGTCCTGCCAGCCGCACGGCTGCCGGCGACCAGTCGAAGTCCAGCCCATAATCCCAACCGCGGACGTCGACCGGCAGGAAGTCGCCGGCCGCGCAGCGCAGCAGCAGGACCGGAACCGCGGCGGCGGCAGCGGCGGCCAGCGAGCCGGGGAAGGTCGCCCGCACCCCTGCCTCCTGGGCTGCCGAGAGGCCGAGCACGCGGTAGGGTCCGCCCGGAAGGTCGAGCGTCAGCTCGCGGTCCCCCCAGGCGTCGCCCTCCTGGCGCTCGGGGAAGCCTTCGGGATGGTGCAGGAATCTGGCGCCGAAGCTCATCCGGCGGGGAGGGGAAGCCGCCCGCGGGCGGCGGCCAGCCGGCGGCGGGCGGCGCGCAGCGCCAGCGCGAGCCACGCCAGTACGGCCCGCGCCCGCTCGGCCGGGGTCGGCCGCACCGCGGCGCGCCCCAGGAGGCGCTCAGGGGCGAGCGGCTCGTCGGGAAGGTCGCAGCGGTCGCCCCGCGTCACGCACGCCAGGCGCCCCGAGCGCAGGCGATACCCCAGCAGCCGGTGCAGCGCCAGGGGCCCTTCGCGGGTCCGGAAGGCCACGATGTCTCCCGGCCAGTAGCGCGCGGCCGGCGCCACCGCGACCCGGTCGCCGTCACGCAGGCGGGGCGCCATGCAGTCGCCGCGGACCGTGACGGCCAGCGGCAGCTCCCGCGCCAGCTCGCGCAGGCCCGCGGCGAGACGGCTGTCGCGATCGGCGCCCGCCGGCGAGGCGGTGGCGGCGGCGTCTTGCCTCAGGGCCGCCGAAGAGCCCGCGCCTGGCGGAAACTGGTGCCAGGGGTGCGAGGAGGGACGGTTGGCCATGGGCGAGAAAGCCGTACGCACGCTCATCGGAAGCGGGAGGCGAAGGCCGTATGATACCAGACCGTTCCGACCGTGATCATGTCGAGGCTCCTGGGCAGCGTCATCAAGCACTACGTGGCCGGGCCCGAGCACCCTGCCAAGGTTCGGTTCGTCCGCTGGCTCGGCCGCCATGCGATGCCGAAAGCAGGGATCGTCGCCACGGTCTATCCGGACGTCATGCTTTGGCTCAACCCGCTCGACTGGGTGGAGTACCTCCTGCTGCGGGACGGCCGGCACGAGCCGTTGATCCTGGATTTCCTTCGCGCCAACCTCAGGCCCGCCGAGACCGCCATCCTCGCCGGGGTCAACAACGGGCTGCACGCGATCGTCGCCGCCAAGGCGGTCGGCGCCGCGGGTCGGATCATCGGCTGCGAGCCCCAGCCTGCCGCCTTGCTGCGTGCCCGCCTCAACCTCGACCTCAACGGCGTCCCCGAGGCCTGCGTCCGGCTGGTGGCCGCGGCCGTCGGCGCCGAGCGCGGATTGTCGCAGGTGCCATGGCCGCCGCCGGACAATCGGGGAGCGGCGAGCATGTTCAACGCCGGCGCCGGCTTCACCGCACCCCTGGTGCCGCTCGCCGAGGTGGCGCGCGGGCTCGGCCTCGGACCGGTCCGGTTGCTGCTGCTCGACGTCGTCGGGTACGAGGTGCAAGCGCTCGCGGGACTCGCGGCGCTCAGGCCGGACCTCGCGGTCGTCGCGGTTTGGACGGAGCACCTGACCAAGGCCGGCGAGGTGCCCGCCGCCCTGTACGGACGCCTTCAGGAGATGGGTTATGAGCTCCACGACCTCTACGGCGAACCCGTCAGTCAGCCGGGCGAGCCCTTGCCGGAGCACAACCTGATCGGCGTCCACGCCGGCCGCGAAGTGCAATGGAACCGCCGCCGCGGCTAGAACACGCCGGCGGGGATCGAGGGGCGCAGCCAGGGATCGAGGAGCACCGCGATCCGGAAGTTGCGGCGCGCCTCGTCGAGCTGGCCGGCCGCCAGCAGCGCGTCACCGAGATGGAGATAGATCTCCGGGTGCGGCTCGAGGGCGAGCGCGCTGCGATAGGCGGCGACGGCCTCGTCCGGACGCCGCGACAGCAGCAGCAGCGAGCCGCGCGACAGCGGCACCTCGACGGCAGCCGGGTCGGCTTCGGCGGCGTGCCGCAGGTTCGCCATGCCGACCGGCAGCACCTGCGCCAGCGCGCCGGGGCCGGCGCGGAGGGCGGCGAGCGTGATCGCCTCCACCTGGTTGACCAGCTTGCTGGCGAGCAGCCGGCCGTGCCAGCGAAGGGTCTGTAGCCCCAGCCCCGCTAGCAGCAGCACGAGCAGCGGCCAGACCAGCACCCGGCCCTTCATGCGACAGCCTCCGTCGCGGCGGGTTGCAGCGTCCAGGCCAGGAACAGCAGCGCCGGGAACGCCACCAGCGCCACGCGGAAAGGGAAATCGACCAGGCAGAGCACGCCCAGGGCGACCAGCCCGGCGGCCGCAAAGGCGCCGGCGGCGCGCCGCCGGCGCTCTGCCGTGTCGCCGCCGCCGTGGCCGCCACGCTTGTCGGCGCCTTGGCCGCCACGCTCGCCGCCGCGCTCGCCACCACGCTCGCCGGCGCTGTCCGCCGGCAGCGCTGCCGGCGCCACCCGCGCGCGGGCCGCGACGGCCAGCACCCCGAGCGCCCAGGCGAGCGCGAGAAGGCCGGGCACGCCGCTGTCGGCTCCCACCTCGAGCGGCTCGTCATGAGCGTTGACGAAGTACTGCTGCTGGCCGGAGTGGAAGGCGACGCCGCGGTCGAGCAGGGCGAGCTTGGCCGGCGCGAACTCGGCGCGGAAGGCGCCGTGCCCCACCCCTGCCCAGGGATGCTCGCCGAGCATCCACACCGCCGCCCGCCAGCCGTCCAGGCGTCCGGTGAGGACGGCGTTCCAGTCGCCCTGCCGCACCAGCGTCACCTTCTCCAAGACCCGCGCCCGCAGCGCCGGCAAGCCGGCGACGGCGCCGGCCGCCAGCACCCCGACCGCGGCAGCAGCCAGGGCCGGCCGCCGCCAGCCGGCGGGGACCCGGCGGCGGGCGCCGGCCCACAGCGTCACGCTGCCCAGCACGAGCGCCAGCAATGCGGCGAAGGTCTGGGTGACCGCGATGGCATAGGCGCAGACGGCAAGCGCCGCCGCCGGCCAGCCCCAGCCGCCGCCGGGCCGCCCGACGCGCTCGCGGGCCGCCGTTCCCGGGGTGCCGGCACCGCGCGCCAGGCGCCACTGTGCGACCAGGCAGGGCAGCACCAGGAAGGCGGCGAGGTCGCCCGGATTGCCCGCGGTCGAAGTGACGTTGTGGCGCGAGGGGCCCAGGTGACGGGCGAGGGGAAGCGGCTGTACTCCATGGAATTGCAGGATGCCGATCGCCGCCAGGGCGACCGCCGGCCACAGCAGCCCGCCGAGCAGGCGCTCGAGCCTGCCGGCCGGCAGCGCGGCGCTCCAGACGACGAGGCAGGCGGCGCCGATCCACAGGTCGGCAAGCGCCTCCCGCACGTGCAGCGGATGAGCGGTGAACGCCAGCCCGGCGGTGGCGATGGCCGCGAGCGGCAGGGTCGCGCGGAGCGCCGGCAGCCGCCACAGGTCGCGCCACCCCACCCGCTCGACGCGCCGCAGCGCCCAGGCCAGCGGTGCCAGAGAGGCGACCGCCAGCCATTCCGCCAGCATCAGCTTCGGCAGCCGGAAGGCGTCCTTGGCGGAGGGCGCGAAGTAAAGAGGAGTCACCAGCACCAAGGCCCACAGCGCCAGCAAAGCCAGCCGCTCGGCCAAAGGCTGTTCCGCCGCCGTAGGCGCAACCGCCCCGCCCGATCGTCCACCAGGGCCACTGGTGCCGCCACCGCTCTTCGCACCAACACTGGTGCGGCCACCGCCACCGCGGCCACCGCGAGAAGAAGCACGTCGAGCCACGGCGCCGGAGTATACAAGCGCCTCCCGGCAGCGGCGGGGTGATCACGACATATCGGCGGAGGGATCGACAGCCGGAGGGGAGGAGGT
>DASZHY010000329.1:0-2568 GCA_035949675.1 Thermoanaerobaculia bacterium
GTCAGCGCCGCTCCTTGCTCGATCAGCAGGTCCACCTCGTGGCCGGTGCGGTCGCGCCAGAAGAAAAGGTTCGATGCCATGCCGTGGGCGAAGCGCGCTTTGAGCAGCTCGGCCACCACCCAGCTCTCGAAGAGCGCGCCACGCTGCGGATGGACGGCCAATTGCTCGGCGTTCTGGATGCCCAGGAGCCAGGCGGCCAGGCCGGGATCGTAGAAGAAGAGCTTGGGAGTCTTGACCAGGCGCTTGCCGAAGTTACCGTGGTAGGGCCGTACGAGGTGGAGGATGAAGCTTGCTTCCAGGACCGAGAGCCAGGACGCCGCGGTGTTGTGGGTGATGCCGCAGTCGACCGCCAGCCCTGAGAGGTTGAGCAGCTGGGCGGTGCGCGCCGCGCACATGCGCACGAACCGCTGGAAAGTCGAGAGATCGCGGACGTTGACCATCTGCCGGACGTCGCGCTCGACATAGGTGAGCACATAGTTCTTGTACCAGATGGCGGCGTCGAGGCCCCGGTCGTAGATGGGCGGGTAGAGGCCTTGAAAGAGGAGGGCTTCGAGGGTCGCCGGCGCCCGGTCCACGGCCTGCAGCTCGCCAAGGCTGAACGGCAGCAGCGGCACGACGGCGATGCGGCCGGCGAGCGTCTGGGTGACGCTCGACAGCAGCCCGAACTGCTGCGAACCGGTCAAGACGAATAGGCCAGGGCGCCGGTCCTCGTCGACACGGGTTTGGAGGAAGGAGAAGAGCGGCGGGCAGCGCTGCACCTCGTCGAGGACCGCGCCGTCGGCGAAGCGGTCGAGGAATCCGCGCGGGTCCGATTCGGCGAATGCGCGTTCGTCGAGGTCTTCGAGCGAGACGTAGGGCTTGTCGCGAAAGATCTCCCGGACCAGGGTCGTCTTGCCGGACTGACGGGGACCGGTGACCGCCACCAGAGGATACCCGCCGGCCAGGCGCTCGAGCACCGGCGCAGCTTGACGAGGGATGAGCACGGGATCATCCTAGCCGTTTTTGGCTAATTGTCAATTGTATTGCCAATCAGCAAGATAGGGATAGCGAACCCGACGACCGGTGCCCATCGCCGTCGCGCCAGCAAGCCCGCGGGTTCTCTCAGCGGCAGTCTGTCGCGATCACTCGCCCGCCGAACGCTAGTGGGGGTACCCACTACCCACCGGACCGTTGATTCTGCTTCGACACCCGGTGAGCATCAGCGCGGCTCGACAGGAGGTCCCGAGGGCGAGTACTGTCGGCGGATGTCTGGCCGGGCGCGCAGGGGAGCCCCCGGTCCTTCCCCGCCTTGCCCGTCGCTGCCGGCGCCTGAGGCGCATGGACCGGCCGCTGTTCAGAGCGAGCCATCCGGGCGGCTGGCGGCCTGGGCTTACCTGGGCATCTTGCTCGTGGCGCTGGCGGTGCGGCTCCCTGCGGTCACCGCGGGCTACCCTTACCTCACCTACGTCGACGAGGGGCACGTCCTGCACCGTGTGCTGTACGCGTTGCGCACGGGAGACTGGGACCCTGGCTGGTACATCTACCCGGCCCTGCCGGTGTACGCCATCCTGGGCGCCGTCCACCTGTACTCGCCGGTCTACGCGCTCGTGCATGGGCGGCCCCTGCGCGCCGACCTGCCGCCGGCCCCGGTCCCCCGGTACGACTGGATCGGACCGCCCGAAGTGCTGCTGGTCGCCCGCACTCTCGGCTTGCTGGTGTCCTTGGGCACGGTGGCACTCGCCGGCTGGCTGGCGGCGCGCCTGGCGGGCCGGGCGGCGGGACTGCTGGCGGCCTGGCTGGCGGCGTTGCTGCCGGCGCTGGTGATCCGCGGCGCCATCGTCAACGTCGACGTCTACGCGACCTTCTTCGTGCTCGCGGCGCTTTGCTTCGCCGAGCGGGTGCGGGAGCCCGTGGGCGGAGCAGCGCCGCGCCAGGGGCGCCGCGATGCCTTCCTCGCGGGCGCCATGACCGGCCTCGCGCTGGTCTCGAAGTACCCGCACGTGCTGGTGGCGCTGCCGGTGGCGGCGGCAGTGCTGCTGGCGCCGCGCGCCGGCGCGGGCGAGAAGCTGCGCCGGCTGGGGCTTGCCGGCGGCGCCGCCGTGCTCGCCGCGGCGGTGGGCATGCCGGCCCTGGCGCTGCGCACCGGCAAGGTGGCGGCGGCGCTGCGCTACGAGGCGTCGCTTTACACCCAGTCCTTCGGCTCTTACTGGGACCAGGCGGTGCGGCGGGCGGAGTGGGACCTGCCGTTCGACCATCCCGAGGTGGGGTGGCCGCTGCTGCTGCTCGCCGCGGCGTCGCTCGGCGCGGCGCTCGCCGACTGGCGCCAGGCGCGGGCCGTGCTTGGCTGGGCCGCCTATGCCGCCGCCCTCGGCTGGCTGCTCTCGCGCTTCGGTTTCCACCCCTTCCGCAACCTGCTGCCGCTGGTGCCGCTGCTGGCGGTGCTGCCGGCATGCCTCTACCAGCGCCTGCGCCGCCGGGCCCGCCGGGCGACGTCGCCGGCAGCCTCGAGGCTGCTGGTTGCCGCGGCCATCGCCCTGCCGCCGGCGCTGTTCGCCGCACCGCTGGCGCCCTACCTCCGCCACATGTGCG
>DASZHY010000330.1:0-3961 GCA_035949675.1 Thermoanaerobaculia bacterium
GCCACCGGCGGCGTGGTCGCGACGGGCGGCCGGCGTTCCCCGGTTGGCCGGCGCGGGCTCACCGCATGCTCCCCTCGGCCGCGGCGCCCGGTGCGGCACCCGCGCCATCGTTCGGGGCCGGACCCGCGCCCGCGCCCGCTCCGGCACCGAAATGACGGCGCGCGAGCTCGGCGGCGAGCTCGGCGGGCGGGACACCGGCGGCGAGGAGCAGCACCAGCAGATGGTAGAGCAGGTCGCAGCTCTCGCCGACCAGCTCGCCGCGGCGCTCCGGGTGCGCCGCCGCGGCCAGGGCGGCGACCACGGTCTCGACGGCCTCCTCCCCCACCTTCTGCGCCACCCGCTCGACGCCGGCGGCGAGCAGCCGCGCGGTGTAGCTGCGTTCGGGATCGGCGCCGCGCCGGTCGGCGGCGACCCGCGCCAGCCAGCCCAGCTCGAGGGCGGCGGCGTTGGGCTCGAAGCAGCTGCGGGTGCCGCGATGACAGGTGGGGCCGGCCGGGCGGGCGCGCAGCAGCAGGGCGTCGCCGTCGCAGTCGGCCACCGCCTCGACCACCGCCAGGGTGTTGCCGGAGGTCTCGCCCTTGCGCCACAAAGCCTGGCGCGAGCGGCTGTAGAAGTGGGCCTCGCCGGTCGCCAGCGTCAGCTCGACCGCGCGGCGGTCGGCGTAGGCCAGCATCAGCACGGCGCCGCTGGCCAGGTCCTGGACGACCACCGGGACCAGCCCGCGCTCGTCGTAGCGCAGGGCCGCCGGATCGAGGGCGGCCCCCAGGCCCAGGACCCCCGGACCGGCGTTGGCGGCAGCTTCGCCGGGGCCCGTGCCGGCCGCTTCCACGGCGCCCATGGCGGCCGACTCTACGGCGCCCATGGCGGCCCCTTCCCCGGGGACCGTTCCCTGCCGCGCGGCCGGGTCGTCAAGTTTCATCGGGCTCCTCCCGCATCGGGAAGCCGGCGGCGGCCAGCGCGCGCTTGACCTCGCCCACCGTGTACGTCCCCTGGTGGAAGATCGAGGCCGCCAGCACCGCCGCGGCCCCCGCCGCCAGCGCCGCCGCCAGGTGCTCGGCGGACCCGGCGCCGCCCGAGGCGATGAGCGGCACCGGCACCGCCGCCGCCGCCGCGGCGACCAGCGCCAGGTCGTAGCCGCCGCGCGTGCCGTCGTGATCGATGCTGGTCAGCAGCACCTCGCCGGCGCCCGCGGCGACGCCGGCAGCGATCCATTCCAGCGCGTCGAGACCGGCCGGCGTGCGGCCGCCTTCGACCACCACCTCCCATGCCGGCAATACCGGGCCGTCTTGCCGCGCCATGCGCCGCGCGTCGACGGACAGCACCACGCACTGGCTGCCGAAGCGGCGCGCCATCTCGCCGATCAGCCGCGGGCGGCGCACCGCGGCGGTGTTGACCGCCACCTTGTCGGCGCCGGCGCGCAGCGCCCGGCCGGCGTCCTCGCCGGAGCGCACGCCGCCGCCGACGGTCAGCGGGATGAACACCCGTTCGGCAGTGCGCCGCACCCAGTCCAGGTCCGTGTCCCGCCCCTCGGGGGCCGCGGTCACGTCCAGGAAGACGATCTCGTCGGCGCCCTGGGCGGCATAGCGGGCCGCCGCCGCCGCCGGGTCGCCCTGGTCGGCCAGATCGCGGAAGCGCACCCCCTTGACCACCCGTCCCGCGGCCACGTCCAGGCAAGGGATCACCCGGCGGGTGAGCCCGCTCGGCCCGGACCCGGCGCCCGCGGCAGGCGGTATGTGCGCATCGCGCCCTTCGTGCCCATCGTGCCCATCGCGAGGCATCGATGCGGTGCTCGCGGCGCGGCCGCCGGAAGGCGTGCTCATCGGGCCGCCTCGCGGCGCGCGCCAGGGCTGGCCGCGGCAGACGCGTCCGGGCCTTCCGCGGCAATGGCCCCCGCGCCGCCTGCGCCAGGCGCGTCCGGGCCGCCCCCTGCTGATCCGCCCGGGGGACGCGGGCCGGTAGCTCCGGCGCAGAGCGCCAGCGCTGCCGCCAGATCGATCCTGCCCTCGTACAGGGCGCGGCCGAGCACCGCGCCGGCGATCGCGGGCAGGGCGGCGGCCGCCGCCAGATCCGCGAGCGAGCGCACGCCGCCGGAGAGCAGCGCCGGCAAGCCGGTCGAGCTCGCGACGCGCAGCGTCAGCTCAAGGTTGGGGCCGCTCATCATGCCGTCGCGCTCGACGTCGGTCACCAGCACCGCCGGGCAGGGCAGGCCCCGCAAGCGTTCGCAGGCTTCGTCCAGAGAGCCGCCGGCAGCCTGCGTCCAGCCGGCCACCCGCAGCTCGTCCCCGGCCACCTCGAGCGCCGGCAGGGTCCGCCCCGGGAAGGCTTGCGCCAGCGCGGCAAAGGCAGCGGGGTCGCGCGCCGGCAGCGACCCCATCACCACTCGCTCGCAACCCGCGGCCAGCGCCCACTCGACGTCGGCGCGACCGCGCAAGCCGCCTCCCAGCTGCACGGCGGCCCTGCCGCGAGCGGCGCCCGCGCCGTCTCCGGCGCTGGCTGCGCTGGCTGCGTTGGCTTCAAGCACCGCGAGCGCCGCGACCAGCTCGGCGACCAGCTCGCGCTGCGGCGGCTCGCCGAGCGCGGCGTCGAGGTCGACGACGTGAATCCAGGCGACGCCGGCGGCGGCGAAGCCGGCGGCCACCGCCAGCGGATCGCCCGCATACTCCTTGGCCCGGGCGTCGTCGCCCTGCCGCAGGCGCACCACCCGCCCGCGGCGCAGGTCAATGGCCGGCAGCAGCTCCATCCGCGATCTCCAGGAAGTTGGCCAGCAGGCGCAGGCCGGCCTCGCCGCTGCGCTCGGGGTGGAACTGCGTCCCCATCACCCGCCCGCGCCCCGCCACCGCCGCGAAGGCGCGGCCATGGGTGGCCCGTGCCAGACAGACCTCCGCGGGCACGTCGTCGGGCGCGTAGCCATGGACGAAATAGAAATGACGGCCGCGGCGCCCCGCGCCCGGGCCCGCCGCCTCCCGGCCGCCGGCTGCCGCCCCTTCCCGTGCGCCGTCTGCCGCCCCTTCCCGTGCGCCGCCTGCCGCCGCCTCCCGTGCGCCGCCTGCCTCCCCTTCCCGTGCGCCGCCTGCCGCCGACTCCCGGCCGCCGTCAGCTCTCGCGGCTCGCGGGCGATCGTCGTGCAGGCCGGCCAGCAGCGGGTGTTCGGCCAGGTCGTGCAGCCGGTTCCAGCCGATGTGCGGCACCGGCACTCCGGCTGGCAGGCGGGTGACGCGCCCGGGCAGCAGGCCCAGGCCGTCGGTGACGCCGAACTCTTCGCTGGCCGCGAACAGCAGCTGGAAGCCGACGCAGATCCCCAGCAGCCAGGCGCCGCCGGCCAGCGCCTCGCCGAGAGCCGCCTCGAGCGGTCCGCGCAGCGCCTCGCGCGGCGGTGCGAAGGCGCCGACGCCGGGCAGCACCAGGCAGCGCGCCGCCGCCACCTCCCGCGGCTCGCGGGTGACCGTCGCGACCGCCCCCAGGTGTTCCAGCGCCCGCACCAGGTTGCCCAGGTTGCCCACCCCGGCGTCCACGACCGCCACGCGGCGCCCGGCAACGGCGGGACGGCGGTCCGCCGCGGCGCCGGCCGCCGGCGAGGAGTCGCCGCCAGCTCGCGGTGCGAGCGCGTCGTGCTCGGCGGCCTGCCCGCCAGCGGCGCTGTCGCGCTCGGCGTTCATGCCGTCAGCGTCCCCTTGGTGCTCGGCACGTCGCCGCCCTCGCCGGCCCCACCGCTCTCGCCGGCCCCACCGCTCTTGCCGGCCCCACCGCCCTCGCCCGCCGCGCCGGCCCCACCGCTCTCGCCCGCCGCGCCCACTGTGCCGGCCTCGGGCGCTCCGGCGCGCCTGCCCGCCGCCACCGCCCCGGGGGTGGCAGCCGGCGCGGGCCGCCGCGCCACCGCCTGCCGCAGCGCCAGCGCGGCTGCCTTGAAAGCTGCCTCGGCGGCGTGGTGGCCGTTGCGCCCGGCCAGGATCTCGAGGTGCAG
>DASZHY010000331.1:0-8475 GCA_035949675.1 Thermoanaerobaculia bacterium
GAGCAGCAGCCAGGGGGACTCGACGCCCCGGGCGCCTGCCCAGAGGGCGTGCACCTTGCCGCGCCATCCCGCCGGCAGCGGACCGGCGGCGACCAGGTTCAGCCGCGGCTCGCGGGCGGCGGCTGCCGCCGTCAGCGCGGCGGTGGCGTCGGCCGACCCGTCGTCGATCACCCGCAGCCGGGGCTGTGCTGCCAGCGCGAGCAGCTTCTCGAGGCAGGGGAGAAGGTTGCGCTCCTCGTCGCGGACCGGCAGCAGCACGGTGGCGGAGCCGGCGGGTTCGCCGCCGCAGGCGCCGGGGGCGGGCAACGCGGGCGCACGCCGTCGCCGCTCCTCGATGATCACGGCAAGGCCGAGCAGGGCGCCGCCCAGGAGCAGCGCCGCCACGGTTACGGCCGTCACGATCGCCATGCCATGTTCCGCCCCCGCCGGGCGCTGCCAGGCCCTATCCGGCGCTCGCGCCCTTCCGGGCGGCGATCGCTCCCTCGACCTCGCCAGGGAGGGGAAAGCGCCCGACCTGCTTCTTCGAGAAGACGAGCTCGCCGTTCAGCCTGACGTCGAAGATGCCGCCGCCGCCCTTGATCAGCTGGGGGCGGATGCCCAGCTTCTGCTCCAGCTCGTCCGCCAGACCGGCGGCGCGAGGCAGGTAGTTTCAAGCCACGCAGTACTCGATGGTAACGTTTTCAGCCATGATTAGTCCCCCAGTGTCCAATTGTATGCCTAGTCTACAAAGCGAATGTGTATGACTGGCCATGTGTGTACATATTTGAGTGGTGTTATCTGATCCCTCAAGGTGCGCTTCGACGCCAGAGCGGGACAATTTCGGTGAAAAAGTGTGCTTTACCCCCTAGCTTTTCGCGACGAATGGAGTACAATCGAGATTGTTCAAGAGCGTGGCCGGTCGGCTTGGAGCCCCCGGGGGCCCAGGCAAACGGCGCGCGGACAGCGAAGGAGCTGGATCGGAACATGCCGAGCTTGGCTCGACACGGGGGTAGGGTGTAGGGCCAGGATGCCATAAGGATCGCAGAAATTACTGGAGGAAACTATGAAAGGTGAAGCGCCCAGCATGTCGCAGAAGGAGATGGCCCAGATCAGGCAGAACCTCGAAGGGACGCCGGACATCGAAGAGGCGGCTGAGCTGATGAACCTCGCGGGCAACTCGACCCGCCTCAAGCTCCTCTACCTGCTCGAGAACATGAAGGAGCTGTGCGTGTGTGACCTGGCCGAGATGCTCGGCGTGTCGGTGTCGGCGGTATCGCAGCACCTCGCCAAGCTCAAGGCGTATGGGCTGGTGGCGCCGCGCCGCGACGCCCAGACCATCTATTACAGGCTCACCGACCACGCCTTCAACGCCAAGCTGCGGGACAACTTCTTCAAGCAGTTCCAGGTATAGGCCCGAGCGACCCCTCGCCGGGCTCCGGCCCGGCGGCCCGACCGTCGCCTTTCGTTCCCACCCCCACAGCAGCTCCGGGGCCGGGCCGGCGGCAGCGGCAAGAGTTGGTTTACGGACGCTGCGAGCGAGGCGGCCAGACTCTGGCCGCCTTTGCCGTCTCATGAGCCTGTGCCGCGTACTAATCCCGCAGGAGAAAGGCGTCGAGGAGGCGCCGGCAGGTGTCGACGGTGCGGGCCGCCTGCTCCTCGCTCGCCCCGGCGAAGCTCGCCGTGGCCAGGGTCATGGCGGCAGGCAGCTTGAGGGCCGCGAAGCAGCTCAGCACCCCTGACAGCGGCGGACCGCCGGGACACGGGTAGCTGACCGCCGGCGCATCCTCCGGATCCAGCCCGTCGAGATCGATGTGAAGGTAGAGGTCGCGGCTTGGCGCGGCCCCTCCGGCGCCCTCGGCGCCCTCGGCCAGCAGACGCAGGCACTCTTCCGAGCCGACGGCGGCGGGCGGAACGACGGACAGGTGCAGGCGCTCGAAGTCCTCCACCTCCGGCGGGTCGAAGCAACGCCCGGCCAGGTGAACGACGTTGCGGAAGTGGATCGGCCGCAGCTCGACCGATTTGTAGACCTCGGGGAGGCTGCGGCCGCACACCGCCGCCAGCGCCATGCCGTCCCAGTAGCCGCTGGGCGTGGATTCGGGGGTGTTGAAGTCGCCGTGAGCGTCGATCCACACCAGCCACAGCTCGCGGCCGGTGCGCTGCAGCCCGGTCACCACCCCGACCGCCACCAGGCAGCCGCCGGACAGCACCAGCGGGAAGCGGCGCTGCGAGTGTGCCAGCGCCACCGCCCGCGCCACGTTGCGGCCGATCTCGGCCACCACCTCCGCCTTGCCTGCCGCGGGACGGCGCACCGGGATCTCGGATACGTTGACGTCCAGGCCGCGGCTCTCGACGTCCGCCAGCAGGCCGCGCGACAGCAACTGGCCGGTGCTGCGCGCCGACGGCGTGTCGTCGCGCTCGACGTCGTACGGCACCACGATGACCTCGATCCCTCGCTGGCGCATTGCTCCCGTCCTCACCCCCCTGCGGGTGTCTTATCTTATGCCAAGGCCAGGTCCGCGGCCGGCGCGTTGGTTGCAGCGTCCGGCGCCGGCGGCGCCGTGTAGAATCCGCCTCGGATGACCTCGGGAGGGGAGATCATGACCAATCAACATCCGCGTCCAAGCTTCACCTGGCTGGGCCATGCGACCGTCCGCTGCAACCTGCCCGGCGGCGAGGTCGTGCTGATCGACCCCTGGGTGATGGGCAACCCGGCCTGCCCTGATTCGCTGAAGCGTTTCGACCGCATGGATGCGATGCTGATCAGCCACGCGCATTCCGACCACATGGGCGACGCCGTCGAGCTGGCGAAACGCCATCGGCCGCGCCACGTGGTGGGGTGCTACGAGATCTGCACCTGGCTGCAATCGAAGGGGATCGAGAACTGCCAGGGCATGAACCTCGGCGGGTCCCAGGAGCTGCTGGGGCTCACCGTGTCGATGGTGCGCGCCGACCACTCGTGCGGCCTGCTCGACGGCGACCATGTCGTCTACGGCGGCGTCGCGGCCGGATTCGTCGTCAAGCTCGCCGGCGGCTTCACCTTCTACCATGCCGGCGACACCGCCCTGTTCTCCGACATGCAGCTGATCGCCGAGCTCTACCGGCCCGAGCTCGCGTTCCTGCCGATCGGCGACCTCTACACCATGGACCCGCAGCAGGCCGCCAGGGCCTGCCGCTACCTGAACGTGCGCAAGGTCGTGCCGATCCATTGGGGCACCTTCGCGGCGCTCACCGGCACGCCGCAGAAGCTGGTCAAGGCGCTCGAGGACCTGGGAGTCGCCTGCGAGGTGGTGGCGCTGCAGCCCGGCGATACGTATTAAGAAGGGCACCACGTCCGCCTTCAATGGCTCGGGGTCGGCCCTGGCCGATGGGCAACTACTAAGGGAGGCCGAAGCGCAGGCCGAACCAGCGCGCCCGGGCGAGCAGGCCGATGCGGATGGCCGGCGAGAGGTGCGGCGGCGCGCCGAGGATCCCGGCCCCGGCCTCCTCGATCTCCGAGAGCAGGCGCAAGGCGGCGAGCAGCGAGAAGACGCCGGCCCGCCGGTAGGCTGTCGGCAGCTCGATCAGGCCGCGGGGGGCGCGGAGCAGGCGCGGGCGCAGGCGGGCGCACTCGCGCTGGACCGTCGCTCCCAGATCCGCCGCCATAACATCCAGGCCCTCGTCCTCCGGCACCGGGCAGCGCCCGCGCGCCAGCGCCGCGCCCAGGTGCTGCAAGGCGTGCAGTCGGATCAGCGCCCCGCCAAAGCCGTTGACCTCGGCGTTGAGGCTGGCCTCGAGCAGCGCACCGCCGGCCGCGCGCGCCAGGCTGCGGGCGTCGGCCTCGGCCTCGGCGGCGGTCGCCGGCCGCGGGCGCAGGACGCGCCGGCGAGCGCAGGCGGCGAGCTCGTCGAGAGCGTCGAGCGGCCACCGGCGCCGCGCGTTCTCCCGCGCCATGCGCAGGCAGATCGGCGGCGGCATGCCGGCCTCGCCGCCCAGGGCGCGCTCGAGGTCGGCCTCCCAGCGGCCGATCTGCGCCAGACGTTCGCCTTCCATCCCATGCTCGCCGGCGCAGCCGAGCAGGGTGCAGGCATAGGCGAGCAGCGCCCGCACCCGCGACCGCTCGGTCGCTGGGAGCAGCAGCAAGGCTGGCGCGAAGTCGCCGAGCGACGCGCGAGCGAGCTCGGCCGCGAGGTCACCCGCGGGCACGGCCGGTGCGGCGGCCAGCGGCGGCACCAGGCGGCTGTGCGAGCTGGGCGCCAGCAGGTCGCCGCGCCAGCGCGGATCGGTCGGGTGGTGCTCGCGGAGCGCGAGCTGCGGCACGGTGGCCGGCGGGGCGGGGGACGGTGGCGGCATGGCTCGCCAGCCGAGCCATCAAACGAGGCGCAACAGCTCGCGCTGCGGCGGGCCGCCGGTGACCTCGACAGCGGCGGCGCTCTCGCCGGCGATCTCCTGGGGAAGGAGCACGACGTTGATCTCGCTGCGCACTCCGAAGTCGCCGGTCAGGTAGATGCCGGGCTCGATCGAGAAGCAGGTCATCGGCAGCAGGCGCCGGGTGTCATGGGTCTCGAGGTTGTCCATGTTGGCGCCCTGGCCATGATCGGAGATGCCGATCGAGTGCCCGGTGCGATGGAAGAAGCGCTCCCCGTAACCGGCCTTGCGGATCACCTCGCGGGCGGCATCGTCGACCTCGAAGCCCCGGACCGGCTGGAGCGGGTAGCGGCTGCGCACCAGCTGCAAGGCGGCGTCGCGGGCCGCCGCGACGTGGCCGAAGACCTCGGCCTGGCGATCGCTGGGGGACGGCGCGCACACCCCGCACCAGCAGATGTCGGCGTAGACGCTCTGGGGCGGCCGTTCCTTGGCCCACAGGTCGATGAGCAGGAAGTCGCCGCGCCGGATCGGCGACGAGCTGGCGTGGCTCGGCTGGTAGTGGGGGTCGGCGCTGTGCGCGTTGACGCCGACGATCGGATCGCTCTCGCTCCACAGGCCGGCCTGCTCGAATGCGTCCATGATGCCGCGCTGCACCGTGTACTCGTCGATCTCGTCGCCGCGCGCCAGGGCGGCGCCGACCCGGCCGAAGGCGGCGTGCACGATCGTGTGCAGGTGGGCGGCGGCGCGGCGGTGTCCTGCGAGCTGCTCGACGCTCCAGGCGGCCGCGAAGCGCTGCGCCAGGTCGGCGGCCGACTCGAGCTCCACCCCTGCCTCGCGCAGCAACTCGGCGGTGCCGGCGTCGAGCCGCGAGATGCTCGGCAGCTCGTTGCCGGGGCTGTACTGGGCCGCCAGCCGGCGGTGGCCCGCCACCAGCCGCCGCAGCGCGTCGCGGTGCTCCTGCCAGGTGAGGTACACCGACTTGCCGCCCGGCAGGTGGTCGAGCATCGCGGGCTCGAGCGCGTGCACCAGCTTCTGCGGACCGCCGTGCCGCGACACCAGGTAGTAGCAGCGCCGGGTGACCAGCTTGCCAGGATCGCCCAGGCCCAGCAGGTCCAGCCCGATCGGATCGTTGTGCTGGAAGCAGGCAAAGAACCAGCCGTCCAGCCCGCCTGCCGCCAGCGCCCCCTCGATCTCCGCGATTCGCTCCGCCAGCATCTTCCGGCACCTCCTCGAGCGCCAAGGGATGCTATCAGACGGTTTATCGGACTCGGCGTACTTGAGCGGACCAGTACGCCCGCCGGTGGCCGCCGACGATCTGGAAAAGAACCTGACCAAGACGAGGGGGGAGGAAGGGCCGTTGACGACGGACTCCCGGATGACGACTCAAAAGGCGAAGCAAGACACCTCGATCTCGCCACAAACCCTGACCGAGCCTTGGCGTCGCCATCCGGGAGCCCGTCGTCAACGGACCGGGGGGGCCTCCCGAGGATTACCTGCCGAGGAGCGTGATGTCGACCCGGCGGTTGGTGCCGCGGCCGGCGCTGCTCTGGTTGCTGCCCACCGGTTCTTCGGATCCCCGCCCCTCCACCTGGATGGCGCTTTCCGGCACCCCCAGCTCCGAGAGATACGCTGCCACGGCTTTGGCCCGCGCCAGCGACATCCTGGCGTTGACTGCCCGGCTGCCGCGGACGTCGGCATGGCCGACCACCAGCAGGCGATAGCCGCCTGTCTTGGCGCTCTCGACGCTCTCGGCCAGGCCGGCGAGCGTCGCCCTGGCGGCCGGGGTCAGCGTGCTGCCCTTGGGGAACTCCACCCGCACCACCTGCGGCGGGTTGGAGGAAGACGCGGCGACCGTGGCGCCGGCGGCATTGCCGGCGCCCGTCCCGGCGCCTGTCCCGGTAGCCAGGCCGGCGCGGGAGGTGGCCGCGGCGGGGTGCCCGGCGGCCGCGGCGACCGCGGCGGGGGTCTCGGGCGGCAGCGTCACCGGGCTGTCGGTGGGCACGAAGTCGTTCTTCGCGACGATCTTCTGCCCTTCGCTCGACAGGATGAAAGCCAGCATCTCGCGCGCCGGACCGTGCGGCTCGCCGCGGCTGTACATCAGCAACGGGCGGTAGACCGGATAGGTGCCGGTGCGCACCGTCGCGACGCTGGCCTTGACCGCCGGCTGCCCCGGCTTCGCGGCGACGCCGACGGTCTTGACCGCCGGCGTCACCCAGCCGATGCCGACGTAGGAGATCGCCCCCGGCTCCCGCGCCACCTTCTCCAGGATGGCGCCGTTCTCCTCGATGAACTCGGCGCTGGCCGCATAGTCCTCGGGGCCCTTGTCGTTGCCCCGGCGCAGCACCTTGTCGCGAAAGAACGAGAAGGTGCCCGAGTAGCTGGGCCGCGAGATCAGGTGCACCGGCAGATCCGGGCCACCGACCTCGCGCCAGCTGCGGACCTTGCCGGTGAAGAGATCGGAGAGCTGAGCGATGGTGAGCTCGGCGACGGGGTTGCCGGGGTGGACGATCACCGCGATGCCGTCATAGCCGATGACGAACTCGCGCAACTCGAGCCCCAGCTTGCGGGCCTCCGTCAGCTCGTTCTCCTTGACGCCGCGCGACGCGGCGCCGAGCTGCGCCGAACCGTCGAGCAGCCCGACGAACGCGGTGCCGGAGCCCAGGGCCTCCCACTTGACCTCGACCTCGGGGTGGCGCGCGCCGAAGTCGTGCGCGAAGTCCTGGCCCAGCTTGCCGCCGATGGTGTCTGAGCCCTTGACCTGCAGCGTGACGGCAGCGGCCGGCGATGGCGCCGGCGCCCCCAGCCAGAGGGCCAGGGCGGTGAGGATGACGAAGAACGCGAGGTTCCTGCGCAAAGGCATCGAGCGTACCCTCCTGAGATGTCCTTCAAAGGACCGGCAGCGCCGGCTGTCAACGGAACGTTACGGGCCAGTTGATCCAGACCGGTACGGGCTTGCCAGCTTGCCGGCCAGGAGTGAAGCGGTACTTGCGCACCGCGTCGAGAGCCGCGTCCTCGAAAGCCGCCAGATCGAGCCGGGAGCGATAGACCTTGGCGTCGGCAACGCTGCCGTCGGCGCCGATCAGCAGCCGGCAGACGATCGTCGGTTTCAGCGCGGCGGTGGGGTCGGGCGACGGCGGCGGCGGCCCCGAGACCAGGTTCGGCGGCACATCGCCCGGAGCGGTGAGCTGCGTCGCTTCGACCGCCGGCCGGGCCGGCGCCTGCGGGGCGGCAGCGGTGCCGCCGGCGTCAGCCTTGCCGGTCGCGGCAGCGACGTCATGCCTGGCGAAGGCCAGCCAGCTCACCGCCGCCAGCAGCAGCAGGGCGGCGGCGGCACCGCCGATCCACCAGCGGCGGCCGGCCGCGGCGCCCGCCGCTCGGCCTGCTGACGTCGTGGCGGACGTCGCAGCCCCCGCGGCCGCCGCGGCCCCTGCGGACGCCGCCGCCGCGAGGGGCGTCGCCAGCTCCCGCCGGCGCGCCTTGGGCACGTTGCCGCCCTCGATGCGGGCGTTGGCTTGAAGCAGCAGCTTCTGAACGTTGCCCTGCATGTTGCGCTGCTCGGGCGCCGCACCGTTTTCGACCTGGAAGTGGCCGGCGCGGGCCGCCACCAGCGCGACGAAGGCATCGAAGCCGCCGAGATCCTCGAAGACGGCGCTCACCACCTCGCCGCCTTGCAGGTAGAGGGTGCCATTGCCGTCGGCAGCCAGCACCCGGACACAGCAGGTTCTGCCCGCGACCCCGGCGACCTGGACGAGGTCGGCAAGCGAGAACTCCGCGAGGTCGCCGGCTAGTTTCATGGTCATCGTCCGGGAGGATCGGGGCAGCCGCCGCCAAGCTTAGGAGCGGTGTGCGACACCGCGGTGGCAGGCGGGTGACAAGCGGCAGCCGCGCCTCGGCTACACTGTCGCGGGCCCGGCCCTGGGGGCGGGGCGCTCTCGCCCGACGCATCGGCAGCCGGGCGATGGTTGGAGTCTGGCGTCTGGCGCTTGGCGTCTGGCGCCGCGGCGATCGCGGCACGAGACATGCAAACCGGCAGGCGGGGTGGGACCGGCGATCCAGGTCTTCGGCGCCGCCCGTGCCTATTCGAGGAGGCTTCCGCCCATGAGAGGTTTCGCCCGCGTGCTGGCCTGTGCGTTGCTCCTGCTGCTCGCAATC
>DASZHY010000332.1:0-5097 GCA_035949675.1 Thermoanaerobaculia bacterium
GGCGGCGACGCCGGCCTCGAAGCGCGCCTGCGCGCCGCGCTGCGCCGCCGGCTGCCCGACCACATGGTACCGGCCGATTTCATGGTGCTCGCCGCCTTACCGCTTACCGCTCACGGCAAGCTCGACCGCAAGCGCCTGGCAGCGATGGCGGCGGCGGCCGCCGCCGCCGAAGCCACTGTCGCGACGGCCGGCCAGGCGACGCCTGCCGGCGAGGGCCTCGGCTTCGTGCCGCCGGGCACCCCGGCCGAGGAGCTCCTGGCCGGCATCTGGCGGCAGGTGCTGGGCAAGGGACGCGTCGGCGTGCACGACAACTTCTTCGACCTCGGCGGCGACTCCATCCTGAGCTTGCAGGTGGTGTCGCGGGCGGCGCGGGCCGGCTGGCGGATCACCCCCCGCCAGGTCTTCGAGCGCCCGACCGTGGCGGCCCTTGCCGCGGTCGCCAGCCCGGCGGGCGCGGGCGCCGACGCCGCACCGCCACTCATCGCGGCACCGGTGGCGGGCGAAGAGCTGCCGTTGTCGCCAGCCCAGTGCTGGTTCTTCGAGCAAGCGGCCGCCGATCCACATCATTTCAACCAATCAGTGCTCCTGCGCCCGATCGTGCCGCTGGCGGCGGCGGTCGTGGCGCGCGCCTGGAAGGAGGTGGTGGGGCGGCATCCGGCGCTGCGCCTGCGCTTCATCCCGGCCGTTGCCGCAGGCGGCCCTGCCTGGCGCGCCTGGCGGCAGGTCCAAGGGGGACCGGACGCGGCGGCGCCCTTCGCTCGTCTCGACCTCTCGCGGCTGCCGCCTGGCGCCGCCGCCCAGGTGTTCGCCGCGGCGGCGGCGGCCATCCAGGGTAGCCTCGACCTCACGGTCGGACCGCTGGCGAGGGCAGCCTGGTTCGACCTCCCAGCCGCCGGAGCCAGGGCGGTCGCCGGCGAAGCGCCCCCTGCCCGGCTGTTGCTCGTCGCTCACCACCTCGTCGTCGACGGCGTTTCGTGGCGGGTCATCGCCGGCGACCTCGACGCCGCCTGCCGGGCCGTCGCCGCCGGCCAGGCGCCGGCGCTGCCGCCGCCGAGCGCCGCCTTTGCGCCATGGTCGCGCTTGCTGGCGGCGCGGGCGGTGCAACCGGCGGCCGTGCTGGCCGCCGAGGGGGCATGGTGGCTTCGCCAGGCCGGGGAGCCCGCGGCGCGCTTGCCGCTCGATCACCCGGCCGGCCGCAACCTTGCGGGCTCCCTGCGCGTGACCGTCGCCGAGCTGTCCGCCGCCGAAACACGGGCGCTGCTCGAGGATCTTCCCGCCGCCTGGCGTGCCCACGCCCAGGACGGCCTGCTCGCGGCCCTGGTCGCGGTGCTGGGCGGCGAGGAGCGGGCCCTGCGCGTCGAGATCGAAGGCCATGGCCGCGAGGATCTTTCCGGAGAGCTCGATCTCACCGGCGCCGTAGGCTGGTTCACCAGCTTGCAGCCGGTGCGTCTCGCGCTGCCCGCGGGTGCCGGCCCCGGCGCAGCGCTGCAAGCGATCAAAGAGCAGCTGCGCGCGGTGCCCGGCAAGGGCCTCGGCTACGGCCTGCTGCGCTACCTGCGCGAAGCCCCGGACGACCCGGTGGCCGCGCGCCTGCGCACGCTCCCCGCCGCCGAGGTGCGCTTCAATTACCTTGGACAGCTCGATCAGACGCTCTTGTACGGCGCCGCCTGGGCGCCGGCGCCGGAGGCGGCCGGCCCGGCACAGAGCCCGCGCGCCGTCCGCAGTCACCTGCTCGACCTGGTGGCGCGGGTGAGCGGCGGCAGGCTGCGCCTCGACTGGATGTACAGCGCGGAGCTGCACGACGCGGCCACCATCGAGGGCTGGGCCGCCGCCTGGCTGGCGCGCTTGCGCAGCCTGCTGGCCGAGAGCAGCGCGCGCCGCGCCCGCGGCGAATGCGGCTACACCCCTTCCGACTTCCCGCTCGCCCGGCTGGCACAGCCGGACGTCGACCGCCTGCTCGGCGGGCGAGCCGGGATCGCGGACCTCTACCCGGTCTCGCCGCTGCAGCACGGCCTGCTGTTTCACAGCGTGGCTTCCCCCGGCTCCGGCGCTTACGTCGAGCATCTGCTCTGCACCTTGCGCGGCGACCTCGACGCCGATGCCCTCGCCGACTGCTGGGAGGAGGCGGTGGCGCGCCATCCGATCCTGCGCACTGCCTTCGTCGGGCTCGATCTCCCGCGTCCCCTGCAGGCGGTGGCGGCTCGTGCCGGCGCCGCGGTGAGCCGCGAGGATTGGCGCCCGCTGCCGCCGGCCGAGCGCCGCCAGCGGCTCGAGGAGCGCTTCGCCGCGGCCTGCCGGCAGGGCTTCGACCTCGAGCGCGCTCCGCTCGCGCGCTGGGCGCTCTGGCGCACCGGCGACCGCGAGCACCAGCTGCTCTGGAGCTACCACCACCTGCTGATCGACGGCTGGTCGTTCGCCGAGCTGGTCGCCGAGCTGGCCGAGAGCTACGAGGCGCGCCGTGCCGGGCGGCCGCCGCGGCGGCGCGCGCGGCGCCCGTTCCGCGACTTCCTCGAGTGGCTCGAGCGCCAGGACTCGACGGACACCGCGGAATACTGGCGCCGGACGCTGGCCGGCTTCACCGCTCCCACCCCGCTCGGGCTCGTGCCGCCGCCGGCGGCGAGCGGCCACACCCCCGCTGCCGCGATCGTCGAGCGCCTCGGCGGCGCCGACACCGCGGCGCTCGGCGCGGCGGCTCGTCGCGCTCGCGTCACCCTCAACACCCTGGTGCAGGCGGCCTGGGCGCTGCTGCTCGCGCGCTACAGCGGCGAGCCCGAGGTGGTCTTCGGCATCACCGTCGCCGGACGCCCGCCGCGGCTTGCCGGGGTCGAGACGATGTTGGGCCTGTTCATCAACACCCTGCCGTTGCGTGCCGCCTGCGACGGGGCCGAGGCGCCGGTGCCCTGGCTGCAGCGGCTGCAGGCCGGCCAGGGAGAGCTGCGCGACCACGAGCACACGCCGCTCGCGCGCGTCCAGGGCTGGAGCGAAGTGCCGCCGGGAACGCCGCTGTTCGAGAGCGTCCTGGTATTCGAGAACTACCCGCGGGACGCCAGCTTGCTGCGCCTGGGCGCGAGCCTCGGGATGGCGGAGGTGCGGCTCGTGGAGCGCACCCATTATCCGCTTGCCCTGGCCGCGGTGCCCGGCGAGCGGCTCCTGCTCCGCCTCGACTACGACCCCGGGCGCTGCGACCGCACCGCCGCCGCGCGCCTGCCAGGGCATCTGGCGAGCTTGCTGGCTGCCTTGGCGGGGGCGGTGGCGGCGGTGTCCGGAAGCGCGGCGGCGGATACAGCGGCGGTACGGCTCGCCGACCTGCTCCTGCTCGCCGGCGCCGAGCGGCACCAGCTGCTCTACGAGTGGTCCGGCGAGGCCGGCTGCCGGGGCGCTGGCCGCGCGCCGCGGGCCGCGGGCGGCGACCCCCGCGACCCCGAAGCCGGCGCCGGCGCCTGCCTCGACGAGCTGTTCGGCGCCTGGGCGGCGCGGGCGCCGCACCGCCCGGCCCTCGCCTGCGGCGACGCGGCCTTGAGCTACGGCGAGCTGGACCGGCTCGCCGGCAAGCTGGCGGCGCGGCTCGCCGCCCTCGGCGCCGCACCCGAGGTGCTGGTGGCCGTCTGCCTGCCGCGCTCCCTCGACCTCGTGGTGGCCCTGCTCGCCGTGCTGCGCTGCGGCGCCGCCTACGTGCCGCTCGACCCCGACTACCCGCCCGAACGCCTCGCCTTCGTCCTCGCCGACTCCGGCGCGCGCCTGCTGCTCGCCCGCTCCCAGCTGGCCGCGACGCTGGCCGAGGCGGCAGGCGACGGCGCGGCCCGCTACCGGCTCGTGGCCTGTGACGACCTCTGCCCGCCCCTGCCAGAGCCGTCCGCCGCAGGCGCCGCCGGGGACGGCCCAACGCCAGCCGGCGGCCCGCACCTCGCCGGTCGGCGCGATCCTCGGCACCTCGCCTACGTCATCTACACCTCCGGCTCCACCGGCAGGCCCAAGGGCGTGCCGGTCAGCCATGCCAATGTCGGGCGCCTGCTGGCGGCCGCCCGGCCGCGCTTCGCCTTCGGCGCCGACGACGTCTGGACCCTCTTCCACTCCCCGGCTTTCGACTTCTCGGTCTGGGAGATCTGGGGCGCACTGGCCGCCGGCGGCCGCCTGGTGATCGTGCCCCTCGCCGTCAGCCGCGATCCCGAGGCTTTCGCCCGCCTGCTCGCCGCCGAGCGGGTCACCGTGCTCAACCAGACCCCCTCGGCCTTCGCCCAGCTCGCCGCCCACCTCGCCGCCGGCGTGCCGCAAGGACCCGCCGCCTTGCCCGCTCTGCGCTGGGTCATCTTCGGCGGCGAGGCGCTCGAGCCCGCGCTGCTGCGCGGCTGGCTGCCGGCCCCCACCGACCGGGTCGACCCCAGCACCCGCCGGCCGCGGCTGGTCAACATGTACGGCATCACCGAAACCACCGTCCACGTCACCTGGCGCCAGCTCGGACCCGAGGACCTCGCCGCCGCACCTGCCGCGGCCCCAACCGCCACTACCACTACAGCCGCCGCCGGTGCCGCGAGCCCCATCGGCCGGCCGCTCGCCGGCCTCACCGTCGATCTGCTCGACGCCGCCGGCCGGCTGGTGCCCGCCGGCGTGCCCGGCGAGATCCACGTCGGCGGCGCCGGACTGGCCCGCGGCTACCTCGGACGCCCCGCGCTCACCGCCGCCCGCTTCGTGCCCGATCCGTGGAGCGGCCGCCGCGCCGCCCCCGGCTCCCGCCTGTATCGCAGCGGCGACCTCGCTCGGCGCCTGCCAGACGGCCAGCTCGAGTTCCTCGGCCGCGCCGACCAGCAGGTCAAGATCCGCGGCTTCCGCATCGAGCTCGGCGAGATCGAGGCCGCCCTGCTCGCCCATCCCGAGGTCGCCGCCGCCGCCGTCACCGTGCGCGAGCCCGCCCCGGGAGACCGCCGCCTGGCCGCCGCCGTCGTGCCCTGCCGCACGCCGGGCGGCGACGCCGGCCTCGAAGCGCGCCTGCGCGCCGCGCTGCGCCGCCGGCTGCCCGACCACATGGTACCGGCCGATTTCATGGTGCTCGCCGCCTTACCGCTTACCGCTCACGGCAAGCTCGACCGCAAGCGCCTGGCA
>DASZHY010000333.1:0-8267 GCA_035949675.1 Thermoanaerobaculia bacterium
GTTCACGGATTGCCTGAGGTTCGCTACCTGCCCTCCGGGTGAAGCTGTTCTCTCTCCGCCCAGGTTCATCGCCGATGCGAGTGTCCTCTGGAGATGTCAGTCTCCGGCGGTGGGCGCCTTGGACGCCCCCTTGACCGGAACGACTACAAATCTAATGATTGCAACTACTTACCGGTTTCGAGCAGGATGGATACGTTGCCGGGCACGATCTTTGATATTGATTTTGGCGCAGGCAGTCATTCCCGATCTCGGACCTACAGACCTGACGGCTTGAAACCAACATAGGGGTAAAGACCATGAACGCCAAACTTGTTGCGCTATTGTCCTTGCTGAGCCTTGGCGGCAGCGCCTTGGTTGCGCAACCTCCCGACCTTCCTCCGCCGGATCAGTACCAGGCCCCGGATTCGTACGCCCAGCCTGCGGACTATGCAGCCCAGCCGGCGGCCTATGACGCGCAACCGCCCGATCAGTACGCTCCGGACCAGGGCGGCGCGGTCGACGAGACCTACTTCTACGACCAGCTCTCGCCGTATGGCCACTGGGTCGAGAGCCGCTACCACGGCTGGGTCTGGCTGCCGTACGGCGTCCGCGCCGGCTGGCGGCCCTACGCGCTCGGCCACTGGGTGATGACCGACTATGGGTGGACCTGGGTCTCCGACGAACCCTTCGGCTGGGCCACCTATCACTATGGCCGCTGGGCCTATGACCCGGACTACGGCTGGGAGTGGATCCCCGGCTACGAGTGGGGTCCGGCCTGGGTCGCCTGGCGTACCGGCGGCGGTTACATCGGCTGGGCGCCGCTGCCGCCCGAGGTCGGTTTCCGCGTCGGCATCGGGCTCGACTTCGGCGGCATCGACCTCAACGTGGTGCTGGGACCGACGCACTTCTGCTTCGTCCAGGAGCGCTCCTTCCTGCGGCCCAACGTCGTCACCTACGTCGAGCCATCGGCGCGCAACGTGACCATCATCAACAACACCACCAACATCACCAACTACACGGTGGTCAACAACCGCGTCGTCAACCAGGGGATCGCGGTGCAGCACGTCGAGCAGGTCACCGGCCAGCGGGTGCAGCGTCTGCAAGTGGCCGCGGTCAGATCGGTGTCCGGCGCGGCGCCCCGCACCTCGCAGGTGCGCGGCAACCAGCTGACGGTCTTCCAGCCGCCGATCGTCAGGAAGTCGACCTCGGCGCCCCCGCCGCCGCCGGCGCAGCGCGTCCGTGCCAGCGGCGCCGACCTGCAGCGCCAGCACCAGCAGGAAACGCAGGCCCTGCAGGCGCAGCAAGCGCAGGAACGCACCCGCCTGCAGCAGATTCACCAGCGCGAGGCGCAATCGCCGGGCGCCCGCGCCACTCAGGGCGGCGGGTCCTCCAACCAGCGCCAGCGCTCCGCCCAGGAGCCGCAGGCTCCTTCTGAGCGGCCGCAGGCTCCTCCTGAGCGGCAGCAAGCTCCCCCTGAGCGGCAGCAGCAGGCCGGGCAGCGGCAAGCCATGCCGCAGCGCGGTGGCGGCAGCGGCCAGGATCTCGCGCAGCAGCACCAGGCCGAGATCCAGGCGCAGCAGCAGCAGCACCAGCGCGAGCAGCAGCAGCTCGAGGCCCGTCACCGGGCCGAGCAGCAGGCCGCGCAGCGGGCGCCCCAGCAGCGGCAGCCCCAGCAGCAGCGGCAGCCCCAGCAGCAGCAGCAGAAGGAAAAGAAGCCACAGGAGAAGCCGCCCCCACCGCCCCGTCGTCGCTGAGTCTTCCAATCCCCAGGCCCTGCCAAGGTCCCGCTCCCGCAGCAACGGAGCGGGACCTTGGCTTTTCCCTGAGATAATGGATCAAATGTGAAAGAGGGGGCCCGCCCCGGGGAGAGCTGCTGATGGATGGACAGCGAGACAGCGCCGAGGCAGCCGGGCCGCCGCCGCGCATCGGCTTCGTGGGCTCGGGGGTGATGGCCGGCGTGATGATCGACGGCCTGCTGACCCGCCAGCTGGTCACGCCCGGCGACATCTGGGCGGCCGGGCCTCGCCACGAGCGGGCGGATCAGCTGACGGCCCGCTATGGCATCCACACCACCACCGACAACCTCGAGGCGGTAGAGCAGGCGGACCTGGTGGTGCTCTCGGTCAAGCCCCAGATCCTCGCCAAGGTGCTGCACCAGCTCCGCGCCGCCATCCGCCAGGAGCAGCTGGTGGTGTCGATCGTCGCCGGCGCGCGCATGGGGGTCATCGGCGCGGCGCTCAGGCACCCGGCCATCGTCCGCTGCATGCCCAACCTCCCCTGCCAGATCCATCGCGGCATGACCATCTGGACCGCCACCCCGGAGGTCTCGGCGCCGGCGCGCGCCAGGGTCCGCCGCATCCTGCAAACCATGGGACGCGAGATCTACGTGCCCGAGGAGCTGGACGTCGACCGCGCCACGGCGGTCAACGGCACCGGCCCGGCGATCATCGCCCACTTCGTCAAGGCGCTCGAGGACGCCGCCAACTTCATCGGCGAGTCGCGCGAGCTCGGGCGCCAGTCGGTGCTGCAGACGATCATCGGCACCGCGGAGCTGATCCTTGCCTCCGACCGCCACGTCGTCGAGCTGATCGACGGCGTCACCTCTCCGGGCGGCACCACCTCGCGCGCGCTGCACGTGCTGCAGCAGGGGCGCTTTGCCGCCGTCTTGACCGACGCCATCGAGGCTGCCTTCCGCCGCAGCGTGGAGCTGGGGGTCAGCCTCGAGGAGCGGGTGCGGGAGCTCGAGGCGGGACCCGAGCCCGCTTAGAACTCCTTCGGCTTCTTGTCGCCGCCGTCGTAGCGCACCACGTCGGCGCGCCAGGCCCTCGGCGCCTGGCTGGTGCACCAGGCCCAGACGTCCTGGTCGAAGCGCGCCACCGGCGCGCCGAAGGCGGCGCCCAGCGCCTGGTTCGTCGTCTGGCCGGCGCGGAACCCGTCCATCAGGCGATGGATCCCGCCCACCCCGTAGCGGGCCTCGATGTAGTTCATCGTCCACAGCGCTTCGTCGTAGGCGGCGGAGACCCATACCGCGGAGGAGAAGCTCTGCAGCGCCGGCTCGATCAAGGGGAAGGCCAGCAGGCGGTCGGTGGCGCGGTAGTCGGCGATGGGGTTGGCACGCCCCTCGATCTGCATTTCGACGTGCTGCGCCAGGCCCTCGTGAAACCAGTGTGGCGCCCGATCGCCGGTGCGCTGCGCGATCATGGCGTGCGCCAGCTCGTGGGTCATCAGCGCGACGGCGAACGGTATGTACCGCCGCAGGCTGCCGAGCGGCACCCGTACCACGCCGTCATAGAGGCCCAGGACGTCGCCGCCCTGGGAGAAGCCCAGCTCGAAGTCCTGGAACGGCAGCAGCCGGACTTCGATCGGCGCGGCGCCGCTGGCCGGCAGCGGGATCCACTTCTGCAGCCGCTCGCGCTCCGCTTCCAGGATGCGCATCGCCTCCTTGCCGAACGCCGGGCCGCGGGAAAGGGGATAGCTGACGATGAAGTGAGGGCTCTTCAACTGCTCCATCGAGGAGGCCAGGCGCTTTTCGAGCGTCAGCTGCAGGATGCGCTCGCCGCCCGGCGGTGACGGCAGCTCGGAGTTGGCCTTGGTGACCAGCTTGATAGCCAGGTCGAACTCGCCAGACTGCTCGAGCAGGTCGGCAAGCTGGTAGAGCGCTCCGGGGTCGGCGCGCTTGCTCGCCTTGTCTCCCAGCGCCAGGCGCACCAGCAGCTGCCGCGCCTCCGCCTTGCGGCCGTTGCGCGCCAGTGCCGCGGCACGCAGGCGGGTGAGCCGCACCGGCAGGATCGCGGTGGGTTGGGCCAGGCCCTCGGTGATCTCGATCAGCTCCGTCCAGCGCTGCCGCTCGCCGAGGGCCATCGCCGCCTCCTCGATCTGGCGGCGCAGCACCGGCTGCGCCAGCGCACCAGGCGCGCCGGCGACGCGCCGCAGCTCGGGGATGCGGGCCAGGGCAGCGGCCTCGCGCTCCTCCTGCCAGACGTTGGCGCCGTCCTGGGCGGTGCCGGCAGGAGCCAGGTCGCAAGCGCCCGACGCCCGCACCTCGGACGTGCCGGCGGTCAGACGCAGCTCCTCGCCCAGCAACCGGGCCCTGAAGCCGGGCGGGGGCGAAATCGCGCGGCGGGAGATGGCCTCGCAGGCGCCCATCGGCTCGGCGAAGGTGCCGAGCGACATCATGTGGCGCAGGTCGCGGTCCTGCAGCATGAAGGCGCTGAGCGATTGCGACAGCAGCTCGGCGCGGGCGATCGGTTGCAGCCGCCAGGCAATGCGGAAGTCCCGGTGCGCCTCGACGTTCTGGTCGTCGATCAGCGCCAGGTCCGCCAGGTCGTAATAGGTCTCGGCGTTGCGGCCGCCGATCGCCGCGAGCTCGTGCAGGTAGCGCTTGGCGGTGTCTTCGAAGCCCAGGATGTAGAGCGCCTGCACCGCCTCGATCAGCACGCCTTCGTGCGCCACGCCGGCCGCCAGCGCCCGTTCGTAGGCGAGGCCGGTTTCCACCGGCTGCAACCGCAGCAGCGCCTGGCGCGCCCGCAACAGCTCGGCGAGCTGCGACGGGTAGCGCTGCGGCGGCAAGCCGCGCAGCATCGTTTCCGCGCCGGCGGCGTCGCCGCGGTCGATGCGATGCTGCGCCCGCCACAGCAGGGCGACCTCGGCCGCCCCCGCGTCGTTGCCGGCCGCCGCGGCCAAGGCATCCAGGGAAGAATCCGCCTGGGCGGCGTCGACCGGTGCGGGGGCATTGCCCGCCGGCGTGGACGGCACGGTCAGCGCCCGGCGAAGCGGCAGCAGGACGCGCAGCTGCACGTGCTCGGCCCTGCCACCGGCAGGCGCCGAGCCGCTTGCCGCCACCGCTCCGGCAGCATCGCCGCCAGCGCCCGGAGCCGGCGCTCCACCGCGGAACAGGCCAGCCCCCGCGACCACGGCCAGCGCCAGCAGCACGACGCCGCCGGCGCCCAGAGCCAGTGCGCCGTAGGCCGGCTCCGGCGGCGCCGCGGCATAGGAGGCGCGGCTCCGTACCGGCGTCGCCGGCCTGGCCGAGCGGCGCAGGCGTGCCCGCCAGATCCACGCCGCGGCGATCGCACCGCCGCCACCCGCCAGGAGCAGGACCGCCAGGAGCAGGCGTGGCCACGACCAGCCGCCCCGGCCGCCCTCGCCCGCCGCACCGCCGGCGCCCGCACCGCTTGCCGCACCGGTTGCGCCTCTCGCCTTGGCGCGCCTGCCAGCCGCGGCGCCCCCCGACTCCGCTGCCACCTGCACCGAGTCGATCTTCAGCGCGCCATCCTGTTCCACCAGGGTGAGGAGCAGCGTATCGTCGGCGCCCGACGGGAACTCGACGGTGAACACCGCTCCGTGCGCGGCGAAGTCGGCCGGCGCCGTCTGCAGCGTCCAGTGCGAGCCCGCCGGCGGACCGGCGCGAGTCTCGATCTCGGCGGCCGCCGCTTCCTGACCCAACGCCCGCAGCCACGATCCGCGCGCGAGCTCCGGCCACCAGGCCGCGGCACCGCCCGCGACATAAAGGGTGGCGAGCTCGACGCCCCGCCGCTCCGCAGCGGTCAATGGCTGCGGTCCCGGCACCGCCGAGGGCTCGGGTGCCGCGGCCGCGACGACCGGCAGCGTGAGGACCGCGACCAGAGCGGCGACTGCCACCAGGAGCGCGGTCTCGCGAGAGCCGGACCGGAGCCGGAGGGACCTGTAGGGCTGCTGCATGAACGTCCTCCTTCGGGGGCCTGACGCAGACCAGCGTCGCGAACCCTGCCGCTGCGGCGGCTTTCACACGCCGCCGCCGGCAACACCCGTGGTTCGTCTCACAGCCGCCGGTTGATCGGTCCCACTGAGCAGGTCAGGGTTGTAGTTAGCATATAATGGGTTCCATCACTTCCGGCCACAATTTCGCTGCTTCCGAGGCGACAAGCCAGGAGTGTCGCGAGTGGCGACAGGCGGTCGCGGCTCCGATTGTCGCCAGTCGCGACACTCGTTGCTAGTCGGAGCCGCGACGCGTGGCGGCAGCGATCAGGAGGGGTCCAGCGATGGACAGGCGAGCGGCGGCTGCACTGAAACGTTTCCCGTGGCTTGCAATCCTCGCGCTGCTCGTGGCCGCCGCCACCGCCTGTGAGATCGGCTCGTCTCCCCCGCTCCAGGAACAGGCGTCGGCACCGCCCCCGCCGCCGCGGCCGGTGGCGCCGGAGTCGGCGCCGCCAGGCACGCTGCCTCCCCCCCACCAGGTGGCGCCGCCCTCGGTCGACGAGCTCGAGCGCAAGCGCGCCGAGTGGCAGGAGCAGCAGCGCATGCAGGAGCAGGCGCGCTCCGAGCTGCAAGCCTGGCAGCGCTCACGGCGCCCGGCCGAGAACGGGCCGGCGGTGCCCCATGTCGGCGCCGCGCGGCGCGGCGAGACCGCGAGCGACCGCCTGGCAATCGACATGCAGTCCTGGTACGGCCACTACTCGGCCCGCGCCGCGGCGGTCAGCCTCGCCCTCTCGCAATACGGCATGGCCTCGGCGGCGAACGCGTCCGACCAGCCGCGTCTGCTTGCCTCCTGCCGGGACCTGCGCGCCGCCTCGACGGCGCTGCTCGCCGACGCGAACGCCATGCAGGCGCCGCTCGAGGACGTCTCCGCCTCCCTCGCCACCGCCTACACCGAGATCAAGGCCACCGCCGACGCCTGCCTCGCCTACCGCCAGGAAGAGCAGGCAGCCCACTTCGCTGCAGCCCACCGGGCGATGGCCCGGGCCGGAGCCGCCCTCCGGCCTTATCACATGGTGCCTTAGCGGGAGGCGGCGGCGCGGGCGCGGCGCCGCTCGCTGCCAGGCGCCAGCCGGGTAGTGCTCGGAGCACTACCGCCAGCCGGCCCAAACCGGGCTTGCGCCGCGACATGCTACAATTCAGCCGCTGGCTAAAACTCACACTGTAAACCGCTCGTATCACTTGTCCCGCCCGTCGCCCGAGCGATCCATCCACACCCCACTCCACCCGCTCGCGCGAGGCACGGATGGCATGCCCTTTTTCCGAGGAGGTGTGGGATGTGGACCAGCAGCAGAGGATCGCTCCGCCTTCGGCTCTTCGCCGCCGGGCTGACGGCGGCGGCGGCCGCCACCGCCCAGACGACCACGGGGGCCATCGAGGGCCGCGTCCTGGGGCCTGACGGCGGCGTCCTTCCCGGCGTCACCGTCACCGCCACCGGCGCCCTGCCGGCCAGCCGGGTCGCCGAGACCGACGACTTCGGCATCTACCACCTGTCGCTGCTGCCGCCCGGCGACTACGAGGTGCACGCCGAGCGTCAGGGCTTCGCGCCGCAGAAGAGCACCGCCATCGTCTCGGTCCTCGCCACCACCCGCCTCGACTTCCACCTCAGCCCGGCCGTCAGCGAGGAGGTCACGGTACGCGCCGAGGCGCCGCTCATCGACCTCAAGTCGGTCGAGGTCTCGGACACCATCGACGCCAAGGCTTTCGAGCGCCTGCCGCTGTCGCGCGGCTACACCTCGGTGGCGCTGCTCGAGCCCGGGGTGAGCCTCGACAACAACAACAGCAGCCACGACGACCGCCACCCCGGCATCTCGATCTTCGGCGCCACCAGCCTCGAGAACCAGTACCTGATCGACGGCGTGGACGTGACCGACATCCGCGCCGGCGCCCAGGCCAAGGTCATCCCGGAGCAGTTCCTGCAGCAGGTCGAGGTCAAGACCGCCAGCTACCCGGCAGAGTTCGGACGCGCCCTCGGGGGCGTCATCAACGCCATCACCCCCTCGGGCGGCAACACCTATCACGGCGAGGTCTTCGGCTACTTCGAGAACCAGGACCTCGCCTCCAAGGCCAAGCCCGGCGTCGTCGGCAACAACTTCGCAGGCCTGGGCGACCAGGACTATGGCGCCAGCCTCGGCGGCTACGTCGTCAAGGACCGCCTGTGGTTCTTCGGCGTCTACGACCGCACCCAGACGACCCGCGACACCACCCTGGTGACCGGCTCGGGAAGCCCCTTCGACGGCACCACCTTCCGCTTCAAGGACCAGGCCGAGAACCTCTACTCCGGAAAGCTGACCTGGACGCCCAGCAACCAGGTCGACGTCGTCGGCTCGGTGATCGGCGACCCGTCCACCAACCATGCGCAGCTGGTGCAGGACGGCCCGCCCTCGAGCCGTGCGATCGACGTCTCGACCGGGCGGCCCGACGTCTCGGTGATCGCCAACGGCGTCACCGACCAGTTCCTGGCCGAGGTCGGGTTCTTCGACCATCGCGAGCTCAACAACGTCGACCCGGTCTTCAAGCCGCCCTTCCTGACCAGCGACCCGTCGCAGGTGCCG
>DASZHY010000334.1:0-5105 GCA_035949675.1 Thermoanaerobaculia bacterium
GTTTCCCGCAGCACCTCTTCCATCGTGGTGACGGCGTCGCGGATCTTCCGCAGGCCGCTGCCGCGCAGCGTGATCATGCCGTTCTGGATCGCCTTGACCCGCAGCTCGTAGGAGCTGGCTCCCGAGAGGATCATCTCGCGGATCTCGTCCTCGACCTCCATCACCTCGTAGAGCGCGATGCGTCCCTTGTAGCCGGTGTTGCTGCAGCGCTCGCAGCCGCGGCCGCGGAACAGCTTCAGGGTGCGCGCCTCGGCGTCGGAGAAGCCGGCCTCGACCAGGACGTTGGGCGGCACCTCGGCAGCCGGCTCGCGGCAGAAAGCGCAGATCTTCCGCACCAGCCGCTGGGCGGCGATCAGGTGCACCGAAGTGGCCACCAGGAAGGGTTCGATGCCCATGTTCATCAAGCGGTTGATCGACGACGGGGCGTCGTTGGTGTGCAAGGTCGACAGCACCAGGTGACCGGTCATCGCGGCCTTGATCGCCACCTCGGCGGTCTCGAAGTCGCGCACCTCGCCGACCAGGATGATGTTGGGGTCCTGGCGCAGGAACGAGCGCAGCGAGGCGGCGAAGTTGAGCCCGATCTGCTCGCGCATCTGCACCTGGTTGATGCCCATCAGGTTGAACTCGACCGGGTCCTCGGCGGTGATGATGTTGACCTCGGGGGTGTTGATCCGCTGCAGCGCCGAGTACAGGGTGTTGGTCTTGCCCGAGCCGGTCGGGCCGGTGACCAGCACCATGCCGTAGGGCTTCAAGATGGCGTTCTCGAAGCGGCGCAGGGACTCCGCCTCGAAGCCCAGCTTCGCCATGTCGAGCATCAGCTTGTCTTTGTCGAGCAGCCGCATCACGATCTTCTCGCCGAACAGCGTCGGCAGCACCGAGACGCGGTAGTCCAGGTCCTTCGCCTTGCCGCCGATCTTGGTCTTGATCTTGATGCGGCCGTCCTGGGGCAGCCGCTTCTCGGCGATGTCGAGGCGCGCCATGATCTTGACCCGGCTGGTGATCGCCTCCTTGAGCTTGAGCGGCGGGTGCATCATCTCGTAGAGGATGCCGTCGATGCGGTAGCGGACCCGGTACTCCTTCTCGTAAGGCTCGATGTGGATGTCGGAGGCGCCGCGCTTGATCGCGTCGGTCAACACGATGTTGACCAGCTTGACCACCGGCGCCTGCTCGGATTCCTCCTCGAGCGTCGCCAGGTCCAGGTCCTGCTCCTCCTCGAGCACCTCGAGGTCGGTGCCGGTGCCGGCCTCCTCCGAGAGGTCCTCCATGACCTTCTTGAGCTCGATCGCGTGGGTCGAGCCGTAGTACTTGTCGATGGCGGCCCGGATGCCCGTCTCGGCCGCCACTACCGGCTCGACCTTGTAGCCGGTCATGAACTTGACGTCGTCCATGGCGAAGACGTTGGAGGGATCGAGCATTGCCACGGTGACCGTGGCGCCGGCCTTGCTCACCGGCACGATGGTGTATTTGCGCGCGATGTCGGCGGGGATGATCTTGATCACCGCCTCGTCGATCTCCGTCGCCGCGAGATCGACCGCCGGGACGCCGAAGTGCTGGCTGAGCGTGTCGACGAGCTGCCGCTCGGTGAGGTGGCCGAGCTTCACCATCGCCACGCCGAGGCGGCCGCCCTGGTCCTTCTGATAGGTCAGCGCCTCCTGCAGCTGCTGCTGATCGATCTTGCCCATGCGCACCAGCAGCTCGCCGAACTTGCTGGTCTGGCCAGGCTGCCTGCGCGTCGCGAACTCCGGTGGTGCCGCCATGCCATCTCCTGGGAAGCCGCGCTGCCGCGGCCCCGTGCCCGCCCGCTGCCACCGGACGGGCTCGGACCTGATCATTTGCCCCTGTCGGCAGTCTAACAGCGGCCGGGAAATGGGGTCAACGCGAAGAGAGACCGTGACTTAGTGGCGCCAGCGACGTCTCCAGCATCTTGGCGGCGCGCTCGGCCAGGTCGGCGGGAGGGATCTCGAGCAGGCACGCCTTGGCCTCGCCGAAGCGCTGGTGGCAAAAACTGCACGGCAGGCGGCGGAAGATGGCGCGCTCCGGGGCCCCGTAGGGGCCGTGGCGCTCCGGGTCGGTGGGACCCATCACCATCAGCACCGGCGTGCCCAGGGCGTGCGCGAGGTGGGTTGGGCCGGTGTCGCCGCCCAACATCAGCGTCGCGCGGCGCAGCAGGGCGGCGAGCGTCGGCAGATCGGGGGCGGACACCTGCTCGGCGGCCGGACCCCCGGAACCCCCGGGACCCCCAGTACCCCCTGAACCCCCGTAACCTCCTGAACTCCCGGAACCCCATGAACTCCCGGAACCCCCGGAAATCGCCGCCGCCGTCACCACGGCCGCTGCCAGGGCCTCCTCCCCAGGAGCGGCGGCGACCCTGGTGCGCACGCCGGTGGCGGCGTGCAGCCGCCGCACCGCCTCGCCCCACCATGCGGGCGGGTAGGCCTTGTTGCCCCAGCCCGCCCCGGGATGGAGGAGGACGAAGGGAGCGTCGACCTCCTCCGGGCCGTGCTCGGGGTCTGGGCGGAAGAGCTTCTCGCCGCCGAAGTCCGCCGGCTCGCGCGGCAGTCCCAGGCCGTCGAGCAACGACAGCGCGCGGTCGACGGCGTGGGTCCCCGCAACCGGCACCCGCTCGGACAGCCACAGCGCGCTGGACGGCTCGCGGCGCCCGGCGCTGGCGTGGCCGAGACGGCGCGGAGCGAGCGACAGCGCGGCGATGACCGCCGCCTTGTGGTTGCCCATCAGGTCGAGCACCACCTGGGGAGCAAAGCGGTCCAGGTCCCCGAGGAAGCGGGCGATGCCGGACAGCGTGCCGGCCGCGAGCGGCCGCGCACCCCACCGCCGCAAACGGACGACGATCAGCTCGTCGAGGTCAGGATGGCCGGCGAGCAGCGGCGCGTACGGCTCCTCGACCACCCAGCCCAGCGTGGCGTGGGGCAGGTGGCGCCGCAAGGCGGTGAGCACCGGCAGGGCGTGCACCACGTCGCCCAGGCTGCTGGTGCGCACCAGCAGGATGCGCGCGCGGTCGGCTACGGGGACGGTCCCGCTCATTCGCCGCCGGCGCCCGGCAGCCGCCGGATGCGGCCGACGAGCTCGCTGGTGGCGTGGTCCTTGGGGTCGCCCACCAGGACGGTGCGGCCGCCATAGGCGCGCACCACCTCGTACTCCGGGACGGCTTCCGGAGAGCCGTAATCGGGGCCCTTGCAATGGACGTCGGGGCGCAGCTCGGCGAGCAGGGCGGCCGGCGAGTCCTCTTCGAAGATGACGGCGAAGTCGACCGGCTCGAGCGCCGCCACCAGCTCGGCGCGCTCGGCGGCCGGCACCAGCGGGCGGCCGGGGCCTTTCAGGCGTCCGACCGAAGCGTCGCCGTTGACCGCCACCACCAGCACGCCGGCCTCGCCGACCTCCGCCCGGGCCGCCCGCAGGTAGCGCAGGTGGCCGACGTGCAGGAGGTCGAAGTGGCCGTTGGCGAAGGCGATCCGGCGCCCGGCGGCGGCCAGCTCGGCGAGCCGCGCGGCCAGCCGTGGCCGGCTCAGCACCGTGCCCATCGCAGCCCCTTGAGCGGCGCCGGCTGGCTCAACGCAGCCCCTCGAGCGGCCGCGGGTCGGCGCGGATGGCGCGGCGCAGCTCGTCTCTGGTGAGGGTGGCGGTGCCCGCCTTCATCACCACCACGCCGCCGGCGTAGTTCGAAAGCAGCGCCGCCTCGAGCGGGTTCGCGCCGGCGGCCAGGGCGAGCGCGAAGGTGCCGATCACGGTGTCGCCGGCGCCGGTGACGTCGGCCACCTGGTCGCCGCCGGAGACCGGCAGGTGGGCGGTCGAGCCGTCCCGGAAGAGGCTCATGCCGCGGCTGCCGCGGGTGAGCAGCAGGAAGCGGACGCCAAGCCGGCCGAGCAGGCCGCGGCAGCTCCGTTCCAGGAGCCCGAGATCGTCGGCGAGGCGTGCACCCAGGAGCGCCTCGGCCTCCTCCTCGTTGGGGGTGGCGCCGTCCAGGCCGGCGAAGGCAGACAGCCGGAAACGGCTGTCGCCCACCAGCGTCCCGCCGGGGGCCAGCGCGGCGCGGAGCGGCGCGAGCAGCGCCGGATCGGCGGCGCCGTAGCCGTAGTCGGAGACGATGGCGGCGCGCGCCGCGCCGCGCCAGCCCGCGAGCGCCGCGCCGAAGCGTTCCTGCTCCTCGCCGGAGAGCTCGCGCTTGTCCTCGACGTCGTAGCGCACGATCTGCTGCTTGACCTGATTGCGGCCGCCGCCCAGGATGCGCACCTTGGTCGGAGTGCGAAAGCCGCGCCGCACCACGATGCCCGCGTCGGGCACTCCGAGGGCGGCGAGGGCGTCGCGCAGCCGCTCGCCGTGGAGGTCGTCGCCGACGACGCCGAGCGGCAGCGGGCGGCCGCCGAGCGCGGCGACGTTGGCCACCGCGTTGGCGCCGCCGCCGGGCGTGAGGCGCTCGCCTTCGAAGCTCAGGATCAAAACCGGCGCCTCGCGGCTGATGCGCTTGGGAGTCCCGCTGATGAACACGTCGGCCACCAGGTCGACCAGCATCAGCACCGGCTTGCCGGCCATGGCGTCGACCAGGGCAAGCAGCCCGTCGACCGTTGGAAGTATTTCCCTTTCAGTCATTTGCGGAGCGGGATTGTAGCAGGGTCAGGACGGCTCGGCGGCCGGGATAAGCTACGGGCGGCAGGCGAGCTCCGATGACCGATCCCCTATCCCGAGCGCCAGGCGCGGTGATCACCGCCAGCACCGCCAGCACCGCCAGCGCCGCCAGCACCTCGACAGGTGCTGCCGCACTGACCACGACCTGCGACCTGATCTTCGACTGGGCGCGCAGCTCGGCCCTGCGCCCCATCCGTCTCGGCCTGGCTTGCTGCGCCGTCGAGATGACGGCGGTCCTGGACCCCCGCTACGACCGCGCGCGGCTCGGTTTGCCCGCCGCCGCACCGCCGCCGGCGACGGCGCCGGCCGCCAGCGACGTGCTGATCGTGGCCGGCACGGTGAGCGAGAAGCTGGCACCCTTGCTGCGACGGCTGTGGGACCAGATGCCGCATCCCAAGTGGGCGATCGCCATGGGCGCCTGCGCCGCCTGCGGCGGCCCCTTCCCCACCTACGCGGTGACGCAG
>DASZHY010000335.1:0-7093 GCA_035949675.1 Thermoanaerobaculia bacterium
AGGTCGATGCCGGCCAGGGCGGTGACCGGCCCCGGGTAGATCTTGAACAGCGCACGCAGGCTCAGCATGGAAACCCTCCTGAAGCGGTGGCAGGCATCGGCGGACGCCGGCGGAGATCGACGCTCCTGCGAAAATACGCGCGCCAGGCGCCGCATGTTTCAGCGCCGGTGCAGCGCGCCGGCCGCCCGGCGCCTCAGCCACTACCCGCCGCGCCCGCCCTACCCGCCGCACTCACCGCAACCGCGGCACCCGCCCCACCCGCCGCGCCCCGCCGCGCACCCGCCGCGCCCGCCCCACCCGCCGCGCACCCGCCGCGCCGCCGCCCGGCGCATGCCCCCGGAGGGCAATTGATCACTTTTTTCGCGTATTCCGCGATCCAGCGGCTGCGCTCATGATGATCAGTTGATCAGTGTCGCTCGTCGTGCTACAGCGCCGTTCGCAAGGTATACTTACTATGAGATGCACCCCGAAAGTGGGCTCGACGCATTGTGGCCGCAGGTCTACGACGAGCTGCGCCGCCTGGCGCGGCGCTCGATGCGCGGCCAGGGTCATGAGCACACGCTCGAGCCCACCGCCCTCGTCCACGAGGCCTACCTCAAGCTGTCGCGCTCGCCCGGGCTCGACGCCAGCGACCGCTCGCAGTTCCTCGGCCTGGCGGCGCGCGCGATGCGCCAGATCCTGATCGACCACGCGCGCGGCAAGGGAGCGGTCAAGCGCGGCGAGGGCAGCGTCCGCGTCGAGCTGTCGGAGGGGCTGGGCGCCACGCCGCCGCCGGCGGTCAACCTGCTGGCGCTGCACGAGGCGCTCGATCGCCTGGCGGCGCTCGACGAGCGCAAGGTCCGCATCCTCGAGATGCGCTACCTGGCCGGCCTCACCGTCGAGGAGGTTGCGGAGGTGCTCGGCCTCTCCGCGCCGACGGTCAAGCGCGACGCGGCCATGGCCAAGGCCTGGCTGTTCCGTGAGCTCGAGCGCTCCTGATCCCGGCGGCGCCACGCACCTCTGGCGCCGTCTCGACGAGCTCTTCGGCGCAGGCTGCGAGATCCCCGCGCCGGACCGCGAGCGGTGGCTGACCGCCCTGCCGCCGGCGGACCAGGTCCTGGTGGCCGAGCTGCGCTCGCTGCTCTCGGCCCACGACCGGGGCGGCGACTTCCTGGAGGCGGCCGTCGACCAGGCCGAGCGGGCGCTGGGCGGCGATCCGCAGCCCGATCTCCTGGGCAAGCGGATCGGCGCCTATCGCCTGCTGCGCCTGCTCGGCCGCGGCGGCATGGGCGCGGTCTACCTGGCGGAGCGCGCCGACCAGGCTTTCGACCAGCGCGTCGCGATCAAGCTGCTGCCCTGGGCCCTGGCGACCCCCGAGGCCCGGGATCGCTTCCTGCTCGAGCGCCAGACGCTGGCCCGCCTCGAGCACCCCAACATCGCCCGCCTGCTCGACGGCGGCGAAACCGCCGAGGGCCTGCCCTACCTGGTCATGGAGTACGTCGACGGCGAGCCGATCGACCAGTTCTGCCGGCACCAGGGCCTGGACCTCGGGCAGCGCCTGCGCCTGTTCCGCGAGGTGTGCGGCGCGGTCGAGCACGCGCACCACAACCTGGTGGTCCACCGCGATCTCAAGCCTGGCAACATCCTGGTCACCGCCGGCGGTGCGGTGAAGCTGCTCGACTTCGGCATCGCCAAGCTGCTGCCCGCCGCCGACAGCGACGCGACCATGCAGCTCACCCGCGCCGGCAAGCTCCTGCTGACGCCGCTCTTCGCCAGCCCCGAGCAGGTCCGCGGCGAGCCCGTCACCACCGCCACCGACGTCTACGCCCTGGGCCTGCTGCTGTTCCGGTTGCTGGTCGGCGCGCATCCGTACCGGCTGGCGACCACCAGCCCGGTCGAGGTGGCGCGGGTGGTCTGCGACCAGCCGCCGCCGCGGCCGAGCGTCGCCGCCGCCGCGGGGGAGGCAGGGCTGAGCTTGCCGGCGCTGCGCCGCCGCCTGCGCGGCGATCTCGACAACATCGTGCTGAAGGCGCTGCGCAAGGAGCCGGAGCGGCGCTACGCGTCGGTCGAGCGGCTCTCCGAGGACGTGCGCCGCCACCTCGCGGCGCTGCCGGTGCGGGCGCGCCCCGACACGCTGGCCTATCGCGCCGGCAAGTTCGCGCGCCGCCACCGCGTCGGCCTCGCCGCGGCCGCCCTGATCGCCGCCAGCCTGCTGGGCGGGCTGCTCGCCACCGTGCGCCAGGCCCGCATCGCCGAGCGCCGGTTCCAGGACCTGCGAGCGCTCGCCAACTCGCTGCTGTTCGAGGTCCACGACGCCATCGCGCCGCTGCCCGGCTCGACCCCCGCGCGCCAGCTGCTGGTGCGCAAGGGCCTCGCCTACCTCGACCGCCTGGCCGCCGAGGCCGGCGGCGACCCGGCGCTCGAGCTGGAGCTGGCGACCGCCTACCAGAGGGTCGGCGACGTGCAGGGCAACCCCAACCAGCCGAACCTGGGCGACGTCCGCGGCGCGATCGCCGCCTATCAGAAGGCGCAGCGCATCCTCACCCGGCTGCTGCGGCAGTCGCCGGCGAATCCGGCGGTGCGGGCCGAGATCGCGCGCTGCGAGCGGCGCAGCGCCGACGCCCTGGGCGTCATCGGCGCCTCGGGCGCTGCTCTCCAGCACTACCGGCGGGCGGTCGAGCTGCAATCGGCGCTGGCCGCCGAAGCCCCCGGCGACTCGGGCCACTCTGAGATGGCGCTCGAGCTTGCCCGCAGCAGAATCGCGCTCGGCGACTTTCTGGCCTGGAACAGCGATCTGCCAGGGGGCCTCGCCGAGTTCGCCGCCGCGCGCCGGATCCTGCTGGGCTTGCAGACGGGCCTTCCCGGCGCTGGACCGGCCCGAGCGCCGGCGCCGATGGAGGTGCAGCGGGAGGTGCAGCGCGAGCTGGCGATGACCGAGACCAAGACCGGCGACGCCCTCTGCTGGCAGGACCGCTGCCGCGAAGCGGCGGGCTGGCACACCCGGGCGATCGCCGCGCTCGAGGCGCTGGCCCGCGCCCATCCCAACGACGCCGAGACCCTGCAGGCGCTGCTCACCTCGCACCTCAAGATGGGGGAGGCGATGGAAGGCGTGGGCGATGCCGACGGCCGGCTCGCCGCCGCCGAGAAGACCCTGCCGGTAGCCGCGGCCCTCGTCACGGCCGATCCCCGCAACGTCCGTGCCCAGCGCACCCTGTCCATCGCCCAGAACAAGCTCGGCGACGCCCTGGCCGGGAAGCGGCGCTTCGGCGAGGCGCAGGCCAGGTACGCCGCGGCGCTCGCGCTCCAGAACGCGCTCGTCTCCGGCGACCCCGCCAACGTCGACTACCGCCGCGACCTCGCCAACACCTACAACCGCATCGGCGAGGCTCTGCTAGCCGAGGGCCGCCCGGCCGCCGCGATCGACAGCCTGCGCGAGGGGCTGCGGCTGCGCGAGTGGCTGGTTGCCCGGGACCCCCAGGACGTCTTCGTCCGCCGCGACCCCGCGATCTCCTACGCCAATCTCGCGGACGTCCAGGAGCGTCTCGCCCAGGCCCCGGCCGGCGGCGCCGCCGGCGCCGGCGCCGCCGAGCGCCTCGAGCACCGGCGCGAGGCGCTGAGCCTCTACCGGCGCGCCTTGCAGCTGTGGACCGACGTCCAGGCCCGCGGCGGCCTCAAGCCGGCCGACCAGGCCGAGATGGAGCGGGTGAAGCGGCAGGTGAGCGAATGCGCCGCCGCCTTGCGCCGCGAGGGCGGCGCGGCCGGCGGCGGCTGACCCCGCCTCAGCGCAGCTCTCCGAGCAGGAGGCTCGCTTCGCGCGCCGCCGCCGATCCAGGCTCGAGAGCCACCGCGCGGTCGAGGTAGCGGCGCGCCCGGCCGCTCACGCCGCTGCGCAGCAGCAGCCGCCCCACGTGCAGGCAGGCATCGGCACTCCGCGGGTCCGCACCGGCGGCGCGCAGATAGCGGGCCAGGGCCGCCTCCCTGCTGCCCTGGCGTTCGGCCAACTCCCCCCACCGCAGCCAAGCTGGCGCCCAGCCGGGCGCGATCCGGGTCGCCTGCTCGAGGTCGCCGGCGGCGGCGTCCGGCATGCCGGCGGCGATCTCGAGCTCGGCCAGGCGGGTGAAAACGACCGCGCTGTCGGTGCCGGCCTCGGTGGCCCGTCGCAACAGGGCGAGCGCCGCATCGGCACGGCCTTCGTCCGCCGCCAGGTTGGCGAGTTGCAGCCAGGCCGCGGCGCTGCGCGGGTCGAGCCGTAGCGCCGCCTCATATTCCTCGCGGGCCTCGCCCTGACGCCGCAGCGTCCGCAAGGCATCGGCGAGGTTGAGGTGGAGGAAGTCGAGGGTGGGGTTCAGCGCCAGAGCCTGGCGATAGGTGGCGAGAGCGGCCTCGCCGTGGCCTCTCGCCAGCTGGGCGCGGGCGAGCTGGGTGAGAAAAGGGACGTTGTCCGGGCTGCGCTGGACCAGCTCCCCGAGCTCCCGCTCGCCCTCGGCGAAGCGGCCCAGGTCGAGCAGCCCTCTCGCATGCTCGAAGCGCCCGAGCAGGACGATGCCGTCCTTGGGATCGAGGCCGCCGCTGCCCTCCGCTCCGGCACCGGCACCCGCTCCCGAAACATAGCCGAGAGCCCGGAGCGAGGCGCCCAGCGCGGCGTCGGCGGCGGGTGGAGGCGCACGGCGCGGCCGCCAGCTCTGCTTGTAGGCGGTGAGAGCCTGCCGCAGGCGCGCGGCCTCGGCGGGACGCTCGCCATAAAGATTGTGGGCCTCCCGGGGATCCGTGACGACGTCGTAGAGCTCGGGGCGCGGCGCGACGATGAGCCGCCAGCGATCCTCGGAGATCGATTCGAGAGCGCTCCAGCGGTACTCGGTCGCCGGCATGCGCGTCTCGCTGAACGCCGACGCCGAGCCTGCCGCGGCGGGGACCGCCTGACCGAGGCCGCCGAGCCCCTGCCTGATCGCATCGGTGTCGCCGGCCCCGCCGAGGAGGCCCAGTAACGTCGGCGCCAATCGCCGGGTCGCCACGACGCCGTCCACCACCCGCCCCGCCGGGACTCCCGTACCGGCGAGGATGAGCGGCACCTCGAGGCTCGCGCGATAGAGGAACAGGCCGTGGGTCCGCTCGCCATGCTCCCCCAACGCCTCGCCGTGGTCGCCGACCGCCGCGATCAGCAGCCGCTGGTCGGACAATGCCGACAGCTCCCGCAGCAGGCGGCCGATCTGGCTGTCCATATAGGCGATCTCACCGGCATAGCGCCCTTCCTCGCTGGCCGACCACCACTCGGCCGGCGGCGCGTAAGGCGAGTGCGGATCGTAATAGTGCACCCACAGGAAAAAAGGCCGGCGAGCGTCGATCGCCCGCGTCGTCCGCAGCGCCCGCGTCGTCCGTAGCGCCCGCATCGTCCGCATCGACTGCAGCCAGGCCAGGGCCGCGGTGGTGACTTGGGCGGCATCGCGTTCGGGATAACCGTACTCGCCGATCTGCTCGGCCGGCAGGTGATCGTCGTAAACCTCGAAGCCGCGCGCCAGGCCGAAGCGCCGATCGAGGACACGCGAGGACACGAACGCCGCGGTCGCATAGCCGTGTGCCGCCAGGCGGGTCGCCAGAGTCGGAATCTCCGCCGGCAGGACGGCGGTGCCGTTGTCGCGCACGCCGTGCTCGGGCGGATCGAGGCCGGTCAGCAGCGTGCAATGGGCGGGCAGGGTCAGCGGCGCCGGCGACAGGGCGCGGCGGTAGCGCGTGCCGCGCGCCGCCAGGGCATCGAGGGCCGGCGTGTGCGCCCCGCGCCCGCCGTAGCAGCCGAGGTGGTCGGCGCGCGTCGTGTCGAGCGTCAGCAAGACCAGGTTGATCGCGGCCGGTGCGGTCGTCACCGCTTGCGGCGCAACCGGCTGCGCCGCCCAGGCCAGAGTCAGCAGCGCGGCAAGGCGCCAGGCCGCCGCTTGCCGGCCGCGCCGCCCGCTGTCGGCTCGCTCTTCCGGCGCCGAGGGTCTGAGGGAAAGTCCCGGCTGCAATTGAGTGATATTCCTCATTTCCGAGCGGCCGCCACCGATCACCATGGATGGTAGAGTTTATGTTCCTCCGCTGTTCTTTGCACTCGACCGAAGGAGAACCGATGAACCAGCGGCATCCCGTCCGCGTCTCCCACCGGCTCTTGGCCGCGAGCTTCGGCCTAAGCCTGCTCGCGGCGCACCCGGGCGCCGCTGTGGTCAGCCCACGCTCCGACTCTTCAGTGCTCGCCAAACGGCTGAGCCCGCTCGGGTTCGTGGCGACCTCGGCCCCCCAGGAGCTGCCGCAGGTGGCGGCCGAGGTGACCTCGGCGACGCATGACGCGGTCGCCTCTTTTCAGGCGGAGGCGGGCCCCGCCTGGCGCTTCTACATCGATCGCCGCTCGGGCGGCATGGCGCTGGTCGAAGGTCAGGGCCTGCCCTGGATCGCCCCGGAGGCGGCCGCACGCGTCGCCGTAAGCGACCTCGAGAAGAGTGCGCGCGGCCTGATCGAGCGCTACCCGAGTTTCTTCCAGGTGCCCAACGGCCAGCTGGTGCTCGACGCCCGGGGCTCCGTCCACTTCGGCGAGCAGGGGCAGTTCTGGAACCTCGTCTTCCGCCAGGAGATCGCCGGTATCCCGGTCGACAATGCGCGGGTGGTATTTCGCGTCTCGCACGGCAACCTGGTGCAATTCGGCGTCGACCGCACGGTGCCGCAGACGCAGCGCCTGGCGGCTGCGACGCCGGCGCTGACCAGGGCGCAGGCCAAGGCCGCCCTGGCCGCCTATCTGGGCGGTCTGCTCCCCGGCGATCGCTTCGTCGAAGACGGGACGCTCCTCTGGGTGCCGCGCGGCGCCGCCGACCAGGTGGGCTTCCAGGGCGCGATCGGCAGCGGCTGGAAGCCTGAGCTGGTCTACCGCTTCGCCTTCCTGCGCGCCGGCGAGCCCGAGAGCTGGCAGGCGCTGGTCGATGCCCTGACCGGCGAGGTGGTCCGCTTCGTGGACACCAACGAGTATGCCGCGGCCCTGGCCCGCGGCTCGGTCTACACGGTGAGCAACTGCACCGATCCGACGAGCTGCACGCCCGGCAGCCAGACCGAGTCGGCGATCACCATGCCCAACGCTCAGCTCACCTTCACCGGC
>DASZHY010000336.1:0-2488 GCA_035949675.1 Thermoanaerobaculia bacterium
GCCGCCGAAGAACGAGTAGATGCCCTGGGCGCGCGCGTCCATGCGCGGACCCTCGAACAGGCCCGGGCTCTGGCTGACCGTGAGCAGCTCGGCGGGAAGCTCCGCCAGAAAAGGCGATTCCGCCTGGTCCTGGTAGCGGCCGGCGATGCGCCGCCGCCGGCAGGAGGTGAGCATCAGGCGCTCGCGCGCCCGCGTCATCCCGACGTAGAGCAGGCGCCGCTCCTCCTCGACGTCCTCGGGCGCCCCCTGGGAGTTGAAGTGGGGGAGCAGGCCGTTCTCGAGGCCGGCCACCACCACCACCCGGAACTCGAGCCCCTTGGCGCTGTGCAGGGTCATCAGCGAGACACCGCGCTCAGCCTCCCAGGTATCGAGATCGGTGACCAGCGAGACGTGGTCGAGGAAGGCGGTGAGCAGGTCGGAGTCGCCGCGGTTGTAGCTCTGGGCCTCGGTGAACTGCTGCGCCGCCGACAGCAGCTCGCGGATGTTCTCGAGCCTGGCCTGGTCCTCGGGATCGTCCTGGCGGTAGAGGTCGGCGTAGCCGGTTAAGGCCAGCAGCCGATCCAGCAGGGCCGGCAGCGGCAGCTCGTCCGCGGCCTGCTGCAGGCCGAGCACCAGGTCGCGGAAGCGGCGCACGGCGGCTGCGCTGCGCGCCGGCAACCCCCCCAGCTGGTCGAGATGGATCACGTCCCAGAGCGGCTGGCCGAGATGCTGCGCCTGCTCGCGCAGCATCTCGACGGTGGACTTGCCGATGCCCCGCGGCGGCTGGTTGAAGATGCGCCCGAGCGAAAAGTTGTCCCGCGGGTTGCGCAGCACGCGCAGGTAGGCCACCAGGTCCTTGATCTCGGCACGGTCGTAGAAGCGGACGCCGCCGACCAGCGCGTAGGAGACCTCGCGCTTGAGCAGCTCGTCCTCGAGCGCCCGGGTCTGGGCGTTGGTGCGCACCAGCACCGCCATGTCGGCCAGCTTGACGCGGCGGGAGAGGTCCTGCAGGGCATCGACCGTCCAGCGCGCCTCCTCCACCTCGTCGGCGGCGCGGTAGAGCTCCACCTTCTCGCCGGTGCCCCGGTCGGTCCACAGGCGCTTGCCGCGGCGATTGGCGTTGTGGGCGATGAGCGCTCCGGAGACGTCGAGAATGGTCTGCGTCGAGCGATAGTTGCGCTCGAGCTTGCGGATGGTGGCCCCCGGGAACGCTTCCTCGAAGCGCAGGATGTTCTCGAGGTCGGCGCCGCGCCAGCGGTAGATCCCCTGGTCCTCGTCACCGACGGCGGTGAGGTTGCCGTCGGCGCCCGCCAGCTCCTGGATCAGCCGCAGCTGGGCGTGGTTGGTGTCCTGGTACTCGTCGACCAGCAGGTAGCGAGTGCGGGCGCGCACCCGGGAGCGCACCTCGGCGTCGGTCGCCAGCAGCTTGACGGCGAGCGCGATGAGGTCGTCGAAGTCGAGGCCGGAGGCCTGCACCAGCTGGCCCTGGTACCGCCGGTAGAGGGCCGCTACCTTTCTCTCGAAGAAGTTGCCGGCAGCCGACTCGTAGGCGGCGGGCTCGATCAGGCGGTTCTTGGCGGCGCTGATCTGGGCCAGCACGGCGCGCGGCGAGAAAGCGGTCTCGGACAGGCCTTCGGCGGCGAGCGCCTCCTTGATCAGCGCCAGCTGGTCGGCGGCGTCGTGCACGGCAAAATCGCGCTTGACGCCGAGCCGCTCGCCGTAGCGGCGGAGCAGCAGCAGGGCGAAGCGGTGGAAGGTCCCGACCGAGGCCGGCAGCGGATGCAGCCCGAGCAGCCCCTCCACCCGTTCCCGCATCTCTCCCGCCGCCTTGTTGGTGAAGGTCACGGCGGCGATATGTCCGGGATCGACGCCGCGTTCCTCGACCAGCCAGGAGATGCGGTAGGTGATCACCCGCGTCTTGCCCGATCCCGCCCCGGCGAGCACCAGCTGCGGGCCGTCCCCATGGGTGACGGCGGCGATCTGGTCGGCGTTGAGGTGGCGTTCGAGGTCGGTGACGGAGGCGCGGCCCACCTCCGGAGTGTACCTCGGAGGATCGCCCCCCGGCCGGGCCCGCGGGAGGCAACCACAGAGGCAGCGGCTTCGAGCCCGGCTCCTCTGTCAGGTATCCTGCGGTGCTGGGGGAATCGGCGGCGGGGGCGGTGGGTTATCCCGTGTCGCGGTTGGGGTGGCCCCGGGCACCTTCGGCAGCAGGGGAGCTATGAGACCGGTCGACATCCATGACGAGCTGGGCAAGCGGGTCATCGGCCAGCAGGAGGCCCTGCGCTATGTCTCGGTGGCCATCTTCAAGCACCTGCAGGGGGAGAAGTACGGCAACCTGCTGCTGATCGGCAACTCCGGCACCGGCAAGACGACCATCATGCGCGGCATCGAGGCGCTCTATGCCGCTTACGACGAGCTCGCCGAATACCGCGTGGTGCTGATCATGAACGCCAACACGCTCGCCACCGAGGAGGGCGCGGTGGACACCGGGCGGCTGTTCTCCCGCCTC
>DASZHY010000337.1:0-10163 GCA_035949675.1 Thermoanaerobaculia bacterium
GCCCGCACCCTGCGGCTGCGGCTGGGCGCCGTGGCGCCCTTTGCCGTCGCGGTGCTGGTCTTCGGCTCGGTGGCCTTTGCCTACGTCTTCTGGGTGCATGCCGACATCTTCCTGCTTGCCGCCGCCGCCTCAGGCTTCTCCCTGGTCTACGCCGGCGACCGCTCGACCTTGATTTTCCGCACGGGGGGCCGCTCGGGGGACCTGCCGGCGCCGGCGATGTTTGGCGCCGAGCCGGGGCCGCGGCCGGCCTGGCGCTGGCTCGCGCGCTGGGCGCTGGCCGGCGCGCTGCTCGCCGTGCCGGGAACCTTCCGGCCGTTCTACCTGGCGCTGCTGCTGCCCGCGGCGCTGGCGGTGCCCGCCGAGCGCCGGCGCCAGGGGTGGCCGGCGCTCGCCGCCGGGGCCGTGGCGCTGCTGCTGTTGACCGCCGGCGTGCAGCGCGCCGCCGGCGGCGACTGGAGCAGCTACTCGGGCCAGCGGCTCGGCTTCTACGCCCGGACCGGCTATCCGGCTGTCGATTTTCCGGCCTCGGCCTGGAATCAGAAGCTGCGCCAGTGGGGCAACACTTCCTGGACCCAGGAGGGAGCCTTCGAGCCCAGCTCGAGCCTGCGGCTATGGGGCTGGAACCTCGTCTACTTCCTGGTGGGCCGCGACGTCGGCGTGCTGCCGTACTTCCTGCCGCTGCTGCTCGGCGTGCTCGCCTTCCGCCGCGACCGCGGCCGCTGGGCGTTGCCGCTGGCGGTTGCGCTGGCGGCGCTGTGCTTCCTGCTGGTGCGGCCGTTCAATTTCTACGGCGGCGGCGGCGCCATTGCCAACCGCTACTTCCTGCCCCTGTACCCGGCGCTCTGGTTCATGGCGGCGCGCCCGTTGCGGACGGCGACGGTGGCGCTGGCGGCGGCCCTTGCGGCGCCTTTCCTGTGGCCGCTGTGGCGCCACCCGACTGCCTTCCCGGTGGGGGAGGATGGCCGCTACCGTCATGTCTCGGTGGCGGCGCAACGGCTGCTGCCCTACGAGACGACGCAGAGCCACATCCCCGGCGGCCAGGACGGCACTGCCAACGGCCTCTGGGTGAAGCTGCTGAGCCATGACGTCTGGCGGCCGGCAGGCGGCAGCGGCCTGCGCATGGCCGGCAGCGGCGAGGCCCACCTGCTGGTGGGCAGCCCGCGGCCGCTGCCGTTCCTGGCCGTCGAGCTCGACCGCCGCGCCCCCACCCACCTTACCGCCGGCGGCCACGAGCTGCGCCCCAGCTTGCTGCGGCCCAACGGCGCGGAGGTCTTCGAGGTGCCGCTGCGCCGGCCGCGCGCCGTGCACCCCATGTGGTGGACTCACGACGACTACTACCTGTACGAGCTCGACCTTCGGCTGCCGGGCGCCAGGGCGGGGCCGGTGAGCATGGAGCTGCGCCGTGGCGAAGATCCCGCCAAGATGTTCGAGCCCGAGCTGCCCGCCGGCCCTGGCAGCGACGGCGGCGATGCCGGCGGGAGCGGGCCGGGCGGGAGCTGAGCGACGGACCGCCCGAGCTGGATCGTCGAGGTGCGGGAGCGCCTTGCCACACCGCCTCCCCGGCGGCTGAGCGGGCGGGCGGCGGCGGACCTGCGGCAGGCGGCGGTGCTGGTGCCGCTGTACGTCGACGCCGGGGAGCTGTGGACGGTCTTGACCAAACGCACCGACACGCTCCCCAGCCACCCCAGCCAGATCGCTTTCCCGGGCGGCAGCCGCGAGGTGGGCGAGGACGTCTGGACGGCGGCGCTGCGCGAGGCCCGCGAGGAGGTGGGGCTCGATCCCGCGCATGTCCTGCGCCTGGGCGAGCTCGACGAGCAGGACGTCCCGAGCGGTTTCCGCATCGTGCCGTGCGTGGGGGCGATCCCGCATCCTTACGAGCTGCTCACCAGCGCCGCCGAGATCGCCGAGGTCCTCCGCCTGCCGCTCGCGGCGTTCACCAATCCGCGCCTGGTCGAGGAGCGGCCGGTGGTTTACGACGGGGTGCGCCGCAACCTGCGCATCTATCACGTCGGCGGGCGCCAGATCTGGGGCGTGACCGCGGGCATCCTGCACCACCTGCTCGAGCGCCTGGGCATGGAGGGTCCCGCTGAGCCCTGAGAGCGGCGCGGCGCCGCCGCCCGGCCCGCCGAGCCAGCCGAACCTGCCCCGCGTGGCGCGCCTGACGCGCCTGCCGCAGGCATGGCGGGCGCGCTGGCCGGCCCTGGTCTATGCCGGGCTGGCGGCGCTGTACCTGGTGCCGTTTTGGGCGGTGCCCGGCTACCTGCCGTCGACCGATGGGCCGAGCCACGTCTACAACGCCTGGGTCATGGGGCAGCTCGCCGGCCCGTCGCGGGCGGCGGTGCTGCGCGAGTACTACTATCTCAACCCGCAGCCGGTGCCCAACTCCCTCACCCACGAGGCATTGAGGGAGCTGATGCGGGTGCTGCCGCCGGCGGCCGCGGAGAAGGCGCTGCTGTCGCTCTACGTGCTGCTGGTCGCGGGTGCGCTGTGGTACCTGGCCGGCGCCGTCGAGCGCGAGCGCGCCTGGCTGGCGCTGCTCGGCCTGCCGTTCGCGTGGAACGTACTGCTGGGGCTCGGCTTCTACAACTTCTGCTTCAGCGTGCCGCTGCTGCTGCTGACCCTCGGTTGGTGGTGGCGCCACCGCGACCGCCCGGGCCCGGGCTTCGCGGCCGTCCTCAACGTGCTGCTGACGCTGTGCTACTTCGCGCACATCCTGGCGGCGGTGCTGGCGCTCGCCGGCATCGGCGTGATGTGGCTGGCGAGCTGGCGGCGCGAGCGGTGGCGGGGCCATCTGGCGCAGCTGGCGATCCTGGTGCCGGGGGCGGTGCTGCCGTTCTGGTTCACGGTCCTGCGCCACGGTCCTCCGGCCTCTCCCTCCTACGAGACCTGGCAGCAGCTGTGGGCCGAGCTGGCGCACCTGCGGCCGGTCTGGCAATTCGCCGACGAAGGCGGGCGCACCGCGGCGATCCTGGCCAAGGTGTTCGCCGGTTGGGTGGCCTTCAGCCTGCTGCGCGAGGGAATCGTCCGCCGGCGGCTGGCAAGGGCCGCCGCCGGCGGCGGCTTGAGGGCTCGGCTGCGGCAGTGGCTGCGCGAGGAGGATGCCTTCCTGGTGCTGGCGCTGCTGCTGACCGGGCTCTATTTCTGGAGCCCGGAAGGGGCGGCCGGCGGGTCGATGCTCAAGCCGCGCCTGGCGATGATGCCGTTCCTGGTCGTCCTGCCGTGGCTCTCGGCGAGGGTGGGGCGGTGGGGCAGGGCGGCGGCGGTCGTGGCGCTGGCGGCGCTGGCGGTGCGCCCGGTGACCTATGCGGTGCCCTGCTACCGCGCCGGCAGCCGCGACGTGGAGGCCTTCGTCCGCGGCCTCGACGCCGTGCCTCCGGGCGCGGTCGTGGTGCCGCTGATCTTCGACCGCCACACCACGAGCTGCATGCGAACGGGCTCGGTGGACCATGCCACCGGCTATGCGGCGGTGGCCAAGGGGCTGGTCGACTGGGACAACTACGAGGCGAACACCGATTACTTCCCGGTGCGCTTCCGCCCCTTCGCGGTGCGCCCCGCGAGCCTCGACATCGAGGGCGATCCGCAGCACCTGCGGGTGCGGGAGCTGCTGCCGCTGGTCGACTACATCTACTGCTGGCGCATGCCGCCCGGCGCGCTGGTCGCCGGCCGCCTGAACCGCCAGTGCAAGCTGGTTGCCGCCGGCGATCAATGGCGCCTGTACTCCGCCGACCAGCCCCCGTAGGCGCCCCGGCGGCTCCGGCGGCAAACCCCGCCGGACCAGGTCGAGGCGCGACTCATCCAGCCGGCCGCGGGGCGCGTACTCACCGTAAGCCGGGATGTTCCCGGCCCGCGCGGCCCGGGGGTCAGCCCCGTAGCACCAACGCCCCGGGCCCGCCCGTCTTTTTGTCTGACGCCTTCCCCTCACGCCCGCAACCCCGTACGATACGGAAGTGGCCGCTCTGGCTGCCGTGGCCAGGGCGTGCGCGATCCAAGGGAGGAACGGCTGATGGCTATCACCGAACGCGCCCCCAGCAGCAGCATTGACCGCATCAGCTCCCGCCTCGGCGACGAGGCCGAGGCGCTGCTCGGCTACAAATGCAAGGGGATCGGCAAGGAGCGGCTGATGCTGCCCGGGCCCGACCACGTGGACCAGGCGTTCGGCAGCTCGGACCGCAAGCCGGGGGTGCTGATCAACCTGCAGCGGCTGTACGGCCACGGCCGGCTGGCCGACACCGGCTACCTGTCCATCCTGCCGGTGGACCAGGGGGTCGAGCACTCGGCCGCCGCCTCGTTCGCGCCCAACCCCGACTACTTCGACCCGGAAAACATCATCCGGCTGGCGATCGAGGCCGGCTGCAACGCCGTCGCCTCGACGCTGGGGGTGCTGGGATCGGTCGCGCGGCGTTACGCGCACAAGATCCCTTTCATCGCCAAGATCAACCACAACGAGATGCTCTCCTACCCCAACAGCTTCGAGCAGATCCTCTTCGGCAACGTCGAGCAGGCCTGGGAGCTGGGCGCCGCGGCGATCGGCGCGACGGTGTACTTCGGCAGCGAGGACTCCCACCGCGAGATCGTCGAGATCGCCGAGGCGTTCCACCACGCCCACGAGCTGGGCATGGCCACGGTCCTGTGGGCCTACCTGCGCAACAACGCCTTCAAGAAAGACGGCGTCGACTACCACCAAGCCGCCGACCTGACCGGCCAGGCCAACCATCTGGCCGTCACCATGGAGGCCGACATCGTCAAGCAGAAGCAGCCCGACCGCAACGGCGGCTACCCGGCGCTCAACTTCGGCAAGACCGACAAGCGGATCTACGGCGACCTGGTGGCCGATCATCCGATCGACTGGACGCGCTGGCAGGTGGTCAACTCCTACATGGGGCGCGCCAGCCTGATCAACTCGGGCGGCGACTCGAAGGGCCAGAGCGACCTCGAGCAGGCGGTGCGGACGGCGGTGATCAACAAGCGCGCCGGCGGCTCCGGGCTGATCTCCGGGCGCAAGACCTTCCAGCGGCCGATGCGCGAGGGCATCGAGCTGTTCAACGCCATCCAGGACGTCTTCCTCTGCCCCGAGGTGACGATCGCCTGAGATTGCTACGTCGTGATCATGGCGTCGAGGCGGCGTCCAGGAGCCTCCGAGCCGCGGGAGCCGCAGGAGCCACGGGAGCCGCCGTGGCGCCGACCAGGCGCCGGATCTCGTCGCTCTTGGCCTCGGCGTCACGCTCGCCGATCGCGAGCAGGCGATCGAGGTAGTCGGGCTGGAACATCAGCATCGACAGCAGGTCGGAGGTGTTGGTCTCCCGCGTGCCCAGGCTGCGGGTGAGGTAGCGGAAGGCCGGCGGCAGGCGCGGCTCGTACTCGGCGGCCAGCCGGCCGAGGTCCTCCGATGGGCGCAGCACCAGCATTTCCACCGGCTGCATCCCGTCCCGCTGATCGGGCGGCAGCTGCCGGACGAGGCGGTTGAGGACCTCGAGCACCCGGGCGTCGCGGTCCAGGACGTCGAGGAAGATGGCGTTCATCAAGTGTGAGAGGATCTGCGCCGGCGGCGGATAGCCGCTGATCTTGGGCCGGGCCGCTTCCTCCACGCTCTGCTCGTAGCGCGGCGAGATGGCCAGGATACGGGTGGCGCCGAGGCGCAGGGCACCGGAGAGCGGGGCGTCGAGGCGGACGCCGCCGTCGCCGTGCCAGGCGTCACCCAGCCGCACTGCCGGGAAGAACAGCGGCAGCGCCGCGCTGGCCATGGCGTGATCGACGGTCAGCCGGCTCTTGAGGCTGCACAGGCGGGCCAGGGTCGAGGGGCGGATGTCGGCGCCCTGCACCCAGGTCACCGTCTGCCCGGTCGAGTAGTTGAGGGTGGTCAGCGCCACGGCGTGCAGCAGCCCGCGCTCGAGGTTGTGGGCGATGCCGATGAACTCGCCGTCCACCGTCGGCACGGTGTCCTCGAGCAGCTTGTGCAGGGGTCTTGCATCGACCAGACCGCGGACGCTCGGCGCCATCGGCGAACCGCCGGTCGACAGCTGGGTGACCCAGCGGGTGAAGTGCCTGGCCAGCGACGGGGCGTCGACGCGGAAGACCTTGGCGGTCTCGAGCCCTCTCCAGACCGCCTCCAGGGCGCGTGACGCCTCGCCCAGCGGTGCCGAGTGGGCGGCGAGGAAGACCGTGTTGATGCCGCCGGCGGAGACGCCGACCAGGATGGGCACCCGCAGCTCCGGCAGCAGGCGCCCGATGCCCCGCAGCACTCCCGCCTGGTAGGCGGCGCGGGCGCCGCCGCCGGTGAGCACCAGGGCGAGGTTGGGCGGCGTCGGCGGTGGGGCGGCGCTAGGGGCGACGGCAGACACTGGAAGGAGAGCGAGAGATGAGGTCCATCCGAGTCCTGATCGGTTTGATTGTACTCCTCGCGGCGGGCGCGGCCGGGTTGGTCTACTCGGGGGTCTTCGACGTCTCGGCCGCCGTCCCGGAGCCGCAGTGGCGGGCACGGGTCTTCGAGACGCTCAAGGACCGCTCGATCGATCGGCGCGCCGCGGAGCTGCCGGCGCCGCCGCCGCTCGGCGACCCGCAGCTGGTCCGGACCGGGCTCCGGCACTTCAGCGAGATGTGCGTCGTCTGCCACGGCGCGCCCGGGGTGCCCAAGTCGGAGATCGGCATGGGGCTCAACCCCGATCCGCCGGACCTTGCGCACGAAGCCGCCGAGCAGTCGCCGGTGCGCCTCTTCTGGGTGCTCAAGCACGGCATCAAGATGACCGGCATGCCGTCCTTCGGCATGACCCACACCGACGAGCAGCTCTGGGCCATGGTCGCGTTCCTCAAGCAACTGCCCAAGCTCAGTCCCGAGCAGTACGCCGCGATGCTGAAGGAAGCGGACGTTCATGCCTCCCCTGGCGGCGAACCCGAGGCTGGGCCGGCGTCGGGCGGCACTCACGCGCCGCAGCCGCCGGCCCCGCACTGAACGGCGATCGACGGCGGCGATGATGGCGGGTGGGCGGGCGGCGGCGAGATGACCGCCGTCGCTCGGAATCATTGCCGGCCGTGCATTTTCGTGAACCTGCCGACTGCTTTAATGGTCCCGTCGGTTTGCAAATTCTCGACGCTTGTGACAACCTCAATCAGTTCTTCGTACAGCGTGCGTGCCGCGCGGTTCGCTTGGATCTTAGTGAAGTAACTGCGCAGCATCACCCGCTAATGAATTGAGATCGGAGTGCCCCTGGCCGGTTGTTCAGGGGGCTGGGCGATCGAGGAGGCAGTAGATCCATGCGCGTCGGATTCCGCTCCCTGCAGGCTTCCATCGTCCTGGCCTTGACGGCGTTTGCAGGCATTCCGTCATCTGCCGCCACCTCGCCACCCACCGCGGCTTCCGATCTCCGCGCCGTCCGCGCCCGGGCGCCGCGGACCGAGCATCGCACCGGCCAGACGGCGAACGCGGCGAGCTCTCACACCCTGCGGCCGCCGATCACTGCCAGCGTCATGAATCCAGCGGTTGCGTTCTTCACGCTGGCGCCGTGCCGGGTCTTCGACAGCCGGATGCCGGCGAACGCACCGGCGCTCTCGACGGGAGTCGCCAGGTCGATCCAGGTCACGGGAACGTGCGGGGTCCCGCCCGCGGCCAAGATGGTGGCGGTCAACCTGACGGCGACTCAGGCGACGGCCGGAGGTTCGATCGAGCTCTATCGCGGCGATGGCTCGGCGGCCGGCCTGGCGGACCTCGATTTCGGGCCGGGCAAGACGCGCGCCAACAACGCCGTCGTGCAGCTGGCGCTCAACGGCAACGGCACCATCGACGCTCTTTTCACGGCCGCGGCGAGCCAGAGCGTCCACCTCATCCTGGACGTGAGCGGCTACTTCGCGGTCGCGACGCCGGTCGCCGTCGACGACAGCTACTCCACGACCCTCAACACGGCTCTCGCCCAGCCGGCGCCCGGCGTGCTCGCCAACGACACGCTCAACGGCGCCTCGATCTTCAGCTATGGCGCGACCACCGGCGCCGAGCAGACGACCATCGGCGCGGCCACTCCCACCTCGGCGGCCGGCTCGATCACGCTCAATGCCGACGGCAGCTTCAACTACACGCCGGCCTCGGGCTTCATCGGCGACGATACGTTCAAGTACGTGATCAAGAACGCCGTCGGCAGCTCGACGGCCACGGTGACGATCGCCGTGGGCAAGGCCAACCAGACGATTACCTTCACTTCGACGGCCCCGGCAGGGGCGACGGTCGGGGGGCCGACCTACAACGTCACGGCGACCTCGACGTCGGGCCTGACGGTGGCTTTGACCATCGACGCGTCGGCGGCCGCGGTGTGCACGATCTCGGGCTCGACGGTGTCGTTCATCGGCGTCGGGACCTGCGTGATCGACGCCAACCAGGCCGGCGACGCCAACTACAACCCGGCGCCGCAAGTGCAGCAGTCGTTCGCGGTGGGCAAGGGCAGCCAGACGATCACCTTCACCTCGACGGCGCCGGCGGGAGCCATGGTCGGCGGGCCGACCTACAACGTGACGGCGACCTCGACGTCGGGCCTGACGGTGGCGTTGACCATCGACGCCTCGGCGGCCGCGGTGTGCTCGATCTCGGGCTCGACGGTGTCGTTCATCGGCGTCGGGACCTGCGTGATCGACGCCAACCAGGCCGGCGACGCCAATTACAACGCGGCGCCGCAGGTGCAGCAGTCGTTCGCGGTGGGCAAGGGCAACCAGACGATCACCTTCACCTCGACGGCCCCTGCCAATGCGAAGGTGGGCGGGGCCACCTACAACGTGACGGCGACCGCGTCGTCGGGCCTGACGGTGACGTTCGCCATCGACGCGTCGGCGACCTCGGTGTGCTCGATCTCGGGCTCGACGGTGTCGTTCACCGCTTCCGGGACCTGCGTTATCGACGCCAACCAGGCGGGCGACGCCAACTACAATGCGGCGCCGCAGGCGCAGCAGTCGTTCGCCGTGGGCAAGACCGACCAGACGATCACCTTCACCTCGACGGCCCCGGCGGGGGCGAAGGTGGGCGGACCGACCTACACCGTGACGGCGACCGCCTCGTCGGGCCTCACGGTGACGTTCACGATCGACGCGGCGGCGACCTCGGTGTGCTCGATCTCGGGCTCGACGGTGTCGTTCACCACCCCCGGCACCTGCGTGATCGACGCGAACCAGGCCGGCGACGGCACCTACAACGCGGCGCCGCAGGTGCAGCAGTCGTTCGCGGTGGCCAAGGGCGACCAGACGATCACCTTCACCTCGACGGCTCCAGCCGGGGCCAAGGTGGCCGGGCCGACCTACAACGTGACGGCCACCTCTTCGGCGGGCCTCACGGTGACGTTCACCATCGACGCGACCGCGACCTCGGTATGCTCGATCTCGGGCTCGACGGTGTCGTTCACCGCCCCCGGCACGTGCGTGATCGACGCCAACCAGGCCGGCAACGCCAACTACAACGCGGCGCCGCAGGCGCAGCAGTCATTCGCGGTGGCGAAGGGCGACCAGACCATCACCTTCACCTCGACCGCCCCGGCCGGCGCGAAGGTAGGCGGGCCGACCTACAACGTGACGGCCACCTCGTCGGCGGGCCTGCCGGTGACGATCACCATCGACGCCGCGGCGGCCTCGGTGTGCTCGCTGTCGGGCTCGACGGTGTCGTTCATCGGCGCCGGCACTTGCATCATCGACGCCAACCAGGCCGGCAACGCCAATTACAACCCGGCGCCGCAGGCCCAGCAGTCGTTCGCGGTGGCGAAGGGCGACCAGACCATCACCTTCACCTCGACCGCCCCGGCCGGAGCGAAGTTCGGCGGGCCGACCTACACCGTGACGGCTACCTCGTCGGCGGGCCTCACGGTGACGTTCACCATCGACGCCGCGGCGAGCTCGGTGTGCTCGATCTCGGGCTCGACGGTGTCGTTCATCGGCGCCGGCACCTGCATCATCGACGCCAACCAGGCCGGCAACGCCAACTACAACCCGGCGCCGCAGGCGCAGCAGTCGTTCCCGGTGGCCAAGGCGGACCAGACCATCACCTTCACCTCGACCGCCCCGACCATGGCAACGCCCGGCGTGGGGTCCTACACCGTGACGGCGACCGCGACGTCGGGGCTCGCGGTGACGTTCACCATCGACGCCGCGGCGACCTCGGTGTGCTCGATCTCGGGTTCGACGGTGTCGTTCACCGCCGACGG
>DASZHY010000338.1:0-30728 GCA_035949675.1 Thermoanaerobaculia bacterium
TCTTGGGCTACTTCGCCCTGCCCTCCCGTCCCGCCGCCGAGCCCGCCGCCGCCCTACCTGCCGCTCTACCTCCGGCTTTACCTCCCGCTTTACCCGAGACGCCGCCAGCGCCGGCAGCCGATCCCCGCCGGCAGCGCAATGACGAACCGCGGCGGGCACGCGCCGACTTTCGGGGCCGGCCGCGCTGGCTTTTCGCCGTCATGATGCTGGCATTGCTGCTGGCCTATCTCGAGAGCCCGTACGCGGAACCGCTCAAGAATCTTCCACCTTTGATTGCCGCACTGCCGTTGGTCGTTGCGCTGGCGGCTGCCGTCCCGCTCCGCCGGCCGCTCGCCACCCGCCAGGAGCGCGCCAGCTTCTTGCTCTTCGCGTTCAGCGCGGCGGTGTCGAGCCGCGTGCTGCTGAATCTGTCGATTGGGCCGAAGATGAGCAATTATGCGACGGTGGCGTTGCCTGGCCTGCTCGCCAGCTTCACGCTGCTGGCTTTCGACAGGCTCGCGCCGCGGCTGCCTGACCAGGCAGCTTTCAGCCGGCGCCTGGTCGCGCTGCTCGTGGTCGTCGCCGGCATCTTCCTCTATCGCCTCGATCAGGTCGATCACCGGCCCGGCAACCGCCTGCTGGAGACCTCGGCCGGCGCGCTGCAACTGCCGAAGCGGGAGGCCCGCGTCTTCGGGCAGACGCTTCTCTACTTGCGCCAGCGGGCTCATCCCGGCGACATGCTGGCCGCGTTCCCGGAAGGGGGCTTCCTCAACTTCATCACCGGACTGCGCAGCCCTCTGCGCCATGACCAGTACCTTCCCGGCGCGCTGTATGGGAAGCGCGAGATGGAGGAGGCGGCGCTCCTGATCCGCAGGACCGGTCCGCGCTTCGTTCTGCTCTGCAACCGGACGACGTCGGAGTACGGGCCCGGCTCCTTCGGCAACGACTACGACACCTTGCTGTGGGACGGGGTCGAACGAAACTACGCTCTCGCCGCCGCGTTCGGTTGGGCACGGCCGACCGCGAGGGTGGGCGCCGGACGATTCTTCATCCGGGTCTATGAGCGCAAGCTCGACTCAGGAGCTCATGGCCTCGCACCGGCCGCACCGGCCGCACCGGCCGCACCGGCCGCACCGGCCGCGCCGGCCGCGCCGGCCGCGCCGGCCGCGCCGGCCGCGCCGGCCACAGCCTTGGCTCGCCTGCGGCCCGGAGCGGCCCTGCCTGGCCTGACGCTCCCCAGCGGGCCCAGCGGGCCCAGCAGCCGCTTGCTTCTCTTCGCTTCGCCGGGTGGTGTAAGATCGGCCGAAGAGTCTTGTCGCGCCGGTAGTTAGAGCGCTCGCCGCTGGTTCCGGGGCCGCTGGTTTCAGGCCGGTGGTTTCAGGCAAGCGCTCTCCCGCACGCCCCGGGCGGTTCTGGCCGGGGACTGGCGGGCGCCGCCGGCCTGGTGGGTGCTCGAGGAGTGGATTGGATGCTTCCGACTCTCAACCAACTGCTCAAGGACATGGTGGGGCAGGGCGGTTCCGACCTCCACATCACCACCAACTCGCCGCCACAGGTCCGCATCGACGGAGTGCTGCGGCAGATGAACCTGCCGCCGCTGACGCCCACCGAGACCAAGCAGCTCTGCTACTCCATCCTCACCGACAACCAGAAGCACCGTCTGGAGGAGAACCTGGAGATCGACCTCTCCTTCGGCCTCAAGGGGCTGGCCCGCTTCCGCGCCAACATCTTCCATCAGCGCGGCGCGATCGCCGCGGTTTTCCGTCAGATCCCGTTCGAGATCCGCAACTTCCGCGAGCTGGGCCTGCCGCCGGTCATCGAGCGCATGTGCGAGAAGCCGCGCGGGCTGATCCTGGTGACCGGCCCGACCGGCTCCGGCAAGTCGACCACCCTGGCCGCGATGCTCGACAAGGTCAACCGCGAGCGCCACGAGCACATCGTCACCGTCGAGGACCCCGTCGAGTACCTGCACAGCCACAAGAGCTGCATCGTCAACCAGCGTGAGATCCACGCCGACACCCACAGCTTCGAGAACGCCCTGCGCTCGGCCCTGCGGCAGGACCCCGACGTGGTGCTGATCGGCGAGATGCGCGACCTCGAGACCGTGGAGTCGGCGCTGCGCATCGCCGAGACCGGCCACCTGACCTTCGCCACCCTGCACACCAACTCGGCGGCGCAGTCGATCAACCGCATCATCGACGTTTTCCCCGCCCATCAGCAGGCCCAGATCCGCGCCCAGCTGTCGCTGGTGATCGAGGGCATCCTGTGCCAGGCGCTGCTGCCGAAGGCGGGCGGCAAGGGGCGGGCCCTCGCCATGGAGATCCTGGTGCCCAGCTCGGCGATCCGCAACCTGATCCGCGAGGACAAGGTGCACCAGATCTACGGCATGATGCAGGCCGGACAGGCCAAGCACGGCATGCAGACCTTCAACCAGTCGCTCGCCGTGCTCTACTTCCGCCGCCTGATCACCCTGGAAACCGCCATGTCGCGCTCGTCCCTCCCCGAGGAGCTGCAGGAGATCATCGCGCGCGGCCCTGCCGCCATGAACCTGGCGGTGCAGGCTTGATGCACAGACATCGCTAAACGCCGGCTCAGGCCGTAAACGCCAGCCGAGAGCGACAGAGGGAGCTTCGCCATGCCCAGTTTCGTGTACAGAGGCCGCACGCGGGCCGGCCAGCCCTCGGAGGGCCAGCTGGTGGCCGACTCCCAGGCGCAGGCCATCGCCGTTCTGCGGCGCCAGCAGATCCAGGTCCAGTCGATCCGCGAGAAGGGGCGCGAGATCAAGCTGCTGCCCCGCATCCCGCGCGGCATCGGCCAGAAGCGCGTCGCCATCTTCACCCGCCAGTTCTCGGTCATGCTCGACGCCGGCCTGCCGCTGGTGCAGTGCCTGGAGATCCTGGGCGATCAGGAGGAGAACCGCACCTTCCAGACGGTCATCAACGCCGTGCGCAGCGACGTCGAGTCCGGCTCGTCGCTCGCCGACGCGATGAAGAAGCACCCCAAGGCCTTCGACAACCTGTACGTCAACATGGTGGCGGCCGGCGAGGCGGGCGGTATCCTCGACGTCATCCTGCAGCGCCTGTCGACCTACATCGAGAAGGCGGTCAAGCTGAAGAGCCAGGTGAAGTCGGCGCTCATCTACCCGATTTCGGTCATCGTCATCGCCGCCTTCGTGGTGTTCATCATCCTGTGGAAGGTCATCCCGGTCTTCACCCAGCTGTTCGCCGGCCTGGGCGGCGAGCTGCCGCTGATCACCCGCGTCGTGGTCGGGGCGAGCAACATCGTGGGCCGCTACTTCCCCTTCATCTTCCTGATGATCGTCGCCGGCTGGATCCTCTTGAACCGATATCACAAGACCCACCGCGGCGCGCGGATCATCGACAGCATCCTGCTCAAGATCCCGGTGATCGGCATGCTGCTGCGCAAGATCGCGGTGGCGCGCTTCTGCCGCACCCTCGCCACCCTGACCGCCTCGGGCGTGCCGATCCTCGACGGCCTCGAGATCACCGCCAAGACCGCCGGCAACGCCATCGTCGAGGACGCCATCATGGCGGTGCGCAAGAGCGTCGAGGAAGGCAAGACCGTCAGCGAGCCGCTGGCCGAGACCAAGGTCTTCCCGGCGATGGTGGTGCAAATGATCAACGTCGGCGAGCAGACCGGCGCCCTCGACCAGATGCTGGCGAAGATCGCCGATTTCTACGAGGAGGAGGTCGACACCGCGGTGGCCGGCCTGATGAAGCTCATCGAGCCGCTGATGATCACCGTCCTGGGCGCGGTCATCGGCACCATCGTGACCGCCATGTACCTGCCGCTCTACGACGTGCTCTCGAAGATCGGCTAGGGGGGCGCGGCTAGAAAACGGTGCCCGAGTAGAATCACGTCCGCGCTCTTGAGGGGGCCGGCTGCCGCTTGCCGCGGCGCCGGCCGCCCGGAGCCACTCTCGATGCCCGCACTGGAGCGCAACCTCCGCTGGTACATCGCCGTCCGCGTGGTGGCGGTGACCAGCGTCCTGCTGCCTTTCTTCCTGCTGGTCCTGGCGCGCCCCGACTCCTTCCCGGCCGAGGCCACGCATTACGTGGTGCTGCTCGCCGGCACCACCTTCGCCGCCACCCTGGTCTACATCGGCTTGCTGGGGCTGCTGCGGCGGCACCTGGTCGTCCACGCCTACATCCAGTTCGCGGGAGACCTGCTGCTGATCACCGTCATGGTGTACTACTTAGGCGGCGTGGCGAGCCCTTTCTCGCTCCTCTACCTGGTGATCATCGCCGTCGCCTCGACGCTGCTGCGGCGCCGCGCCGGCGTGACCATCGCCACCTGCGCCTCCGTCCTCTACGCCGCTCTCGCCCTCTCGCTCTCGGCCGGCTGGCTGGCGCCGCTCGAGGGGATGACCGAGGTGCTCTCCGGCTGGCGCGTCGCCTACAACCTGGCGATCCATTTCCTGGGCTTCTACGCGATGGCGCTGCTCACTTCCTTCCTGGCGCACAACGCCACCCGCGCCGAGCGCGAGCTGGAGGTCAAGAGCGAGCACCTGGCCGACCTGCAGGTGGTGCACCGCGACGTCATCCAGTCGATCACCAGCGGCCTGATCACCACCGACCTGGACGGCGTGATCACCAGCATCAACCAGTCCGGCCTGGCGATCCTGCGGCAGCAGGACCAGCGGCTGCTCGGCGCCCCGGTCACCGAATCGGGGCTGCTCTCGGCGAGCCAATGGCACGACATGACGGCGGTCGGCGAGCCCCAGGGGAAGCTGCGGGTCGAGGTGCAGCTGCCTTACGGCGAGGACGACAGCGCCTTCATTGGCTTCTCGGTCTCGCGGCTCAACGACGCCTTCGGCGCGCATCGCGGCTACATCCTGATCTTCCAGGACCTCACCGGCTGGCGCCGGATGCAGGACGAGCTGCGGCTGAAGGACCGCATGGCCGCGGTCGGCGAGCTCGCCGCCGGGCTGGCGCACGAGATCGGCAACCCGCTGGCGGCGATCTCCGGTTCGGTGCAGATGCTGTCGAGCGCGCTGCCGGACGACGCCTCGCAGCGCCGCCTGATCGACATCCTGCTCAAGGAGAGCCACCGGCTCGACCGCACGATCAAGGGGTTCCTGCGTTTCGCCCGGCCGCGCGAGAGCGCCAGCATGCCGTTCGACGTCACCCGCCTGCTCTCCGAGAACATGGAGCTGCTCGCCAACAGCGAGGAGGTGTCGGTCCGCCATCACCTGGAGCTCGACCTCGAGCCGCCGGCGGCGCGGCTGATCGCCGATCCCGACCAGGTGAGCCAGATCTTCTGGAACCTGGCGCGCAACGCGCTGCGGGCGATGCCCGACGGCGGCACCTTCCGGCTGGTCGGCAGGCTCGACGGCGACGCCTACCGCCTGCAGGTGATCGACACCGGCCGCGGCATGACGGCGGCGCAGCGGGCCAACATGTTCCATCCTTTCCAGTCCTTGTTCGACGGCGGCACCGGCATCGGCATGGCGATCGTCTACCGGATCGTCATGGAACACGGCGGGCGTCTGCGGGTCGACAGCGCCCCCGGCGGCGGCACCACGATCACCGTCGAGCTGCCGGCCGCCGGCCCCGGCGCGCCGCTCCCCGGCCGTCCCGAGCTCGCCGGCGCCGCCCCGCCCCCCTCACCGCCACCCGCCCTTGCCGCGTCGCCGGCGCAGTCCGTCAGCCCCGTGGAGGCCGCGGGGATCGCCGGCTGACCGGACCGCCGCTCGCTTCTTGCCATGCGCGCCAGCATGCTGATCGTCGACGACGAGGCCAGCATCCTCGAGTTCCTGACGATGCTCTTCGAGTCCGAGGGCTTCGCGGTCGAGACCACCCGCTCGGCCGCCGAGGCGCAGCGCGCCCTGGTCGGCAAGAGCTTCGACCTGGTGCTGTGCGACATCCTGATGCCCGACGGCAACGGCCTCGACCTGCTCAAGGAGATCAAGAGCACGAGCCCCAACACCGCGGTGGTGATGATGACCGCCTACACCTCGACCAAGACCGCGATCGAGGCGATGCGGCTCGGGGCCTACGACTACGTCTCCAAGCCGTTCGACGTCGAGGAGCTGAAGATCCTCACCCAGAAGGCGCTCGAGCGCGCCGAGCTGGCCGACGAAAACGTCTACCTGCGCCGCGAGCTCGAGCAGAAATACACCTTCAACAACATCATCGGCAAGAGCCCGCGCATGCAGGCCATCTTCGCCCTGGTCGAGCGCATGGCGCGCGCCAGCTCGACGGTGCTCATCCACGGCGAGAGCGGCACCGGCAAGGAGCTGATCGCGCGCGCCATCCATTTCGCTTCGCCGCGCGCCGCCCGCCGCTTCCAGTCGATCAACTGCGGCGCCCTGCCCGAGAACCTGCTCGAGAGCGAGCTGTTCGGCCACGAGCGGGGCGCCTTCACCGGCGCGGTGCGCGAAAAGAAAGGCTTGTTCCAGGAAGCCGACCGCGGCACCCTGTTCCTCGACGAGATCGGCGAGCTGACGCCGTCGATGCAGGTCAAGCTGCTGCGCGCGCTGCAGGAGAAGACGGTGCGCAAGGTCGGCGGCAACCAGGAAGAGCCGGTCGACGTGCGGGTGATCGCCGCCACCAACCAGAACCTCGAGAACCGCCTCGCGACGGGCGAGTTCCGCGAGGACCTCTTCTACCGCATCAACGTGCTGCCCATCCACCTGCCGCCGCTGCGGCAACGGCGCGAGGACATCCCGCTGCTGGTGGACTTCTTCCTGCAGAAGTACAGCCGCCAGATGGACGTGCCGGCGCGCCAGATCTCGGTCGAGGCGATGCGGCTGCTCGAGAGCTACGACTGGCCCGGCAACGTCCGCGAGCTCGAGAACGTCATCGAGCGCGCCCTGGCCCTGTCGCACGCCGAGACCATCACCACCCGCGACCTGCCGCCGCAGCTGCTCAACAACCGCCGCTCCAACCCGGACCTGATCAACCTCCCCGAGGAGGGCCTGGACCTCGAGGCCCACCTCGAGGACATCCGCGCCCAGCTGATGTCCCAGGCGCTCGACCGCGCCGGCGGCGTGCAGACCCAGGCCGCCGAGCTGCTGCGGATGAGCTTCCGCAGCTTCCGCTACTACGCCAAGAAGGCCGGCCTCAAGGCCGCCGACGGCGAGTGACCTCCGTTCATCTCATCCCTGGCGGCGACGGCTGCTGCTGACCCGGGCAGCGCTCCCTGATCGCCGTCCGCCGCCGGCGCCGCCGCCGGCGCCGGCCAGCCAGGCCAGCTTGTCCGCCTCGCGGACGCCGGAGAAAAACGCCCCGAGCGAGGTCCCCACGAGATCGACATGAGTCGAGTCGCCGGCAAAGCGCAACCGCCTGAACGGCTGCCAAAGCTCAGGATGTCCGCACTGCTGGCGCCCGGCGGCACGTGCACGATCGTCCCCTCGGCGAAGGGATCGGCGTGCCACCGCGAGCGCTGCAGGAGCGGTTCGGGCACCCGCGTCTTGTACGCCTTGCTGAGGATCGGCATCGCCTCGTCGATCACCTCCTGGTCCGACATCTGCTCGAGCGCGAGCGCGTGCTCGGTGCGGTTGAAGCACATGAGGATCGGCACCCCGGCGGTGCGGCGTTTACCTTCGCCGCCTTCAGCGTGCCTGGTGTAGTGCTGGAAGTTGATCCAGGTGCTCCACCGCCCGTCCCCTCTCTCATCGACGCGGCCGACGACGTCGCGGTCCGACTTCCAGAAAGCGCGCGGGAAGAGGAACCAGAACTTGTCCGAGAGCCCGGTGTGGATGGCGCGAATGGCGTCGAGCTTCCAGCCCGGCAGCGGCGGCGAGAACTTGACGTGGCGCTTGGCGAGCACACCGTGCGGGAGCGTGACGATCGCGTACGGCGCGCGGAAATCGCCATGGTTGGTCGAGACCGTCACCTCGTCCTCGGTCTGCTCGATGTGGCTGACGACGTGTCCACGCCGGACGTCGAGCCCCTTCGCCAGCGCCTCGACCACCTTCTGGTAGCCGCCGGGAACGACCGCAATGGCGAGCATTGTTTGAACGTAATCGTCGTCCCAGTGATAGAGCGAGAGGTCGTCGAGGTTCGCCGCGTTCGCCTCGGCCACCGAATAGTTGATGAAGTACTCGACATTGAGCCGCGTCTGCTGGTCGAGCTCCATCGCTTTCAGCGCCCGCGCGAACTCGCCCGCCACCGCAACGTCCGGCTTGCCGAGCCGAGCGCGGCGCGCGGCGGCGAGCTTCACGGCTCCGAACGCAGCGAAATAGAGCGCCATCGTTGCCGCCGTCTCGTCGTCCGTGAGCCGGTAGCCTTCGGCCTGGGTCAGCGTGATGTTGAGCAGCTCCGACGGCTCGAGCGCGATCTTGTTCGCTCGCGCCACCTCGACGAGCGGATTGATCGTGAGGTGGCTCATCCACGAGGCGCCGAGATCAACCGTCGCCTGCGGCCACGCGTAGCTGCTCCAGATGCGCCCGCCGATGCGGTCGGGCCGCGCCTCGAGCACGATCGAGCCGATCCCGGCCTGCCGCAGCGACCACGCCGCCGCGACCCCGGACATCCCCGCACCGATGACCAGTACAGGGGCCTGCTCCACCGATGAAGACATTGCGACCTCCCTTCGTTGCGCAATGATAGTCGACACCGCGGCCTGCTAACTGGATGCGGCTAGACCAGCACGTCGACCGGCGGCGGCGCCGGCGCCGCGCGGGCCGGACCCGGGCCCGCACCTGGGGCCTAGGCCTCCCAGGCGCGGGCCAGACGGGCGATACCCTCGTTCAGCTCGCCCTGGGCGAGGACGAAGGGCAGGCGCAGGTAGTTCTCCCAGGCGTCGCGCGGCGAGCAGGTGGGGCCCGGCACGATGGCGACGCCGTGACGCAGCGCGTGCCGCGCCAGCTCCTCGGCATTGCCGCGCGGCAGGCGCACCCACAGGCAGAGCCCCCCGGCCGGGCGGCGCCAGGTCCAATCCGGGAGGGCGGCGGCGAGCGCCTGCTCGAGCGCGCGCCGGCGCTCCCGCGCTTCCTGGCGGCGGGCCTCGCGGATGGCCGCGGCGCGGCGCAGCAGGCGGGCGGCCAGCACCTGGCTGGGCAGCGAGCTCCCGAGGTCCGATAGCACCTTGAAGCGCGCCAGGCGCGCCACGACCGGCGCTTCGGCGCGCACCCAGCCGATGCGCAGGCCGGCCCAGACGAGCTTGCTCAGCGAGCCGACGGTGACGACCGGCGCGCCGGGCGCCGCGGCGGCGATCGGCGGCGGCGGCGGGACGTCGAGGTCGAGGTCGGCGAGAGTGAGGTCTTCCAGCACCGGGGTGCCGGTGTCGGCGGCGAGGCGCGCGACGATCCGGCGGTGCGCCTCCGGCATCAGCGCGCCGGTGGGGTTGTGGAAGGAGGGGACGAGATAGATGAGCCGCGGCGACTCGCGGGCGACCGCCTCGCGCAAGCGCTCGACGTGGGCGCCCTCCGCCGTCACCGGGATCGGGACCAGGCGCGCCCGCGCATGGTTGAAGATGTCGATGGCCCCCGGATAGTTGGGGTCTTCGAGCGCCACCGCGTCACCCGGCTGGAGGTAGAGAGCGGCCACCAGGCCGATCGCCTGCTGTGCGCCGGAGGTGACCAGCACCTGCTCCTCGGCGGTCGGCAGACCTGCTGCCGTCAGGTGGGCGGCAATGGCCGCGCGCAAGGCGGGCAAGCCCAGACCCAGGTAGCCGTGATGGCCCAGCTGCGCCGCGAGGTCCGCGGCCGCCGCGTTCCACTCCTCGGCGAGGAACGGCTGCGCCGCCGGCAGATGGGCGCCGAGGAAGTCGATGCGGGAGCCGCTCGCCTCGACCAGGCCGCGGAAGAAATCCATGCGCCGGAGAGGCCGGGTCAGCTCGCCGCCACCGCCGGCCGCACCAGCCGCACCCGCACCGGCGGCGGCTGCGACGGCGCCGGCAGCGGCATGGGCGCCGGCGCCGGCAGCGACGCTCGCACCAGCGCCGCCGGCAGCCCCCTCACCAGCGGCGGCGCCCGCGCTGGCATCGCCGGCGGCGGCGCGGACCCGCGTGCCGCTGCCGCGGCGGCTCTCGACCCAGCCCTCCTCGCGCAACACGTCGTAGGCGCCGACCACGGTGGTGCGGCTGACGGCAAGTGCCGCCGCCAGGGCCCGTTCCGCCGGCAGGCGAGCGCCCACCGGCAGCCGGCCGGAGACCACGGCATGCACCGCGGCGACGGCCAGGCGCCGGTACAGGGGCCCTCCTACGGCGGCGCGCCAGGGTCCCAGCAGGACGACGAAGCTCACAGCCTTCATCAGTCCAATCATAGCAAAGTGGACCTTGGAATCGCCCCCCTTCGCAGGCATAATCCTGACATGGAGACCCAGACCGGACAAACTGGACTTAGAGAGTCGGAGAGTGGATCTACAAGTCCGCCGCCCCCCGCGGCAGCCACCCTGCGCCTGGCCTGCGAGCTGGCGCTCGAGTATCTCGAGAGCCTTCCCACCCGCCCGGTGGGTGAGAGGGCGACGCTCGGCGAGCTGCGGGCCCGCCTCGGCGTGTCCCTGGACGACGAGGGCGTCGAGCCCTCGCAGGTGCTGCGGGAGCTGGCGGCCGGCGCCGAGCCGGGCCTGGTCGGCAGCGCCGGCCCGCGCTACTTCGGCTTCGTCATCGGCGGCAGCCTGCCTGCCGCCCTGGGCGCCGACTGGCTGACCAGCACCTGGGACCAGAACCCGGGCCTCTATGCCGTCTCTCCTGCCGCTGCCGTCGTCGAGGAGATCGCCGCCGCCTGGATCCTCGACCTGCTCGGCCTTCCGGCCGGGGCGAGCGTCGGCTTCGTCACCGGTTGCCAGATGGCGCACGTCACCGCTCTCGCCGCCGCCCGCCACGCGTTGCTGGCGCGCCTCGGCTGGGACGTGGGCGAGCGTGGTCTGAGCGGGGCGCCGCCGCTGCGCATCCTGGCCGGCTCCGAGGCGCACGTTACCGTCTTTCGCGCCTTGCGGCTGCTCGGCCTCGGCACCCACGACGTGGAGCGGGTCGAGTCCGACGGCCAGGGGCGGATGGAGCCGGCGGCGCTGGCGCGGCGGCTCGCCGCCGGGCGTGCCGCCCCCGCGCTGATCTGCGCCCAGGTGGGCAACGTCAACACCGGCGCCTGCGATCCGCTGGCCGACATCGCCGCGCTGGCCCGCCAGCACGGTGCCTGGCTGCACGTCGATGGCGCGTTCGGCCTGTGGGCGGCGGCGAGCCCCCGGCTGCGCCATCTGGTCGCCGGCGCGGTGCTGGCCGATTCCTGGGCCACCGACGCCCACAAGTGGCTCAACGTGCCCTACGACTCGGGGATCGTCGCGGTCGCCGACACCGGCGCACACTCCGCCGCGATGAGCACCACCGCCTCCTATCTGCAGCAGCACGAGGGGCGCGACGCCCTCGACTGGGTGCCGGAGTTCTCGCGGCGGGCGCGCGGCTTCGCGGTCTACGCGGCGCTGCGCTCGCTGGGGCGGCGGGGCGTGGGCGAGCTGGTGGAGCGCTGCTGCGAGCACGCCCGCCAAATGGCGGAGATCCTGGCCGCCGAGTCCGGCGTCGAGGTGTTGAACGAGGTCGTGCTCAACCAGGTGCTGGTGCGCTTCCACGTCGGGTCGGGCGCCGCCGCCTCGCTTTCCAGCGACGAGCTGACCCGCGCGGTCATCCGCCGCGTGCAGCGCCAGGGCGTCTGCTGGCTGGGAGGCACCACCTGGCACGGCATGGCCGCGATGCGCATCTCGGTCTCCAACTGGTCCACCTCCAGGGACGACGCCGAGCTGTCGGCGGCGGCCATCCTGGCGGCGATGCGCGAGGAGATGGCCGGCAGGCGATGAAGCTCAGCATCGCCGAGGATTTCCTGGCGCTCTTCCCCGACGCGCTCATCGGGGTGGTCCGGGTGCACGGCTGCGACAACGCGGCCCCGAGCGCCGAGGTCGAGGCGCGCCTGCGGCGGGCCGAGGCCGGTGCGCGGGCCGCCCTCGCCGGCGCCGCGCTGGCGGAAGTGCCGCGCGTCGCCTGCTGGCGGGAGGCCTACCGGAAGTTCGGCGCCAGCCCCAAGAAGAGCCCGTCCTCGATCGAGAACCTGCTGCGCCGGGTGGCAAAAGGCGAGGCATTGCGCCCGATCAACCCGCTGGTGGACATTTACAACGCCGTCTCGCTCGAGCGCCTCCTCCCCGCCGGCGGCGAGGATCTGGCGCAGGTCCGGGGCGACGTGGTCCTGTGCCTCGCCGGCGCCGCCGAGCCGCCGGTGCTGCTGCTCGGCGAAGGCGAAGCACGCCCGCCGCACCCCGGCGAGGTCATCTATCGCGACGACGTCTCGGCCATCTGCCGGCGCTGGAACTGGAAGGAGGCGGACAGGACCAAGCTGACGGCCGCCACCCGCGACGCGGTGCTGGTGGTCGAGGCCCTTCCGCCGACCGGCCGCGCCGAGCTCGACCAGGCGCTGGCCGACCTCGCCGCGAGCGTCACCCGCTGCTGCGGCGGCGAGGCCGCCACGGCCATCCTCGACGCCGCGGCCCGCGAAGTGGAGCTGGGCGGCGGCGCATAGGTCGTCGAGGTCCCCGCCTTCGACATCCTCCTGGGCTGGTTTGCGTCAGCCTAGATGCCATCCACGGCTGGTTAGCAAGTCGCGCGCGCGGCTCAGGAGGGACAGCTGAGCGCCGAGGTGTCCTGGACCGGTGCTGCCGGGGTCAGATCGGGGTTGGTGTAGGTCTTGTGCAAGCCGTCCAACGTGTCCTCGACGGTCACCATGAAGCCGACGTTGGTCCCAGCCGAGTAAAAGACCCAGAATTTGCCGTTGCTCGCGCAGGCGTTGAGGACCTTGATCAGCAGCTCGGGATTGTCCGCGGAGAAGAACCAGAACAGCCCGCCATGGTCGACGCCGAGCGACGACAGCGAAATCGCCTCGCCATTTCCGGAGCGCCCGCCCCCTTGAGAGGTGCTGAACGTAGCCGTGATCTTGAACCGGTGATCTCCGGGATTGTTGTCGACGCAGAGCACCGTGCTGCTGGGGGTGCACCCCCCGCCGACGTTGGCCGCCTGGAGTGCGGACGAAGTGGCAGCCATCAGGAGCAAAATGCAGCAGGTTGCCGGCGCCTTCGGACCTTTCGACATGGCTCTCTCCCTTAGTTTAGTCGGGCGTCTCGAGCGAGACGCCACCCTCCCGGGCCGCGCTTGGCGAGCCTGCCCGGTCAGCAAGCAATGACGTGTTCCCGTCCAGAAAACGACAAAAGCGGCGACAGAGGCTCAGCGCCATCCCGCCGGCCCCCGGCCGGTCGTCCGGAGGCCGAGCGCACCTGGGCTCGCCAGGGCCGGTCGTCCGCCGTCCGCCGAGCTGCCTTATGCTTTAGCCATGTCAACCGCTAAGCCCGCGCCCGTCGTCATCGCCGCCGCCGGACGCGAGGTGGCGGTCTCGAATCCAGACAAGGTCTACTTTCCCGAGGCAGGGATCACCAAGCTGGACCTCGTCCACTACTATCTGGCGGTCGCCGAGGGAGCCCTGCGCGCGGCGGGCGGACGGCCGAACGTCCTGGTGCGCTACGCCGACGGCATCCACGGCGAGTTCTTCTTCCAGAAGCGCGCTCCCTCCCGGCCGCCATGGATCGAGGTGGTCGAGCTGCGCTTCCCCTCGGGGCGCCAGGCCGAAGAGGTCGTGCCCCGCGACGCCGCGGCGCTCGCCTGGATGGCGAACCTCGGCTGCCTCGAGCTGCACCCGCACCCGGTGCGCGCCGACGACCTCGATCATCCCGACGAGCTGCGGATCGACCTCGACCCCGTGCCGGGTGTGGAGTGGCAGCAGATCGAGGCCGTCGCGCGTGTCGCGCGGGAGGTGCTCGACGACTTCTCGCTCGTCGGCTGGCCCAAGACCTCGGGGTCACGCGGCATTCACGTCAACGTGCGGATCCACCGCCGCTGGTCGTTCGACCAGGTGCGCCGCGCCGCGCTCGCCTTCGCCCGCGAGGTAGAGCGTCGCGCGCCGACGCTGGCCACCAGCAAGTGGTGGAAGGAGGAGCGGCACGGAGTCTTCCTCGACTACAACCAGAATGCCAAGGACCGGACGGTCGCCGCCGCCTACTCGGTGCGGCCCAAGCCCGATGCGCGGGTGTCGGCGCCGGTGACCTGGGACGAGCTCGAGTCGTGCCAGCCGCAGGACTTCACCCTGCGCACCATGCCACTGCGCTTCGCCTCGCTCGGGGATCGCCACGCCGCGATCGACGACCACGCATGCTCGCTGGATGGTTTGCTCGAGCTCTCGGCGCAGCAGGAGGCCCAGGGGCTGGGTGACGCGCCGTGGCCGCCGCACTACCGCAAGCAGGCCGGCGAGCCGCCGCGCGCGCAGCCCTCGCGGCGGGTCTCCAGCAAGCCGCTGATCGAGATCGGCCGTTCCGAGAACAAGGACGAGGCGCTCGCCGGCCTCGAGCGGTGGAAGGTGCGTCATCCGCAGGCCGCGGCGCTGCTCGCGCCCGCCGACGTCCTGGTCGACGCCATGCGCGGGCGCCACACCACCTGGACCCGCGTGCGGGTGAACCTGGAGCACGTGCCCAAGCCGCTGCGGCCGGCCCAGGAGGCGCTCGATCCGGATGCCGGGCCGAGCGTTGGGGTCAGCGGCCGGCCGCCGCGAGGATCGCGCCGAGCTCGGCCGGAGGAGTGACCTCCAGCTGGTCGTAGCGGCAATCCTCGGGCCGCCTGTCGGGGCGCCAGCGCAGGAACGTCGCCGCGTGCCGGAAGCGGTCGCCCTGCAGGTGGTCGTACTTGACCTCGCACACGCGCTCGATGCGCAGGGGCTCCCACGACAGGTCCTTGCCCGCGCTCCAGCGGCTCTGCGCGCCCGGCATGCGGGCCGAGCCGTCGGCCGCCGCCCAATCGCGCCACGGGTGGTCGGCGAGCGCGTTCGTGCGCAGGGGAGCGAGCTCCTCGGCGAGCTGCCGCCGCCGGTCGGCGGTGAAAGAGGAGGTCACCCCCACGTGTTGCAGCCGGCCCTCGGAGTCGTATAGGCCGAGCAGCAGCGACCCGACGCGCTCGTTCTCGCCCCCCTTGTGCCAGCGGAAGCCGGCGATCACACAGTCCGCGGTGCGGACGTGCTTGATCTTGAGCATGGCGCGCTTGCCCGGTTGATAGGTCGTGCTCTCGTGCTTGGCGATCACGCCGTCGAACCCGGCGCCCTCGAAGCGGTGAAACCAGTCGTCGGCGAGCTGCCGCTCGGTCGTGACCGGCGTGAGCGTCACGCCGGCGGCAGGGTGCGCCAGGGCCCGCTCCAGCCGCGCGCGGCGCTCTGCCTGGGGCAGCTCGCGCAGGTCCTCGCTGCCCTCGGCCAGCAGGTCGAACGCCACGAACAAGGCCGGCGTCTCGGCGGCGAGCTTGGCCACCCGTGACGCCGCCGGATGCAGCCTCAGCTGCAGCGCGTCGAAGTCGATGCCGCGCTCGCCGGCGATGACGATCTCGCCGTCGACCACGGCGCGCGCGGGCAGCGACGCGAGCAGCGGCGCCGTGAGCTCGGGGAAGTAGCGGTCGAGAGGCCGCAGGTCACGACTCTGCAGGTAGAGCCGCTCGCCGGCGCGGAAGGCGATGGCGCGGAAGCCGTCCCACTTCGGCTCGAACAGCCAGCCTTCGCCCGCCGGCAGCTCGTCGGCGACCTTGGCGAGCATGGGTTCGATCGGCGGCTCGATCGGGAAGCGTTCCTCTGCCTTCGCGCCGGTCATCGTTGGCGCGCGAGCTTACCACCGTTGCCAGGGGGCCAGGCCCTGAATCCGCTTGAGGGCCGCCTGCTTCAGCGGCATGCTGGTGGCGGCGCCCTTGGCGATTGCCCGCACTTCAAGATCCGGCTGGCCGGCAGGAGCCGCAGCGCGAAAGGCACCGACAGCTTCGGGTTCTGGCATCGCTGTCCTGGACGAGCAGAGCGCGCGTCGCTCGGTCGGCTTTCGGCGCGAGGAGAATCCTCTCCGGCGACGTCATCCCGCGGAACCGCTGCCAGAGCATGGTTTCCGGCTCACTCGTTTCCGACTCTTCCGCGGGAGCGGCGAGGAGCGCCGGTTTTCCCCTCCAGCCACCGCACGAACTTCACCCTCTGTCCGTCTCACCTCTAGCCAGGAACCTCCAATCCGAGGTGCCCGGTAGCTTGGACGATCGATTCGGGGTGGATCGATAAATTGACATAGATCAATCTTTCCGAGATGGCTTGACAACAGGGGGTGGCGATAAGAGAGACTGCCGCAGCTTTCTTTTAGACGCTGCGGATTCGAGCTTCGTACACGCTGGCAGCAGCGATCAGATTTTTTCTGCGCCGCGCGTTCCTGGGGACGGTGCGGCGATGGTGAGGACCGCGGGATCGTGCCGGTTGCATGGGAGGGTTTATGTTGAGTGCTAGATGGCGGCGGTTCGTCTGGATTGCGGCGGCGCTGGCGTTGGCACCCGCCGGCGCGCGGGCGCAGTGCTACAAGTTCAATCGGGGCTGCAGCACGTACCCGCAGCAGTGCTTCCCCAGCGCCGGCGGACCAACGTACTTCTTTGACGGCCTCTCCTCGCAGCTGCGCCTCGCCGCCGACAGCCCCGGCTCGACTTGCCACCCGCCGGTGACCTTCGGGCCGCCGGCTTGCTGCGCCTCCGCGCCTCCGGGTAACTCTCAGCCGACGCTCTCGAACCTCCGTGCAGCCCTGGTCGCCAACAACGGCAACACCGACACGTATGCGGTGTCGGTCGACTATGACGCGCCCAACTTCTACTGCACGAACGACGGGGACTGGCCCCCCGGGTTCACCTGTTTCAACGATCCCCTTTTCATTGGCGATCACCTGGTGCTGTACCTGGGTTCCGCGACGAGCCCAATCGACGTTCTGGCGCGAGGGTTCATTTACTTCGAAAACGGTACGTGGACGACCAGCGTCACCGTCGGCTGCGGCGAGTTGAAGGAGGTGTCGGCGCAGATCACGTACCTGACGACCGCAGGACAGTTCTCCCCGGCGGAGGCCCACACCGAGGTGATCGACGTCACCGGCCCCCCGTGCACCGACCGGCGGCTGTGCTCGGCCGGGGCGGGCGGCGCGGCCAGCGGTGCCGCCCAGCCGATCAACGCCGGCTCGGGCGACGTCACTCTCACGGTGCCGTTCTTCACCCTGGCGCAATCGCCCTTGTCGCTCGGCTTCGGGCTGAGCTACCACAGCCAGCAGCCGCGCTATCCGGGATTGGTTTCGTATCCGGTCGGTCTGGGTTGGACCCACCCGTACACGCAGACCCTGCGGCCGGTCGATCGCGTGCGCTCGAGCCTGTACCACATCACCGCCGAGGGCTACGAGTCCGAGTACGTCATCCAGTCCGACGGCTCGTGGCTCGCCGCGAGCCCGGCGAGCTGCGCGGGCGGGTGGTAGCGGCCGGCGGCCGGTTTCTGCTCACCGACCTCGACGGCACGACGACCGCCTTCGACGCGGTGACCGGCGCCTGGCTCGCGACGACCGACCGCTGGGGGAACACGCTCCAGGGCGGCTTCGACGGCCAGGGCAACCTGGTGAGCGTGGCCGATGCAGAGGGCCGGCAGATCCAGCTCGCCTACATCGCCGGCCAGCTCGCGCAGGTAACCCTGCCGGGCGGCGCGAGCTGGCGGCTGGGCTACCAGGGGAACGTGCTGACCGAGGTGTTCGATCCGCTGCACGCGGGCAGCCAGCCGTCGCGGACGTTCAGCTACGCGGCGGACAGCCAGGGCGTGATACGCCTGCTGACCGCGGCGCGGGACGAGGCGGGTGTGCTCCTGGAAGGCCACGCCTACGATGTCCAGGACCGCGGCGTCAGCTCGGTCTCCGAGGGCGGCCGCAACCAGGTCAGCTTCGAGTACGCGACCCCCGCAGGCGGCCAGACCCGCGTCACCCATGCGATCGACGGCGTGATCAGCCAGGTGTCGGTGTTCACGCTGGTCTATGGCAAGGGGCGCTACCTGCCGACCGAGATCCTGGGCGACTGCCCGACCTGCGGCGGCGCGACCAGCGACGACCAGCACTTCACCTACACCAACGACAACCACGTCGCCTCACGGACGGACGGCAACGGCCACGTCACGCAGTACGCCTACAACGGCGACGGCAACGTGACGGCGAAGACCGAGGCGGTGGGAACCGCGCAGCAGCGAACGACGGCGTATCGCTACGGCTACGCGCCGTGGCCGAACTTCCTCACCGAGATGGACGAGCCCTCGGCGGCGAAAGCTGGGGCGCAGAAGGTTACGACCTCCAGCTGGAACGCCGCGGTCGCGCCGGAGACGGTGATCACCACGGCCGAGGCGGGCTACTTGCTGGCGGGCGACGGCGCGCCGACTGTCTACACCACGACCAGGACCTTCGACGCCCGGCACCGGTTGCTATCGGTCGCCGGTCCGCGCACCGACGTGGCGCAGGTGACGAGCCAGAGCTACTACGCCGACAACGATGCGAATGCGAACCGCCGCGGTCGCCTGCAATCGGCGACCGATGCGAGCGGCAACGTCTCGACGTTCGACGACTACGACGAGTACGGGATGGCGCTGACCGCGGTGGACCCCAACGGCGTGGTGACGGCGCGGCAGACGGATGCCAGAGGACGAGTAGTGGCCAGCACCTCGAAGGCGGTCCTTCGCGTCGCCGGCGAGACGAGCGACTACACGACGAGCTTCACCTTCGACGGCCGCGACCGCCTGACGCGAACGATTCTCCCGCGCGGCAACCGCATGGCCTACGGCTACGAGGACGGCACCAGCCGCCTGCTCGACACGATCCGGCTCGACGCCGCCGGCAACCAACTCGAGCGCCATCACCTGACGCTCAACGTGATCGGCGACGAGGTGATGGAGGAGGACCAGGGCTGCGGCGCGCCGGCTTCCGCGTGTGCCTCGTGGACGACGAAGCACAGCGAGAGCTTCGCTTATGACGTCTACAACCGCCTGGCCGGAGTGCTCCATCCGGTGCCGCCAGGGTCACGGACCTTCAACACCTACGACCTCGACGGCCAGCTCTCGACCGTCCAGGACGACGATCACACCAGCCCCAACACGAGCTACACCTACGACGCTCTGCATCGCATGACCGCCGTCCGGCAGACGCTGGCGAGCGCTCCCGGCGGCGCCGCGACGACGAGCTACGGGTATGACGTAATGGACAACCTGGCGTCGGTGACCGACCCCAACGGCAACACCACGACCTATCACTACGACGATTTCCACCGGCTCGCGCGCCAGGACTCGCCGGTCACCGGCACGACGACCTATCAATACGACCCGGCCGGCAACCTGGTCGCGACGACCGATGCCCGCGGGGCGGCGACGACGCGCACCTACGATGCTTCGAACCGCGTGCCGACCAGCACGTCGCAGCTCGCCGGCGCCGCCACCGAGACCGTGACCTACGGCTACGACAGCGCAGCGACCGGGAGCTTCGGCAAGGGGCGCCTGGCGCGGATGACCGATCCATCCGGCGCCACGGCGTATGCCTACGAGCGGCGCGGATTGCTCAAATCCGAAAACCGCAGCATCCTGGGCAGCGCCTACGGCACGGCGTACCAATACGACGCCAACGGCAACCGCAGCGGCATGACCTATCCCTCGGGGCGGCAGGTCGTCACCAGCTTCGACTTCGCCGATCGGCCCTTCTCGGCCGCCGCGGGTACGACGACTTATGTTGCCTCGGCCAGCTATCTGCCGTTCGGTCCGGAGGCGCAGCTGGTCTTCGGCAACGGCACCACCCAGACCCGGAGCTACGACCTGCGCTACCGGCCGATCGAAAACCGCCTCGACGGCAGCGCCGGGCCGACCGCCGATTACCTGTATGGCGAGGACCCCGCCGGCAACATCACTTCGATCCACGACGCCCTCGACGCGACCTTCAACCGGGACTTCGCCTATGACGACCTGTTTCGGCTGACCGGCGCGTCCACCGGCGCCGGGCTCTGGGGGCCGGGCAGCTACGCTTATGACGCGATGGGCAACATGACCTCGCTCGCCCTGGGCTCTTCGCGTGCCGCGACGTTCAGCTACAACGGCACGCTGCCCACCCTCTCTTCGGTGAGCGAAAACGGCTTCGCGCGCGCCGTGGCCTACGACCCCGCCGGCAACGAGATCGCGGTGGGGAGCGGCATGCTGACCTACTCGGCCCGCAACCTCCTCGCCTCGGGCGACGGTCTGGCCTACACCTACGACGGCCGCGGAGTGCGGGTGGCGCTGGCGGTGACGGCCGCCCTCGGCAGCATCACCGGCACGGTGGTGGATGCCCAGACCGGCGCGCCGCTCGCCGGCGCGGCGGTGCGGATCACCGGCACCGCCAACGCCACGGCGACCGACGGGGCCGGCATCTTCAACCTCACGGCGCCGGCGGGGCTCTACACGCTGACCGCCGCCTTGGCCGGCTACCTGCCGGCGGCGACGACGCCGTTCACGCTCGCCGCCGGCGGGAGCTTTGCCGCTGGGATGATCCGGCTGCAACCGGCGCCGGGTCTGATCACCGGCACCGTAGTGGATGCCGCGACCAGCACACCGCTCGCTGGAGCCACGGTCTCGCTGGCTGAAAACGGCGACTCGACGGTGACGGACACCGCCGGCGCCTTCAGCCTCAGCGAGCGGGCCGGGACCTATACGGTCACGGTCGCCCAGGCCGGCTATCCCACGTATACCCTGCCGCCCTTTGCTCTCGCGGCGGGCGCCACGCATGCGTTGGGCACGATCCCGCTGATCGCCAACCCGGCGACGCTCACCGGGCACGTGGTGAGCTCGGCAGGCGGCGTGGCGATCGCCGGCGCCACCGTCATCGCCGCGTCCCTGGCCGGCGCCGCGCCGCACGCGGCAAGCCGCGCGGGACGCGCCGACCCGGCCAGCGTAGCGATGGGGGCCACCCCCGCGTCGACCTTCACCGCCACGACCGACGCCGCCGGCAACTTCACCCTCCAGGTGCCGCCCGGAACCTACGGCGTCACCGTCACGGCAACCGGTTTCAGCAGCCGCACGACCTCTTCCGTGAGCCTGGGGCCGGGAGCGGTCTTCGCCTTGGGCACGCTGGCGCTCGATGCGGCGGGCACGATCACCGGCTCGGTCGTCGCGGCGAACGGCGGCGCTCCCGTCCCGGGCGCCACGGTGGGGATCGTCGGCACGCTCAACCTGACGACGACCGACGCCGCGGGCCGCTTCACCCTCACCCAGCCGGCGGGCACCTACCGCTTGCAGGTCACGGCGGCGGGCTTCGTGCCGACGACCACGGCGCCGCTGACGGTCAGCGGCGGGGCGAAGACCGCGGCGGGAACGATCACGCTCTCGCAGCTCCCGCTCGCCGTCTACGTCGGCTACGCCGACAACCGGCAGCCGAGCAGCAGCCTGCCCGCCCCGTGGCAGGGCTCGCCCAACGTGGTCTTCCTCGGCTCCGGCAGTCCCGATTCCATCTTCGACGCAGGCGCGGTGCGCCTCGACAACGCCACCGACCAGCCGATCGCGGTCGATCGGGTGACCGTCGATCTGCAGCGCCCCGGCATCCAGCCGCTCGGCCTGCCGCCGCCGGTGTTCAACCTCTGGGGGAGCTTCACCGTCCCGGCCCACGGCACGGCGATCCTGACCCAGCGGAGCTTCCCCGACTTCGACACCAGCGACTACGCGATCGTCGGCTGCGGCCAGAACCCGGCGGGCGACCCGCGGATCCCGAAGGTGACGGTCGTCACCGGCGGCGTGGCGACAGACTACTTCGACAACGCGCACGTCCTCGACACCGGCGGCTCCGACGCCTACTACTGCAGCCTGACCGGCAGCGAGGCGATCCCCTGGCAGCAGATCGGCACGGTGGTGGTCAGCGCCGGCGGCGCCTTCCAGCTCGCGCCGGCGAGCACGGCGGCGGTGACTGGCAACCCCGTCACCCTGACCGCGACGGTCACCGACACCAACCAGCGCCCGGTGCCCAACGTGAACGTGACGTTCACCGTCACCGCGAGCCCCGGCCAGGGGATGAGCGGCCAGGCGGTCACCGATGCCTCCGGCCTGGCCAGCTTCACCTTCACCAGCACCATCGTGGGGACCTCGACCGTCCAGGCGGCGGAGACCGACGCCTTCGGCAACGTGCTGCGCTCGAACCTCGCCAAGGTGACCTGGCAGTCGCCGTTCCCGCTCGGCGTCTTCGTCGGCTACGCCGACGACGCGCGGCCCCATCCCGACTTCCCTGTCCCCTGGCAGGGCGCCCCGAACGTGCTGTTCCTGGGCGCCGGACCGTTCGACGACGGCGCGGTTCGGCTCGACAACCTCAGCGACAGCCCGCTCGCCGTCGACAAGGTGGTCGTCGACATGCAGGTCAAGCCCGGCCTCTACTACGCGATAGGGCCGACCTTCAGCCTGTGGGGCAGCTTCACCATCCCGCCCCACCAGTCGGCGATCCTGACCGGTTACCAGATCCCGGACTTCGACACCAGCGACGTCAACGGCCTCCTGGCCTGCAACCAGCCCATCCCGCCGGACTACGCCCAGATCCCCAAGATCACGGTGACGATCGGCGGCAGCTCGACGAGCTACCTCGACACGGCCCACATCCTCGACACCTTCGGCACCGACCGCTTCTGGTGCCTGCCCGGCGACGGCAACGAGTCGCTGCAGTGGCGCGAGATCGGGGGCAGCGCCAGCACCTCGCCGGGCCGGGTCTTCCTGCTGCCCGCGGCGGCGACCGTGCCGCTGAGCGCGCTGGCCCAGGTCACCTCCCGGGCGGTCGACGCCGGCGGCGGGCCGCTCGCGGGCGTCGCCGTCGCATTCACGGTCAAGGCCGGCCCGAACGCCGGCCGCCAGGGCCAGGCGACGACCGACGGCAATGGCGTCGCCACCTTCAGCTACGGCGGCACCGCCGCGGGCGCCGATACCCTGGGTGCGGCGATCGCCAACTTGACCGGGGGAGCGATCACCTCGGGGCCGGCCAGCGTCACCTGGGTGCCGGCCGTGCAGCTCGCCCTCACTCCGGCCAGTGCCGCGCAGCAGGTCGGCACCCCCTACAATGCCACCCTGACAGCTACCGACGGCGCCGGCCAGCCGCTGCCGAACCTGCTGGTGACCTTCCAGATCACGAGCGGCCCGAACGCCGGCAAGACGGCGCAGCAGACGACCGGCGCCGGCGGCCAGACCCTTTTCAGCTACACCAGCACGACGGCCGGCGCCGACACCCTGACGGCGTCGGTCGGGATTCAGAACGGCGGTGCGCTGAGCTCGAGTCCGGTCACCGCCACCTGGACCTCGCCGCTCTCCTTCAGCCTCGCTCCGCTGACGGTGAGCCAGCCGGCGGGGACGGCCGTGACCTTCACGGCGACGCTGCTCGACGGCGGCGGCCAGCCGGTCGGGGGCGTCGCGATCGGCTTCACCGTCGCGAGCGGTCCCGACGCCGGCACCAGCGCCCAGGCCACGACCGGTGCGAACGGGCAGGCGCTCTTCACCTTCACCGGCACGGCGGCGGGCTCGGACCTGGTGCAGGCGACCGCCGGCAGCGGCGGCGCCGGCGGTGGGCTGCTCTCCAACCCGGCGACGGTGGCGTGGACCGCGGCTGCAACCGCGGTGACCTACACGGGTCCCTCGTTCGGCGACTACGGCGATGCGCTGACGCTTGCGGCCCGGCTGACGCAGGCGGCGACCGGTCAGGCCCTCGCCGGCCAGACGCTGAGCTTCACCTTGGGGACGCAGACCCTGAGCGGCGTTACGGATGCGACCGGCACCGCCACGGTTACGATCACGCCGGCGCTGCCGCCGAGCGCCGTGGCGCTGAGCATCGTCTTCGCCGGCGGCGTCGGCTACGGCGGCTCCGCGGCCTCGGTGCTGCTGGCGATCCACCGCGACGACACGGCGCTCGTCTACGCCGGTCCGAAGGCGGTCGCCAACGGCCAGCCGCAGCCGGTGAGCGCGGTGCTGACCGACCCGCAGAGCCATGCCCCGCTTGCCGGCAAGACGGTGACCTTCAGCGTCGGCTCGGTCATTGCTTCGGGCACGACCGACGCCGCCGGCACGGCGACGGCGAGCTTGATGGTGCCGGCGAGCGTGCCGACCGGGCCGGCGCTGCTGCTCGTCGCCTTTGCTGGCGACGCCACGGACCTTGCGGCCTCGACGACGGTGCCGGTCGTGGTGTATCAGCCCGCTTCCTTCGTGATCTGGGGAGGCAATACGCCTGGCCTGGCGGTTGGTCAGTACGTCAACTTCTGGGGCAGCCAGTGGGCGAGGCAGGTCACCGGCGGCGACTACCAGGCGAACCCCAGCTTCAAGGGGTACGCTCAGTCGGTCGTGACCCCGGTGGCCATCTGCGAGCCGTCTGCGCACACCAGCGGCAGCCCGCAGCTGGACAGCTCCTGCTGGACGTCGAAGCCCGGCAACAGCAAGCCGCCGGCGACGCTCTCGGCGTATATTGGGGTCATCGTGGCGACCAGCATCGCCAAGCAGGGAAGCTCGATCTACGGCAACATTGCCGCCCTGGTGGTCGTCCAGGTCGATCCCGGGTCGCCCTATGGCTCAGATCCAGGCCACCCCGGCTATGGCACGATTGCAGCCGTGATCCAGGATGGGACCAGCTTTTTCCCGCCTGCAGCGCCACGTCGCTCGCTCGCCCCGGCCGGAGCTTCCTCCAGCTCCCAGACCGGCGCCAGCGAGGTCATCACCAGCCCCCCGCCTCGCCAGCCAATCGCCCCAGCCGCCATCGCGACTGGCAACTGGCGTTACTTCTTCTACAGCCCCGAGCTGCACCTGCTCGCCGAGTCCGAGCTAACGACCAGCACCAGCCCCGCCATCCTCACCGAGTACATCTGGTTCGGCGACCATCCGGTTGCCCAGAGCGACACCGCTGGAGCAACCTCCTGGACTTTCACAGATCATCTCGGAACCCCGATCCTCCAGACCAGCGCCGCCCAAGGAGTCACCTGGCGTGCAGAATATGAACCCTACGGGTCGGTCTTTACCCTCCGTTCATCGGATCAGCACCAGCCTCTCCGGCTCCCGGGCCAGGAAGCCCAGCAACTGACCGTCGAAGCAAATGGCGTGACATCCCGCGACTACAACATCTACCGATGGTATCAGCCCGAGATCGGGAGGTACTCGAGCCCGGATCCATTAGGAGGGCGAGGTGACCGGAATCCTTACGCTTACGCTATGCTCAGCCCCGTCCTCATCGACGACCCTCTTGGCTTGAAGTCGAGAACCTGTTGTACGCCCATCGCCGACGTGTTTGCGCTCAGGGCGTACAAACACTGCTTTATCGAAGTCCAAGACCAAACCGGAAAGAGCACTACCTACTCGCTACATGGAATGGGAACCCCCCACCGCGAATGGGGCGGACCGGTGGGATGCAAGTTTACCAACGACGCCTTCGATAGGAATGCCATTGGCAAAGGCGGTACTCAGTGCGGTCCATGGAGCGACGACTGCAGCTCTGATCAGTGCGTTAAGCAGCAGTACGACACCTACCCATTGGCGAGTACCTATAAGCTAATGGGGCCCAACAGCAATACGTTCGCTGGAACGATAACGAGGGCTTGTCATCTCAGCCCGCCGGATGCAGTCAATACCTGGCACACACCAGGCTGGAATGATCCAAAGCCGGCCGGCCTTTACCTGCCCTCCTTTGGAGGCGGCCTCTCACCGTTGCCATGTCCGGCCCGACGCTGAGGACCAGCAGGCGCGCGCCCCCGGTTTGCCCTGAACCAGCCAGGGGCGCGATGATAGCCATGCTTGCCCGGGTTAGCTTTTGGATTTGGGTTCCCGTCGTCTTCCTGGCCTCGTCCTGCACCGTGTTCTCTCTTTGGCGGGGCACAGATGAATTCGTAGGTCGGCTCCGATGTGGAATGACGAGAGTGGAAGTGGCTACTGTCGCCGCACGCTACAGTGGTCTGAACCTACGCGACGATGCAAGTTGGCCACCTTGGAATCTCATCGCGACCAAGGATGACACGACGATTAGCCTCGAGGTTGGCCCAAGCGGGTTAAGAAGGTATCAGGTGTCATGGGTCGATGCGATCATGCACGTTGCGAATCGACCGGTCCAGAACCTCTGTGCTGACCGTTAGTCGAGGAGTCGGCTGGACGTCGAAGCCCGGCAACAGCAACCCGCCGGCGTCCCTCTCGACGTATATTGGCCTCATCGTGTCGACGAGCATCGGGAGATCCCGATAATACAACGGGTGCTGGATGATCTCGAGATCGAGTGCGTCCCCCTGATCTCGTTCTTGGCTTATGCGACGCTTAGCCGATCGTCAAGTCGACAAGGCTGAGGTACACTTCGAGTTGGAGAGAGTTGCCGAAGGTCAGGTCACATCCGCGACGGCCACGGTGTCGGTGTCTTCCGGCGACCCTAGCCCGCTCCGTTGACGCCGCTCAGGAACCCGCCCAGATGCCCGGTCAGCGTGACCAGGGCGACGGCCAGGAGCTCGAGCGGCCAGCGATAGACGGGAAGCGGCCGCCCTTCCTTGCGGCGCGCCTGCCAGTGCAGCCACCACACCAACCAGATCACCGCGCTCGAGGCGGCGCCGAGCACCAGGTGCAGCAGCAGGGTGCCCCGCAGCCGATGTCCTCCGAGCTGGAATTGCCAGGCGAGGAGGCCGGTCGCGACGACCGGCAACGCCGAGATCGCCGCGACGGCCAGGTTGTAGTAGGCGGCGGCCGCGAGCCCCTGGCGCCGCGTCCACTGCGCCGCGGCATCGAACGCCACACCGGTCAGCAGCAGGGCGATCGGGAAGTGGATCAGCACCACGTGCTGCGCATGCTTGGCCTGAAGCGCCGCCGCGAGATCGAAAGGATTCACGTCGTCCTCCTCGCCTAGCGCACGACGACTTCGCCGGTCATCTTGGGGTGAATCGAGCAGAAGTAGGGATACCGCCCGGGCTTGGCGAACACGAAGGAGAACTTTTCGTCGGTGTCGAGGACTTTCGATTTGAACACTTTGTCGGGGCTGACGACGGTGTGCGGGATGTCGTCGCGATTGGTCCAGGTCACCGTCGTTCCGGCGGCAACCGTCACCGCCGCGGGAGCATAGGTGAAGTTGTCGATCTTCACTTCGACGACAGCCGCCGGCTTTGCCTGCGAGTCCGCGGCGGCAACCGGTCCCAGCATGGACAGCATGGACACACCAAGGGTGAAGAGAGCGCGTCTCAATCTCATGGTCTTGCCTTTCGCAGCGGCCGGGATGCGTCCCGGCGCTGGTTGAATGGTTTGCGGATCAGCCCAGGGCGGAGTCGACGACGGCCAGGCTATGGTGCCCCCGGACGTAGTTCACGTCGCTGATTCCCAGCAGGCTGCGCAGCTGCTCGGCCGGCACCTTCATCGGCCCCGGCCCGGCGGCCTTGCCCGGCTGCGGCTGCGGGAACGCCGTGGACATGGCGGTATGGAAGGTGATGTTGCCTTCGACCTTCTGCATCACCTGGTGGATGTGCCCGTTGAGCACCGTCACCGATCCGAACCTCTTGAGGTACGCCAGGGCCTGGGCGCCGTCGTCGGTACCCCATCCCCAGTCCGGATAGACGGTCCACAGCGGGATGTGCGCGAACACCACGATCGGCGTGCTCGCCTGCAGATGCTTGACGTCGTCTTCGAGCCACTCGAGCTGCTCGCGTCCCAGCGAGCCCAGCCCGCCCTGCTTCAAGTTCATCACGTTGACCAACCCGATGAAGTGGACGCCTTTCTTGTCGAAGCTGCGCCAGCCGCTGCCCTTGCTCCCCTTGCCGTAACGCTCGAGATAGCTCTTGCCGTCGTCGTCGAGCACGTCGTGCTCGCCCGGCACGAAGAAGACGTCCTTGGCGCTGGCGCCCTTGAGGATCTGGTCGACCGCGTCGAACTCCTCGGGCTTGGTGAGATGGCTGATGTCGCCGGTGTGCAGCAGGAACTCCGGCGCCGCCGGCAGCGCGTTGATCTTGTCGACCGCGGCTTTCAGGGTGGCCGCGACGTCAGGGTTTGCCGGCTTGTTGAACCCCATGTGGCTGTCGCTGATCTGGACGAAGCTCAGGTCTCCCTTGGCCGCCGCCTTGGCGATCTCCGCCGTGCTGCCGAGGGCGTAGGACTCGAGGATGCCGCCCTGTAGCACGCAGAAGGTGCCCGTGCCCGCCCAGGCCATGCACTTCAAGAAGCCCCGGCGATCGATGCCATCGTGATTGTGGTCGAACAGGATACGGTCTTGATCTTTACCGGCCATGGTCTCGCCTCCCTTTGGCGGGCAGCCCCGGTTGCGGTCCGGCGGCGCCTCACACGCCTAGACCGAAGCGCCGGCAAGATATTCCCCGAGCTTGGACTTCGGACTCGCCGCAGGCCCCGCTAGCTCGCCGGCGGGAGCTCGGCACGCAGGCGGCGGACGAGCTCGTCGAGGCGGTCCGCTGCAACCTCGGAGACCGCCCACCAGGTCATGCCGGCCTGCGACCAGTGCCGCAGCTGGAAGCCGCGCCGCGAGCTCGCCGTGACGGCGCCGCCAGGGGCCGGGGCGCGCTCCGCGGCCGTCTCCGGGCCCGCGGGCCATACCAGGACGCTGACCAGGTGATTGCCGGCCTGGTAGATCAGCGTCGCCACCGGCCGGCCGCCGACATAGTCGAGCCGGCCGCCGCGCAGCGGGAAGCCCTGTGCGGCCAGGTCGACGACCGGCGGTGAATAGTCAAGGCGCCCGGCGAACCAGGGTTTGACGGTGTGCCGGTCAGTCGACGCGACGTCCTCGGGCCGGCCAGAGAGCTGGCCGCGAACGTGGCTCGCCAGGACCTGCTCGCCAATCGCCGGCAGCTCCGGCAGCTCCGGCAGCTCCACCATCGCCGGCACCGCCGGCTGCGCCGCCGGTGCCCCCCGTACCGCCGGCGCCGGCCAGCGGCGCCCCGCGGTCCAGCCGGCCAGGACCCCGACCGCCGCCAGCAGCAGGGCCGCCAGCGCGCGCAGCTGCGGCTGCCGCCACCACGCCGCCTGCCCCGCCTGCCCCGCCCGCCCGGCCGCCGCCGGCGCGCCGAGCGCCCCTCGCAGGCGCCGCGCCTGCTGTGCGGTCGGGCGGAAGCGCAGGTCGGCGGCCCCGATCGCCTCCTGCATGGCACGCTGGGCGCCGAGCGCCGCGGCGCAGTGGGGGCACGCCGCGAGGTGGCGCTCGAGATCGAGGGCGCTGGTCAGGTCGAGCTCGCCGTCGAGGTAAGCGGTGATCTGCAGCTCGCGTTCGGCGCCGTCGCCGGTGCAGGTCATGAGCGGCCTCCCGCGGCGCCCTTCTCGATCAGGTAATCCTGGAGATGGCGGCGGGCGCGCGCAAGGCGCGACATCACCGTGCCGATCGGGATGCCGGCGATCGCCGCGATCTCCTTGTACGACAGCCCTTCGATCTCGCGCAGCACCATCACCTCCCGAAACTGCACCGGCAGCGCCGCGAAGCCCTGCCGCAGCAGCTCGGCGTCGGCCTGGCGCAACAGCTCCGCCTCAGGGTCGCCGCCGGAGTGTTCAGCGGTATGGATCTCCTCGTCGAACGGCGTGGCCAGCTCGTGCTCCCGGTGCTGCGCCACCCAGCTGTAGAACGTGTTGCGGACGATGGTGAGCAGCCAGCCGCGCGGGTTGCCGCCTGCAAAGCCGTCGAAGAAACGCAACGCCCGCAGGCAGGCGGTCTGCACCACGTCCTCGGCGTCGTCGTCGTGACGCGTCAGCCACCGTGCCAGGTTGTAGGCCGCATCGAAATGCGGCAGGACCACCGCCTCGAAGCGGACGCGGCGGCCCTCCTCGTCGAGTGTCCGTGGCATCTTTGGCGGCGCCGTTGCCTCCGCGAAGCGGATGAGCGGGATCGGGATCAGGATCGCTGACAAGTGCCGGGCCTCACCAGGATACCAGCACGGCACATCGCGGAGCGGCGCCGGCGGTCCTCCGCTCTCTCAGACCGCTTGGCGGCGGATTTATTCCAATCGATCGCCGTCAGTCGCCGTCGGTCGCCGTCGATCGCCGTCGGTCGTCGTCGGTCCGCGGCTATTTGCGTACCACCACCACCTCGAGCTCGCCCGACTTGCGCTCGACGGTGACGCTGACGTCGCGGAGATGGCGGCGGAAGGCGAGGTCCAGGCTGCCGCCGGCGATCCGCAGGTCGCGGACTTCCAGCCGCTTCAGGATCGGCGGCAGCTCGGGGCGATCGAGGCAGAGGCGCCCGACCTCCCCCATCTTTCCCCTCGAAGCTCTAAGTCTCTTCGTCGGCTTTCCTCCTTTGTCCATCGTCACTTAGACGGCATCGCTCTTCATTTGTCCATTCCTGTTTGACTATCGCGCTGGCGTAAGGGCCATCACGTAGCGTATTATGCTGGTTGAGCATCAACAAACGCCGCTCAGGGGAGGTCCTACGCCGTGCGCATTGGATCGCAGGTCAACGTGACCAGACTCGCGGCCGTGGCGCTGCTTGCCGCCGCCTTCGTTCCTGCCGCCGCGCGGGCGGAGTGGCCTTCGCTCGAGAAGCAGCTGTCCAGGGACGGGGTGCAACCGGGCAGCGCTCTGGCCCGGCTGATCGCCGCCAACCAGGACTTCTCGCTGCTGCGCATCGCCGAGCAGAACGACCACATCCCGCTGCCGCCGTGGCTGCGCGTCTTGTGGCGCAAGAGCCATACCTCAGCCAAGCACATCCCCGGCGACCCGACGGGCGGTTATCCGCTGGTGCTGCGTGAAGCCCACGAATGGTTGATCACCCACCAGGACCTGCAGCCGGGCACACCGGGCCGTCGCCCGGGAGCGCCGGCGGCGGTCGCGGGAACGGAAAGCGCCACGATCGGCGGCGACGAGCGCATCTCCGGCGCGCAGTTCGACCCGCGCAGCGAGTCGAGCATCAGCGTCGACCCCTTGGATGCGAGCAAGATCATCGCCGCCTCGAACAACATCGGCGGCAACGGCGCCCAGGCGCAGTACTACTCGACCGACG
>DASZHY010000339.1:0-14901 GCA_035949675.1 Thermoanaerobaculia bacterium
GGCGAAAGGGCTCGTTGGAAAACCTCGCCTCGTTGCCGGAGAGGCCCAGGGCCACGACGCCGCGGTCGCGCCCCTGAAGCGCCCACTCCAACGTCTGGTCGGCGGCTGCCGGCCCGACGTTGCGCACCACGTCGGGGATCAAACGCATCATCACCCCGAACCGCCGCTCGCCGGAGGCGATGGCCTCGGCGAGGGCGTCGAGCACCTCGGCGCCGTTGACGCCGTTGGCGAGATGAGTGGAGATGGTGAAGTGGACCTCGCTGTAGATCACGTTTTGCAACGCCTGCTCGGCGAGGAAGTCGCTGGCGAGCAGCTTGAAGTCCTCGGGGTCGCGCAGCGAACGCGAGCAGGTCAGGTAGACGTCGACGAAGTGCTCGAAGTCACGGAACCGGAACCAGCGCTTGAGCCCGGCCTCGTCGGCGGCCGGCAGCTCGACGCCGTTGCGCCGCGCCAGCTCGATGAGCACCGAGGGACGCATCGCACCCTCCAGGTGGACGTGCAGCTCCACCTTCGGCATGCGCAGCAGGAAACGGTCGAGGCTCATCGGCGGCGGCTGCGGCCGGAGCGGGGCTCGAGATGCCGGCGCAGGCGGGCGAGCACGGGGTCCGGCACCAGGCCGGTCAGGTCGCCGCCCAGCGAGAAGACCTCCTTGACCAGGCTGCTCGAGAGGTAGTTGTATTCCTCCTTCGGCGCCATGAACACCGTCTCGACCCGCGGGTTCAGCCGCCGGTTCATCATCGCCATCTGGAACTCGTACTCGAAGTCGGTGACCGCTCGCAGGCCGCGCACCACGATGCGCGCCCCGACCTCGTCCATGAAGTCGACCAGCAGCCCGGAAAAGCTCTCGACCTCGCAGCCGCGGTCCTTGCCGACCAGGTCGCGGATGATCTCCAGCCGCTCGTCGACGCTGAACAGCGCCCGCTTGGCCTCGTTGCGCAGCACCGCGATGACCAGCCGGTCGTACAGCGGCCGGCAGCGCTCGATGAGGTCGAGGTGGCCGTTGTGAATGGGGTCGAAGGACCCGGGGTAGACGGCAATGCGGTCGCTCATCGTTGCTTGCCGGCGCTTACCGGCGGTTGCCGGGCGAGCTGAGGTCGAAGGTGACGACATTGTATGCCGCGTCGGTGACCCGCAGCAGCAGCAGGCTGCCGCTCGCCGGATCGGCGTCGACCAGGACGGTCTCGGTTTGCGCGTCCAGCAACCCGTCGGCGGCGCGCGCCGGCTTCCAGTTGGCGGCATCGACGCTGTACACCGCCTCGCGGATGGGGCTGGCGGCGTCGTGCACGGTGACCCGCAGCCGTTTGCCGTCGCGCTCGACCGCGACCAGGGACGGCGGCGTATGGTCGATCACCACCGGCTCGCTGATGCGCTCGGTCGACAGCACCGCCTCCGTTTCGTTGGCGTTGCGGTCGGAAGCCACCAGCCGGAAACGGTAGACGCCGTCGGGCAGGACGGTGGCGTCGAAGCTGTAGTGGTCCTCCTCGACGTCGCCGGCCACCTTGAGCCAGGGGGCGTCGTCCGGCGCCGTGGCGGGGCGGAAGTACAGGTCGAACACCAGCTGGTCCTCGTTGGGATCGACGGCGGTCCAGCGCAGCGTCCGGAAGCCCTTCTTCCACAGCGGCTTGGTGCGTCCGCCGCCGTCGTCGAAGGACGGCGTCCCCACCGGCACGAAGATGCCTTCCTTGTTGGGATGGGCCGGCTCGTAGACCTGGTTGGCGGGATTGAAGGTGGCCGGCACCAGGATCTGCCCCGGGTCGAGGGCCGCGAAGGCGGTGATGCGGGGCGGCAGGTTCTCCTGGCGGTAGGAGAGCTCGACGCCATAGAGGACCGGTGACCTCAGCAGATGGCCGTCGGACTCGAGCTCGGCGCGCCACTGCACGAAGCGCCCGCGGGGCAGCTCGGCGAGAGACAGCTCCCGGCCCTCCGGCGAGCCCCCCTCGAGGCCGGCGAGGTCGGTGCCGGCCGGGACGGCCGCCACCCTGGCGGGCGGCGACAGCCATGGCGACCAGGTGTCGTCCGGAAAGGCCGACATGCCGCTGCGAAACGAGAAGCGCACCTTGGTCCCTTCCGGGACGTCGCCGCGCCAGCGGAAGGAGCCGAAACGGGCCAGCTGTCCGGCGTCGAGCGCGGCGCTCGCGTAGGTGCCGCGGCGCTCGGTCTCGTTGGCCACCCGGTACAGGGCGGCACCGTTGGTGGTGGCGAAGGCCGGGCCCGGCACGCCCGGCATCAGGGCCACGATCTGGCGGTCGTCGAGCTCGTCGGCGAGCTGCATCTGACCGCCGCCGTAGCTGTAGAGCTTGCCGTCCATGCCGGTCGCCAGCCACAGCCGGTCCTGCTGCCAGAGCATGCCGAAGACGGTGTCGGACGGGAAGGTCCAGACGCTCTCCACCCGCCCGTCGGGATGAATGCGCACCACCTCGCTGCGCGGACCTGTCGCGCCCGGCCGGCGGCTGATGGGGGCCGTCTCGCCGGCCTCTTCCGACCCCGCCTTGCCGGGGGACTTCCGCGCCGGCCGGCCGCCGCTGCCCCCTGGCGCCCCTGGCGCCCCGGGCGACCCGGGCGCGACGGTGACCGCGACGTCGCCGCCGGCTCCGGCAGTCGCGGTCTCCCGCCCGAAGTCCACCAGGCTCGACTCCGAGGAGACCAGCGCCGCGTAGGTGTCGCCGTCGGGCGCCGTGACCAGCGACACCACCTCGGGCTCCTCGCCCTGGAAGAGGGTGCGCGCCCGGCCGGCGCGGCCGAGACGCAGGATCAGCCCCTTGCCGGCGGTGCCCACCAGCACGTCGCCGTCCGGCAGCGGCGCCAGCGCGCGGAGGTGCGCGTCCTCCGCGGTCATGGCCAGCTCGCCGTGGCCGCCGGCGTCGACGCGGTAGAGCTTGCCTTGCGTGCCGGTGGCGACCAGGAGCTTGCCGGCGGCGTCGCGCGCCAGGGCCCAGATGTAGGTCTCGCCGGGATCGAAGAAAGGCGCCGCCTTGCCGTTGGCGATGCGATAGACCTTGCCGTGCGGCGAGGTGCCGGCGAAGACCGTGCCGTCGGGATCGGCCCAGACGGCAAAGACCTCCGGCTCGGGGGCGGCAAACAGCTCCCGCACGTGGCCCTCGGCGTCGACGGCCAGCACCTTGCCGGAGTTGCCGGTGCCGACGACCCAGGATGCCGCGGGCCGGCCGCGGCCGCCGCCCGGCACCGCCGCCGCCGCAAACAGGAACGGCTCGCCGATCGCGGCCACGCGCACGGCGCGGGGTGCGAGCCGCACCCTGCCGAGCGCGTCGACGCTGAGCCCGGTCAGCTTGCCGCCGAGGAAGCCGACGGCGCTCTGGGTCTGGAAGATCTTGACCTGGGTGGCAGGTGCGGCGCGAGCGGCGATCAGGCTGGACAGCAGGGCCGGCAGGAGCAGGGAGGTCCGTCTCACCACGCCCCCTGACCGGGAGACGCCGGTGTCACGCCGTCGCTGCCCATCGCCTGCTCGCGCCCTTGGGGATTGTGGCCGTCCGGCCCGGTGGCATCCGGGGGCGCCTCCCGGCGCCGCACCTCGAGGTCGATGCGCATCAGGCCCTCGAGCGGCACCGCCATCGTCTCGTGACGCTCCTGGACGATGGCGGCCCGCAGCTGCACCACGCCGGTCGGGTCGGTCGCGCTCCACAGGGAGCGCACCGACCCCGGAAGCCGCGGCATCACCTCGCCGGCGACCGAGAGGCCGGCGCCCGGGTAGAAGCCGAGCAGCGTCAGGTCGCGCCGCGAGTGCAGCGAGCGCAGCAGCGCCAGGGCCTGGGAAAAGGTGTTGGGCTCGACCGGCGCCAGGGCCAGCCGGGCGGCGTCGGCGCTGGCGCCGTCGCCGACCAGCAACGAGTACCGCCCGACCGGCAGGTCGCGCGGCAGCTCCACCTGGAAGGTGTGCCGGAACCGTTCGCCGCGGTAGGCGAGCAGCTCGAGGCTGACGCCCAAGCGTTCGCCGGGATGCACCACCGTGCGGTCGGCGTGCGCCGCCAGCAGGCTCGCGGCGCGCGGCTGCGGCGACTGCTCGACGTCCACCTCGAGGCTCTCGATGCGCACCCGCTCGAGCGGGCTCTGCACCAGGTAGGCGGCCAGGCCCAGCAGGTGCGTGGCCATGGCGGTGCCGGCGTTGTCGCCGTCGAAGCTCTGATGGATCACCAGATCGCCATAAGGTTCGAGCCGAAAACGCGCCACCATCTCGATGTTCTGCGGGCCGCCGGCGTAGCTCGCCGATTCGAGCCCGGCCAGCAGGGTGCTCCCGGCGAGCACCGGCAGCAGCTCCGGCACGTCGGCCAGCTGCACGCGGAATTGACGGAAGGCGGCGGCGGCCCCGGCCGTCCCGGCCCCGGCGGCACCGGCCCCGGCGGCACCGGCCGCCCCGGCCCCGGCGGCCTCGGGCGCGCGGGGCGACGCCGTGCCGCCGATGCGGAGCCGCATCGGGATCGTCGGCGCCACGGCGCCCAGGCGGCCCTCGATGCCCGCCTTGCGGTCCTGCTCGAAGGCGCCGACCGTCTGGCCCAGGTTGGTGATCTTGAAGGAGGTGTACTGGCTCGACAGCACGGTCACCACGTCCGCCGCCGCCATCGGCAGGCGGATCGGCCCCAGGCCGAGGAACGGGTGGCCAAAGGCGAGGATGCGGTCACCCAGGTGGTCGGTGACCGTGCCGGTCGCCGCCATCTGGAAATCGCCGCTGACCAGCACCGCGGCCACCGAGCTGCCGGGCACCAGGTCGGGCGGCCGGGCGGCAGGCCCCACGGCGGCGTGGCCGGTCGACGCGACGCTGCCCAGGGCCTGGCGCAGCAGGCCGCGCGACAGCTCGCCGAAGCCGGAGGTGGCCCATTCGATGCCGGCCTGGGCGCCCTCCGGCGCGCCCGCGAGGCGCGGCCGCAGGCGGGCGAGCTGGCGGACCAGCAGATCGGACGGGACCTGGACGGTGAGCAGGCCGGCCAGCTCGACCGGGGGCGGCGGCGTCGTCGGCAGCGGGCCGCCCAGGGTGGCAAGGTCACGCATCAAGGCGATCGGCGTGATGCCGCAGATGGCTTCCTTCGAGAAGGGCCAGCCGAAGGAGACCGCCCCCGCCAGGCGGCCGTCGAGGAACACCGGGCTGCCGCTCATCCCGGCGGCCACGCCGCTCGATTCGAGGCCGCGCCCCGAGAGGCGGGCCAGGATGTAGCTCATGTCGGGGCTGATGTTGCGCATCACCCCGATGACCTCGACGTCGAAGCGCTCGGGCTCGCCGCCGGCGAACACCGACAGGCCATAGCCGCGCTGGCCGACCTTGACCTCGTCGAGGTCGATCGTCGGCAGCGGCTTGGCGGCCAGCGCCGGCACGCCGGGGGCCTCGGTGAGGGCAGCCGACGCCTGCGGCAGCTGGGCGCCGGCCTGCAAGGCAAGGACCGCCAGCACCGAGGACAGTGCCGCAGGCAGACGCCAGCGACCGGGGTGGCCGGGGCGGGCGATCGAGGGCAGCGAGTCGTTCATGGCCGTCAACTCCGTACAACCTTGTTCCGTGCAGCTTTTACCGCACGAACCCGTCGGTCAACACAACCGACCGGCACCTGGCACAGTTCCCGCGCCCGCGGCCACCACGCGCAGCCGTTCGCGCAACCGCTCGACCGGCAACCGCCCGGCGCGCAGCACCTCGACGCACCAGCCGGCCCCGGGATCGCCGGCATCGTCGGCATCCGGGGGGCCTGCCGGAGCCACCGGCGCGATCAGCGTCGAGGGCAAGCCCCCCGGCAAGACCCCGCCGTCGACCACCATCGCCGGCTGGCCTGCCAGCAGCTCCGCCGCCTGCCGCGGGTCCAGGACCGGTTCGCCGCCGCTGCGGTTGGCGCTGGTGGCGGTGAGGCCGTGTCCCAGGCGCGACAGCAGGTCGACCAGCTGCGGGTGGCCAGGGATGCGGATAGCCAGGGTGCCAGTCCCCGCCGCCGCCGGTGGCGCACCCGCCGCGCCGGCGCCGGCGATCGGCAGCACCGCGGTGAGCGGTCCAGGCCAGAACGCCGACAGGAGCTTCAGTATAGGCAGGTCCGGCGCGATCCCCAAGCCGGCAAGCTGATCGAGGCCGGCGATCACCACCGGCAGCGGCTTGCCGCGCTCGCGGCGCTTGAGACGATAGATCGCCGCAACCCCGGCGGCGTTCCCGGGCGGCACGGCGAGGCCGTAGCTCGACTCGGTGGGGATGGCCAGGACGCCGCCGCGGGCGAGCAGCGCGGCGAGGGGCGCGACGGGACCGCCGAAGCGCCAGAGCGGTGCGGGCGGGCTCATGCCGGCGCCGGGCGACGCGCCCCGCCGCTTTTAGTGGCCGGCTGGGGCTCGCGCGCCGCCGCGGCGATCAGCTCCTCGGCGTGCGACAGCGACAGCGGCGTCAGCTTCTCGCCGGCCAGCATCCGCGCCACCTCCTCCACCCTGGCGCGCGGCGGCAGCTTCTCGACCTGCACGTTGGTACGGCCCGCCACCACCGTCTTGCGCACGCGAAAGTGGAGGTCGGCATGGCTTGCCACCTGCGGCAGATGCGTCACCGCCAGGATCTGGCCGCCGCCGCCCAGCCGCTGCAGCTTGCGCCCGAGCGCCGCCGCCTCGGCGCCGCCGATGCCGGCGTCGATCTCGTCGAAGACCAGGGTGGGACGGGCGGCGGCATCCGCCGGCGCCGGCGGCGCGGCGGCAGGCCCCGCCGCGAGCTGCAGGGCGAGATGGAGACGCGACAGCTCGCCGCCCGAGGCGATGCGCGCCAGCGGCCTCGCCTCCTCTCCCGGGTTGGGGGCGAACAGCAGCGTCACCTGGTCGACGCCGCGCGGCCCGAAGTCGACGGGTTCGCCGTCGAGGACCAGGGCGCTGGCGGCCCGCCGGCGGCGGTCGAGGCGCACCGCCAGCCGGGCGCGGGCCAGGCCCAGGTCCTTGAGCTCGGCCTCGATGCGGCGGGCCAGCGACTCGCCCCAGCCGCGCCGCGCCGCGGACAACGCCAGCGCCGCCTCGCGATAGTCCGCCAGCGCCGCCGCGGCCTTGGCCGCGAGCTCGTCCTGGTTGTCGGCGTCGCCTTCCAGCTCGGCCAGCTCCGCGGCCATCTCGACGCGGCGCGCCAGCACCTGCGCCAGGTCCCCGCCGTGGCGGCGGCAGAGCCGCTCGAGCAGCGCCAGCCGCTCCTCGATCGCATCGAGCCGCGCCGGATCGGCTTCGAGCCCGTCGAGCCGGCGGCTCAAGCCGGTGCCGAGCTCGGTCAACCGGATCCGCATCTCCTCGAGCTCGGCGGCCCAGGCGCCGGCCGCCGGCTCCCACTCGCCGATCCCGGCGAGCAAGGCCTGGCTCTTGGCCAGGCGCTCGGCGGCGGCACCCTCCTCGTCGAGCAGCAGGGTGAAGGCAGTACCCAGACCGCGGGCGATCGCCTCGGCATGACGCAGCGCCTCGCGCTCACGCCGCAGCTCGTCGTCCTCGCCGGCGCGGGGCCGCGCCGCGTCGATCTCGCCCGCCTGGAAGCGCAGCAGGTCGATGCGCTCATGTCGCAGGCGCTCGTCGCCGCTCAGCCGCTCGAGGCGCTCGGCCAGCCGTGCATGACGGGTGTAGGACTCGCCCGCACAGGCGAGGAGCAGCACGGCTTCCTCGCCGCCGCTCGCGTCCAGCCATTCGCGCTGCAGATCGCTGGCGAGCAGCTCCATCTCGTCGCGCTGGCCGTGGATACGCAGCAGGTGGGGGGCGAGGTCGGCGAGCAGGCGCAAGGTCGTGGGCTGATCGTTGACGAAGACCCGATTGCGGCCGTTGTGGCCGATCTCGCGCCTGACCAGGACCTCGCCGCCGTCGGCCTCCAGCCCCACATCCGCGAGCACTCGCCGCCAGCCGTCGCCGGGCGGCGCGAAGACTCCGGAGACGGTCAGCGCCTCGGCGCCGCTGCGAATCATCTCGGCGCTCGCCCGGGCGCCGGCGAGCAGTGACAGCGAATCGACGACGATCGACTTGCCGGCCCCGGTCTCGCCGGAGAGCACGTTGAGGCCGTCGCCGAAGGTCACCGACGCTTCGGCAAGCACAGCCAGGTTGCGGACGTGGAGCTCGCGGAGCACGTCTTGAGGATCGAGAGTGGCGGCGGCGGCGGCACCTGGAGCCAAGAGCCAAGAGCCAGAGCCGCCCCCGGTGCCGGGTGCCTGGACCGCAGTTTACCAGAGGTCAGGCCGCGGTGCGGGCGTGGGCGCGGTCCCGCGCGGCCGCCCGGATGCCCGGATGCCCGGCCCTGGGGCGGCCGGACGGCTAGGACGGTTCGGTGCCCGACGCCTCACAGTGGTCACGGGGGGGCCGCGGCTCCTGCCAGCCGGGAGCATCCTCCAGGAAGCGCAGCACCTGCATGGCATCGATCTGGTCCAGGCGGTGACGGAGGCGGACCGCCATCTCCACCTCGGCGGACCAGTAGCCGCAGCGCTCGCGCGACGGCGCCCGCGGATCCTCCTTGCCCAGCGCCGAGGCCAGGTAGCCGCTGTGGCTGCAGACCTGGCGCGCCCAGCAAGCCTGGCATGGCAGGATCGGCGCCTCTGATTCGGCGGGCTCCTCCAGCCGCTTCCACATCAGCTCCGGCAGCAGCCGGGGATCGAGGCTCTCCACACCGGCGAAGCGCCGGCCGATGCCCGCCTCGGCCTGTCCGCCCCGCTCGCCGTAGCTGCCAGCGATCCCAGCCATCGCGGCGGCGGCCCCGCTGCGCATCAGGCGCCGGACGATGCGGATCAAGGGCTGGAACTCGACCGGCGAGCGGCCGGCCTCGAGCTCGGCGCAGGTCTCTTCGTAGATCGCGTGCAGGTCCTGGCGGTAGTCGCGGAGCCACGCCGCCGGCGAGCCCAGGCCGGGGTGATCGCCGGCGCCGGGGTGCTCGAGACGGATGGCGTCGAGGCTCTGGACGCCGATCGTCTTCGCCCAGCGCCAGAGCTCGATCAGGCGGGCGGGCCCGTCGAGGATGCACTGCACCGTCAGCAGGAGCAGCGTCCCCGGCGACAGCAGCAGCTTCACCGCCGGCTCGGCGAACAGCCAGGGTCGGTTCTCATGGCTGGTGCCCAGGCGTGCCAGCGGGTCGCACTCGCCGCAGCGCAGGCGGACGCAGACCGCCTGAGCCGCCAGCCTGCGGCCGACGTCGACCGTGACCTGCTCGGGATCGAGAACGAGCTCGAAGCTGACGTCCTGGCCCGAGATCGCCGCCCGCCGGCGGGCGTGCTGCACGACCTTCTCGAACACGCCATCGGTTGGGAAGGTACCGACCCAGTCGAGGTGCAGCTTGATGCGCGAGAAGCCGCGGCCGCGCTTCCAGACCATGTCCACGGCCTCGATCGCCGCCGCCGCCTCCGGCTGATCGATCCAGCCGTGGGCCTCGTCGGCGCCATGCCCGGCCGCGAGCAGACAAGCCCAGCTGCTCTCGGCGGTCAGCAGGTCGGCGCTGGCCAGCCACCCGACGAGCTCCTCGTCCGGATTGCCGGTCTCGAGCGCCGGCGCGACATAAAGCTTCAACTCCTCGGGCACCTCGAATACCGCCGCCCGCTCGACGTCGTACACCAGGCTGCAGGCACCGTCGCCGTCGATCAATGGGTGCAGGTTCCTGAGCCGCAAGGCGCCGGGCATACCACAAGGAAATTGCATGCAATAGTCTCCTGATCGCGTGCACGCTCAAATGCCCGAATTACGATGACCCGATCGACATCGCATCCGAGCTTCGTATGAGGGCTACATAAGGAAGAGTTGCCGCCGAGCAGGTTTTGATGACAAAACACACGGCCGCGCCGATGCGAGCAGCAGCGCTTATATTAATCAATCAAAACTTTGCTGACCGGCGCCGCCACGCGCTGGCCGGCGATCAGGGGGCCGGGTTCAGCCAGCGCGCGAGCCAGGACAGCACGGTCTGGTGCCAGAGCAGGCTGTCGGCGGGCTTCAACACCCAGTGGTTTTCCTCCGGGAAGTTCAGCAGTTCGCTGGGAATACCGCGGCGCTGCAGGGCGGTGAATGCGCCCAGGCCCTGGGTGACGGGGATGCGGTAGTCCAGGCTGCCGTGGACCACCAGCATCGGGGCGCGCCAGCGGTCGACGAAGCGGGCCGGATTCCACTTCTCGTAAGCCTCGGGGTTTTGCCAGTAAGGCCCGCCCATCTCCCATTCCGGGAACCATAGCTCTTCGGTTGCGTAATACATCATCCGCTGATCGAAGGTGCCGTCATGGCTGACCAGGCAGCGGAAGCGGTCCGGCCAGTTGCCCGCGATCCAATAGATCATGAATCCGCCATAGGAGGCGCCCAGCGCGCAGGCGCGGTCGCCGTCGAGCCAGGGATAACGCGCGATTGCCGCCGCCAGTCCCAGCTGCAGGTCGGCGAGCGGCTTGCCGCCCCAGTCCTTGCTGATCGAATCGGTGAACGCCTGCCCGTAGCCAGTCGAACCATGGAAGTCGATGGCCACCACGCCATAGCCGGCGCCGGCGTAGACCTCGAGGTTCCAGCGATAATGGAAATGGTTGTCAAAGCTGCCCTGCGGACCGCCGTGGATGATGAAGGCGATCGGGTAGCGCTTGCCGGGCTCGAAGTCGGCGGGCTTGATCGCCCAGCCGTGGACCGTGTCGCCCCCGGCGCCGGCAAACTGAAACTGCTCGGGCTCCCCCATGCGAATGGCTGCCAGGCGTTGCGCGTTGACATGGGTGATCTGGGTGAGCCCCGAGCCGTCGCGGCGCACGGTGTAGACCTCGGCGGGCGAGCGCAGGGTATCCAGGGTGAAGACCAGGCGGTCGCCGCCCGCCAGCGCCGGCGATTCCACGTGACCGGTGGTTACCAGCTTGGTCACCTTGCCGCTCGCGACGTCGATGGCGAACAGCGGCTGCTGGCCGCCGTCTTCGGTGGCGGTGAAGAGGGTCTTCCCGTCCGGCGAGAACAGCAGCGGGCCGGTAGAGCGGTCCCACTCCTCGGCGAGGCGGCGCTCGCGGCCGCTCGCCAGGTCACGCAGCACGATGTGGTAGCGGTCGGACTCGAAGCCCGGCCGGGTCTGCGCGGCGTAGGCCAGGGTCTTGCCATCCGGCGAGAACGCCGGGTAGGTGTCCCAGGCAGGGTTGGCGGCGGTGAGGTCGCGGGGCGGATGAGAGCCGTCCATGGGCGCCTCGTAGAGATCGAAGTTGGTCGACCAGGCCTCCTGCCGTCCGGCGTCGCGGGCCGCGAAAACCACTGACCGGCCGTCCGGCGTGAAGGCATACTCCTCGGTGCCCCCGAACGGCTTCGAGGGCGAGTCCGCGACCATGCCGCGCATCAAGTCGACCGGCTCGGCCGCCGGGGTGCCGCCGCTTGCGCCGGTGGGCCGGGCGCCGGCAGCCGCGGCGCCGGCGGCATCGAGCCGCAGCACGAAGAGGTGAGAGCGGGTGCCGTCTTCCCACACATCCCAGTGACGGACGAAGCCCGCCCCGTCAGGGTAGAGACGAGCCTTGACCTTGCTCTTCTCCTTTTCTTCCAAGCGGTCGTGCGTGCAGGCAAGGGTCGGGCAGTCCGGGAAGACGTCGGCAGAGATGGCCGCCCGCGTGCCGTCCGGGGAAAGGACGAAGCTCGAGACGTCGACCGGCAGCCGGGTGACCTGGGTCAGCGAAGCCGCCGGCGCCGGGCCCTGGCCGCCGGGGAGCGGCGAGAGGCGCCAGAGCTGGCTGCTGCCCGAGCGGGTCGAAAGGAAGTAAAGGGAGGAGCCGTCAGGCGACCAGCGGAGGTTCGAATAGCCGGCGCCATCGGTGGTCACTGGCCGTGCCCCGCTCCCGCTCGAGGACACCAGCCAGACGTCGTTCTTGCCCCGGTTGCCGGCGAAGTCGGTGGTGCGGAGGGCGAAAGCGATGACATCGCCCCGAGGCGAGGCCTGCGGCTCGGTGATCCGCTGCATCGACTGCATGTCCACGGCGTTGAAGGAGTGGGCGGCGGCGGCGCCCGGGGTGGCGGCAGGCGCCTGGGCCGCGGCAGGCGCCAGCAGCGTCACGGCGGCAAGCAGCGCGAGAACGAGAGGCGACCACGGATCAGGCGCCAAGGCCTGGCCGGTCGGCCGCCGGCAAGCCCGGCAAGCGAGGAAGTGAGCTGACATGGGCCTGTGCATTCGAGTCCTCCGCAGACATCAGGCTGATCGACCGGCAGACAGAGTGGCGGTCGATCATACCGTAGGCCAGCTCTCAGGAGGACGGAACGACCGGAACCAACGTGACTACCGCCAATGGTCAGCGCTCGATGGCCGACAGATCGAGCCGACCGAGCCGGTCTGGATCAGCCAGGATGTCGATCTCGACGACCTTGTCGCCCGCAATCGTGAAGCCGAGCACGGCAAACAGGCGCCCGTCCGGAAGGCGCGACATGAGGCCAATGTTGCCATTCACCAGGACCACCTGATTGGACAACCCGAGCTTCGAGAACGTCGCTGCTTGTGCCGCGACCGCCTGCGGCCCACGCACGAGGCGCGTCATGCCCTTGACCGCTCCGCCATCAGCCCGCAGCACGATCGCCGGATCCAGGACGGCGACCAGCGCTTCGAAGTCGCCGTCCCGGGCAGCCGCTAGAAACGCGTCGACGACGCGGCGCTGCTGCCGCAGGTCCGCGTCTGAGGTCGGCGCGTGGCTCTGGACCCGTCGGCGCGCGCGGCTCGCCAGCTGGCGCGTTGCGACGACCGAGCGATCCACGATGGGCGCGATCTCCTCGAAGGTCATCGCAAACACATCGTGGAGCACGAACGCCAGTCGTTCCGCCGGCTCCAGCTTCTCGAGCACGACGAGCAGCGCCAGACCGACAGAGTCGGCGAGCAAGGCATCCGCCTCGGGCCCTTCGTCCCCACGACTGATCGCGCGAGCGATGATCGGATCAGGCACGTGCACGTCCAAGGGACCCTCCCGGCGCGACGCTCGCGTTCGCAGCATGTCCAGGCAGACGCGCGCCACGACGGTCGTCAGCCAGCCCCGCAGGTTGTCGACGCCACTGACATCCGTGCGGCTCAATCGGATCCAGGCTTCCTGGACGGCGTCCTCCGCCTCGCCGACCGATCCGAGCATGCGGTACGCGACCGCCCGCACGTGCGGGCGGCACTCTTCGAATTGCTCGGCGAGCCGCTCGGGTGTGAGCATCAGTCACACTCCTCCGGAACGGTCCGTCATAGTAGTGACGGACGAGACGTCGCTGAAGTGACCGGACAGCAAGACAACCCGGGCTGCACGCCCGAGCAAGAGGGACGAACACCGCCGTGGTCGAGAAGATCACCGACGCGCGATCGGCGTCAAGCCTTCATTCACTACACCATGCCGGGTTGACCGGCGCACGAGGAGAAGCGAAATGAAAATCAAAGTTACCAGCGTATACGTGGACGACCAGGACAAGGCCCTGCGCTTCTATACGGAGGTACTGGGCTTTGCCAAGAAGGCCGATTTCAGTAACGGCCCATTCCGCTGGCTGACCGTGGCCTCACCCGAGGAGCCGGACGGCATCGAGCTGCAACTGGCGCTGAACGACAACCCCGCGGCCAAGGCGTATCAGCAGGCGATGTTCCAACAGGGCCAGCGCGCGGCCATGTTCAACACCGACGACGTCAAAGGCGACTACGAGCGGATCAAGGACCGCGGCGCCGAGTTCACTATGCCGCCCACCGCCGTGACCGGCTCGACCATTGCGGTGCTGAACGACACCTGCGGCAACCTCATTCAGCTCACCCAGCTGAAACGCCGTTGAGGGCCGCGGCGGCGGCATGACGCCGCGCCGCCGACCGGCGGCGCGGCCGTCGCGGGAGGCGCGCAGTGTCGCCTCTCAGACGGAAATCGAGCCCTTGCGGAACTCGGTCTTGCCGATGTGGACGTTGACCAGCACCGGGGCGCCGGCGCGGGCGATCTGGAGGGCCTCGGCCAGGATCGGCTCTACGTCCTGCGGGCGGGCGATGCAGAGGCCGCGGCCGCCGTAGCCTTCGGCCACCCGGTGGTAGTCGGTCCTGGCCAGCACCGTCCCGACGTCGTCGTGCAACATCTCCACCTGCTCGCGGGCGATCTGCGACCAGCAGGCGTCGTTGCCTACTACCGCGATCACCGGCAGGCCGTGGCGGGCGAGGGTGTCGAGCTCGGCCAGGCTGTAAGCGGCAGACCCATCTCCGTAAAGGATCCAGACGTCGGCCCCCGGCCGGCAGAGCTTCGCTCCAATGGCGAAGCCGCCACCGACCCCCAAGGTGCCGAAAACCCCGGGATCCAGCCAGGAGAGGGGCGCGCGCGGCCTGAGGATGTACGCGGCAGTGCCGACGAAGTCGCCGCCGTCGGCGACGATCACACTGTCGGGCGCCAGCAGCGCTCCTATCGCGCGACAGAGCGCCAGGGGGTTGACCAGACCACCGGCGACCTCGGCCCCAGCCTGCTCGGCGATCTCGCGCTCGCGGTCGTCGTCCCTCGCCCGCAGCGTGCGGAGCCAACCCTCCCAACGCTGCCCTTGCCCGGGCGAGGCGCCGCCTGCCGCGGCGCCTGCCCCGGCAGCGGACGGGGCGCCGGAGGCGCCGCCGGCATGGGCAGCCGCCCCCGGGGAAAACCGCGCCGCCAGGCGGCGCAGGAAACGCCCTGGGTCGGCGTGCACGCCGAGATCGGGACGCCGGTTGTGGTGCAGGTCGGCGGCGTTGCGGTTGACCATCACCAGCCGCGCGCGGCGGCCGATGTGGCGCCCGTAGTCCAAGCGGAAATCCGTCGGGATGCCAGCGAGCAGCACCAGATCGGCCTCGCGCAACGCCTCCTTGCGGCGGTGCCGCAGCTGCAGGAGGTGCGACGGACCGAGCAGGCCGCGAGCGCCGCCGGCAAAGTAGACCGGCACGCCCAGCGCCTCGATCGCCCGGGCAAGCTCGCTCACCGCGCCGGTCTCGAGCACCGCCTGGCTGCCCAGCACCAGCACCTGCCGCTCGCTGCGCGCGAGCAGCGCCGCGGCACGCCGCACCTCGGCGCC
>DASZHY010000340.1:0-3369 GCA_035949675.1 Thermoanaerobaculia bacterium
CAAGATCAAGACCCACTGTCCGGTGTCCCGTCTCTTCGCTAGACTTCGCCATGGCCATCCTCTCCTTTCCGAGCTCCACCGCTCGCTGCAGGCCATCATGGCACTGCGCTGGGGGAGGATGGCCTTCTCATCCCATCTCTAGACGGCGAGGCACAAACCCTCGATCTCGGTGCGACCCCCTCAACGAGCCGGTAGGTCGCCAAGGGGACCGTTTCCGTCAAGGCCCGGGGGGGTCCTCACGGGAGTTTTGCGAGGCGCTCTTCGGCCACTGCCGACACGGCGGTACCGGGGAACCTCTTCAGGACTTCCTGGTAGGTGTTGCGGGCCCCCTCTTTGTCTCCCAGGCTCTCCAGCGACATGCCCGCCTTGAGCAGGGCGTCGGGCGTCTTGTTGCCGGTGGGATAACGCGCCACCGTCTCCCGAAAGGCGGCGAGAGCGCCGCGCATGTCTCCCCGCGAGTACCTGCACTCGCCGATCCAGTACTGCGCGTTGTCGGCAAGCTCGCTGTTGGGCTCGGCTTGCAGGAAACGCTGGAAGCTGGCCTCGGCGTCGACGTAATGCTTCTGGTGATAGAGCGTGTAGCCGCGGTCGTAGAGCACCTGGACCGCCGGCGTCACCGGCTCACGCTTGCCCTCGACGGCCGGCGGTGATGGCGGTGATGGCGGCTGAACGGTCGCAGGCGGAGCGGGCGCCGGCGCAACCGGCGGCCGCCGGCTCGGCGGGGCCGGCGAGGGCGGGTAGGGCTGAGAGGCCTGCGGCGCCGGCACGTCGATGTCCATCTCGTCGACCCGGCCGGCACTCGCCGCGCGCGGCGGCGCTCCGCCGCTCCCCACGCGATCGGCTGCCGAAGGTGGTCGGGCGGACGCGCCGCCGAGGCCGTCCGCGGCCGGCGGCCGGCGCCCGTTGGCTCCCCGCCCGGTGGCCGGCTGGCGGCCGCCGCCCCCCGGGGGGCCGCCGATGGGCGCGGCGCTCACGCCGGCGCCGCCGGACGCGGCGCCGCCCATTCCTTGCTTCACCTGCAGGTCGGTCACCTGCTGCCGCAGACGGGCGAGCTCGACCTCCGCGACGGCAGCCTTGCGCTGCAACTCGATCACGCGGTCCTGGAGCTCCTTGATACGGTCGTCGGCGTCGTTGCCGCCCGAGGCGCAAGCGCCCCCGGCGAGCAGGAGGAGCCCCAGCGGCAGGGCCGCGAAGAAAGCCCGCGTCCTTTTCATCTCAGCGCTTTCCCTTCCGGCAGCTCGCGCAGCATCGGGATGTCCTTGACCAGCTTGCTGTTCGGGAACTCGGTGCGCAGGCGGTCGAAGGCCTTCTTCGCCTCCTCCGGTTTGCGGATGCGCTGATAGGCGCGTCCCAGGTTGTACATCACCTTGTCCAGGGCGCCATACTTGGGATAGTTCTGGATCAGGTACTCGAAGCGCTGGATCGCTGCCAGCGGCGCTCCATAGCGCAGGTAGAAGTAGCCCACCACGTACTCGTGTTCCGCCAGGTTGGCGCTCACCACGAGGAGCTGCTCCTGTGCCTTGGTCGCGTATTCGCTGGTGGGGTACAGCCGGATCAGCTCCTGGTAAGCCTCCAGGCCCTTGCGGGTCACGGTCTGGTCGCGGTCCGGATGCTCCATCCGCTTGGCCAGGCTGTTGGCGATCTGGAACTGGACGTAGGCGGCCTGCTCGCTGGTCGGAAAGCGATTGAGGTAGTCGCGGTACTTGGCCTCGGCCTGGGTGTAGTTGCTCGATCCGCCCTCCAGGAAATAAGTGTCGGCGGCCAGCAGCAACGCCTCGCGTCCCACCTTGGAATTGGGCTCCACCTCGAACGCGTGGGTGAACAGCGGGCGGGCCCGCGAATACTTCGAGTGCGCCAGCAGGTCCTTGCCCTGGACGAGCGACTCCTCGGCCGAGAGCCTCAGGATCGGGTCGTTGCTCCGCCCGCCGCCGGCGCTCTTGCAGCCCGTGACCGCAATCAATCCAATCAACGGCACCAGCACCAGGATTGCGACAGGACGGGTCCGGGCCGGCAATTTCGTTCTCATAGTTTCTCCGACCGACTGAGCGAGATCAGCTGGGACATGGCCCGCGCCGGGTCAGCCGCGGAAAAGACCGCCGTCCCCACCACGCACACCTCCACCCCGGCGGCGATCACCTCGCCAATGTTATCGCGATCGATGCCGCCGTCCATCGCGATCTCGACCGGCAGGTCGCCGGCGTCCCGGATCAGGCGCCGCAGGCGCCGCGCCTTGTCGAGGCTGCGGGGCAGGAACGCCTGCCCGGAAAATCCCGGGTTCACCGACATGAGCAGCACATAGTCGAGGCGTGGCAAGGCGTCCACCAGCGACTCCACCGGCGTCGCCGGGTTGACCGCGACGCCCGCCTTGGCGCCGGCCTCGTGGATGTGCTGCAGCAAGCGGTCGAGGTGAGGCGCGGCCTCCCAGTGCACCGCCACCCGCGCCGCTCCGGCGTGCAGATAGTCGGCAAGCAGCCGGTCGGGGTTGGACACCATCAGGTGGACGTCGAGCGGCAGCCGGGTGCGGCGGTGCAGCGCCGCGACGACCGGGATGCCGAAGCTCAGGTTGGGCACGAAATGGCCGTCCATCACGTCCACGTGCACCAGCTCCGCGCCACCGGCTTCGCAGGCCCCCAGCGCACCGGCGAGATCGGCCAGGTCGGCGGCGAGGATCGACGGCGCCAGCCTCATCACGGCCCCCCATCGGCGGTCGCCACGACCAGCGACACCGGGTCGTTGGCGGTCAGGGGATGTCCGGGCAGCGGATACTGGCGCAGGATCACTCCCGCCGCCACGCCTTCGTAACGCTCGAACTTGACGCTGCCGAAGCGAAACCCCCGCGCCTCGAAGAACTGCCGCACCGGGTCGTAGTGACGGTAGACCAGATCGGGCATGACGTACCGCCGGCCGGGGGTCGCCATCGCCAGCAGGACGTTGACCGGCGAAGCGGGCGGAACTTCCTCGCCGGCGTCGGGGTCCTGCTCGACCACCGAGCCCGGGGGCCGCCGCACGTCGAACGCCCCGAGGATGCTCCCGACCTCGAGGCCGATGGCCGAGAGCGTCACCTGCGCCGCCGGCAGCGCCTTACCGGCCAGGCCCGGCACCTTGACGCGGCGCGGGCCGAGCGACAGCACCACCTCCACGCTGCTGCCGCGCTTGACCAGGGTGCGCGGGTCCGGGCTCTGGCGCACGACGCGGCCCGCCGGCACCTTGTCGTCATAGCGGCCGCCACCCTCGGCGCGCCGCAGCGTCAGCCCCAGGTCGGCAAGCGTGTCGCCAGCTTCCGCCCGGGAGAGGCCGGTGACGTTGGGCACCGCCATCACCCCGCTGCGCACGAACAAGCTGAACGCGAAGTAGCTGGCGGCCAGGAAG
>DASZHY010000341.1:0-17736 GCA_035949675.1 Thermoanaerobaculia bacterium
CGACGGCAGCGGCGCCGCCCGTGCCGGGCGCGGGCGCCGGCGCCGGCGCGAACCAGCGCAGCACGAGCGCCGCGGGCCCGAGCACCGCACCGTCGATGCCGGCTGCAGCCTGCAGGCGGAAGGTCGGGTCTTCGCGGCGCAGGCGCAGCAGGTCGCGATGCAGCGCCAGGGCGGCCGCCTGCCGCGAGCGCCGGTCATCGGCCGCGACGGTCGCGGCAGGCGCGCCACCTGCGGCATCGCCGGCATCGCCGGCATCGCCAGGCCAGCCAGGCTCGGGGACGTCGAGCTTGCAGAGCTCGAAGGTCGCCGGCGACCCGGGGTCGGGGACCGTTGCCTGGACGGCAGGGTCCGCCAGGCTCGGGAACTGGGCCAGGAACGCGAGCCGCCCTCGGCGCACCGCGCCCGCCAGCTCCGGGTGATGGTCGGCGAAGAAGACGAAGGGCGCCGCGGCGCCGGACTCCTGGCCCTGGAAGAGCAGCGGGGTGGCCGGTCCGAGCAGCAGCAGGGCGGTCATGGCGCGGTAGCAGCCGGGGCTGGCGAGGCGATCCAGGCGCTCGCCGCGCGCCGAGTTGGCGACCTGGTCGTGGTTCTGCAAATAGAAGACGAAGGCGTCCCGCGGCAGGTCGAGAGCGGATGAGCCGCGCCGCCGGCGCTGCCAGCGGAAGCGCTGCCCCTGGTACAGGGCGCCGAACTTGACGGCCGAGAGCAGCTCCTGCGGCGAACCCTGGTAATCCGAGTAATAGGCCTCGGCGCGCCCGGTCAGCGCCACCATGGCGGCGTGGTGGAAGTCGTCGCTCCACATCGCGTCGAGGCCGTAGCCGCCCCGCTCCTCGGGGCGCACCAGGCAGCCGTCCTGGGGCTCGCTCTCGGCCACCAGCAGCACCGAGCGCCCCGGAGGCAGCGCCGCGGCGGCTTGGCGCGCGGCGCGGCCGATGGCGGCGAGGATGTGCTCGGCGGGTCGCTCGGGGCGGTCGTGAATGACTTGCGTGGCATCGAGACGCAGTCCGTCCAGGTGGTATTCCTCGATCCAGTAGGCGGCGTTGGCGACGAACAGCTCGCGCACCGGGGCAGCGCCGTAGAAATGGATCGCCTTCCCCCACTCGTTCTCGTGACGGTCGGTGAAATAGGCCGGCGAGTACTGCTCGAGGTAGTTGCCGTCCGGGCCGAAGTGGTTGTAGACGACGTCGAGGATGACGGCCAGGCCGAGACCGTGCGCCGCGTCGACGAAGCGGCGGAAGTCGTCGGGCTCGCCGTAGAGGCGGGTGGGCGCGAACAGGTCGACGCCGTCGTAGCCCCAGCCGAAGCGGCCGGGAAACTCGGCGACCGGCATCACCTCGAGCATGGTGACGCCGAGATCGGCGAGGCCGGCCAGCCGGCCCGCCGCCGCCGCCCAGGTGCCCTCGCGGGTGAAGGTGCCGGCGTGGAGCTCGTAGAGCACCTGGCCCTGCCGGAGCGGCCCGCGCCAATCGGCGTCGCGCCAGCGGTAGGCCGCCGGGTCGACCACGCGCGAGGCGCCGTGAGGACCCTCCGGCTGGGAGCGCGACGCGGGGTCGGGGAAGGCGTCGCCGCCGTCGAGGCGGAAGCGATAGAGGTCGCCGGCCGCGGCCGCGGCGGCAAAGCCCGAGAAGTAGCCCGTGCCGCCGTCCTCGCGCTCGAGCTCGAGGTCGCGCTGCCTGCAGGCGGCGCGGGCGGCGCCGCCGGCGGCGGCAGAAAAGACCACCGTAACCCGCCGCCGCGCCGGGGCCCAGACGCGGAAGTGCACACCGCCCCCGGGCATGACCTCGGCGCCCACAGGCAGGCGCCGCGGCCGCCGGCGGTGCCTTGGGACGTCGGGCGGCGCGCTCGCGGGCCCCGGGGGAGATCGAGACGTCATCCTGGCAGGCACGCCGCAACGAGTTGCACAGCCTGTGCCGGAGAGCGGCGGCGACCACGACTGCGTGAGGGGCATCCTGGCCGGCGCCGCGCGGCCGGTGAGCCCCGCCCCGCTGCATCCGGCCGGCTCCGGCCGGCTCCTGGCACCCGCCGCTGAAACCGTTTTCACCCAGGGGAGCTTCGCGCTATATTAGCGCTCCCGCGCCAGTGGCTTAGCCAGCCTCCGTCTTCCGGCCCTTGGCGGCAACGCCGGCCGGCGGCGGCGGGCCATTGCCGGTTGGAGAGCCCATGAGCGACTCGAGCACCAACGACGTCGTGCGCAAGCTGCGCGAGCTGTCACGGAACCTGTGGTGGTCCTGGCAGCCCGACATCCGCTCCATCTTCCGCGAGCTGTCGCCGGAGACCTGGCGCGCGGTGTACCACAACCCCGTGGCGCTGCTGGCGCGGATGGACGGCGACGAGATCTCGCGGCGGGTTCACGACCTCGAGATGCAGACCCGCATCTACCAGGCCCACCGCCGGCTCGGTGAGTACCTGCGCGCCGGCGCCGATTGGGCGACGGCCCACGCCGGACCGCTGCTCGCCCGGCCGGTGGCTTACTTCTCCGCCGAGTTCGGGCTGCACCACTCGATCCCGATCTACTCCGGCGGCCTCGGCGTGCTGGCCGGCGACCACCTCAAGAGCATGAGTGACCTGGGAGTGCCGGTGGTCGGCGTCGGCCTGCTCTACCACGAGGGCTACGTGCACCAGCAGATCGACGACGCCGGCTGGCAGCAGGATCTCTACGAGCCGATCGCGGTCGAGGAGCTGCCGGTGGATCCCTGGCCGGGGCCGGACGACGAGCAGCTGCGCTTCGCGGTCGAGCTGCCCGGCAGAGCGGTCTACCTGCGCGTCTGGCACGTGCTGGTGGGCCGCAGCGGCCTGGTGCTGCTCGACGCCCGCGACGAGGCGAACTCCGCCGCCGACCGCGAGCTCACCGCCCGGCTCTACGGCGGCGACCAGGAGACGCGCATCCAGCAGGAGATCCTGCTCGGGGTCGGCGGCTTCCGCGCGCTGCGCAAGCTCGGCATCCGCCCATCGGTGCTGCACCTCAACGAGGGACACTCGGCCTTCGCCCTGCTCGAGTGGGCGCGGCAGCGGGTCGAGGAGGACGGCCTGACCGCCGCCGCCGCGATGCGCGAGGTGAGGGCGGCCAGCGTCTTCACCACCCATACCCCGGTGCCGGCCGGCCACGACCGCTTCAAGTCCGACCTCGCGCAGCGGCACCTCGAGCCGCTGGCCGCGGGCCTGCGCATGCCGATCTCCGAGCTGCTGGCGCTGGGCGAGGAGCCGCCGTTCGACCCTGCCGGCACCTTCGGCCCGACTCTGCTGGCGCTGCGTCTGTGCCGGCGCTCGAACGGCGTCTCGGCGCTGCACGGACGGGTGTCGCGCCAGATGTGGCACGTGCTCTACCCGCAGCGCCAGGAGGAGGAGGTGCCGATCGGCCACATCACCAACGGCGTCCACGTACGGACCTGGCTGGCCGGCGACATGCAGCGGCTGATCGCGCACTACCTGGGCACGGACTGGCTCGACGCGCTCACCCGCGCCGACACCTGGAAGCAGATCGAATCCATCCCCGACGCCGAGCTGTGGGAGGTGCACCTGGTGCTCAAGGCGCAGCTGGTGGCGTTCGTGCGCCGCCGGCTGGCCGACCGCCGCCGCCGCCTGGGCTTGCCGGAGCCGCCGGAGCCGCCGCTCGACCCCGAGGCGCTGACCCTGGGCTTCGCCCGCCGCTTCGCCACCTACAAGCGCGCCAACCTGCTGCTGCACGACCCGGACCGCCTGGCGCGCCTGGTCGGCGATCCGGCGCGCCCGGTGCAGTTCGTCTATGCCGGCAAGGCCCACCCTCAGGACGCCGGCGGCAAGGAGCTCGCCCAGAAGATCGCCCTGCTGGGCGATGACCCGCGCTTCGCCGGCCGCGTGGTGTTCCTCGAGAACTACTCGATGCTGATGGGCCGCCAGCTGGTCCAGGGCGTCGACGCCTGGCTCAACACGCCGCGGCGGCCGCTCGAGGCGTGCGGCACCAGCGGCCAGAAGTGCATCCTCAACGGCGCGCTCAACATCTCCATCCTCGACGGCTGGTGGGCCGAGGCCTTCGACGGCAGCAACGGCTTCGCCATCGACGGCACCGAGCCGCACGCCGATCCCGCGGTGCAGGACGAGCGCGATTCCCTGGCGCTCTTCGACCTGCTCGAGCGGGCGGTGATCCCGCTCTATTACCAGCGCGACGAGACCGGCCTGCCGCGCGGCTGGATCGCCAGGGTGAAGCGCGCCATCCGCACCCTCGCCTGGAGCTACAACGCCGACCGCATGGTGATGGACTACGTGCAGGAGTGCTACGTGCCCGCGGCCGGCGGCGACACCTGCCAGATGTAACGGGGTACGCCCTTCCGGACGGCCGCGGGCGACGGACGTCCGAGGCCCGCGGCCTTCAGGCTCGCTTCGGGGTCGTGCCAAGATTCGGGTTTCTTGCCTCGCCTTTTAGAGCCGCGGTCCTCGGCGTCCGTCGCCCGCGGACCTCCTTCCCTCCCCTTTGCTGCCGAACTCTCCGGCGACCCCTTTTTAGTTGGCTCAGGTGGCTAGATGTTAGGTCGCTAGGGCTCGGTCGGCCTTGGCGGCGAGGATGAAGTCGTTCTCGGAGAGGCCGCCGATCGAGTGGGTCCAGAGGGTCAGCTTCACCCTTCCCCAGCCCAGCTCGATGTCGGGGTGATGGCCTTCCTGCTCCGCCAGCTCGCCGACTCGGTTGACGAATGCCAGCGCCTGGCGAAAATCCGGAAATCGGTACTGCTTGACCAGCCGCCGGCTGCCGTCCTGGGCTGACTCGGCAGACCAGCCGCTGAGCTGCGCCAGCAGGCCCGTCAGCTCGTTGCCGGCGACCGGCGGCGTGCCGGCCTTGCACGGAATGCACGACCGCGCCGCCAGGTCGGGCTGCATTTTTTCAGGCGTTCCCGGCTGATCCATGGGTATCTCCCTCAGGCTATGCCACTGGGGAACGTGGCATAGCGCTTGCTCCTTGCCCGATTGCGGGCTCCGCGCGGCGCCGGTCCCAATCGGGGAACGGCGGCGGCGCCCTTTCCAGCTCCCACTCCGAGGATGGTACATCAATGGTTCGGAGCTCAGCTCTACTGCCCTGGCGCCCCTGGCGCCCGACCCCGCGCCAGCTTGCCGCGTGGTGCACCGGATTGCTCCTCGCCGCCGGCCTGGCCGTCGCCGTCGTGCGCGGCTGGCGGATCTCGCGGCACTTTCCAACCGCTCCCCTGCCGCAGCCATCCCGCCTCTACGGCCGGGTCCCCGAGCTGACCCTGGGCCAGACCTGCAAGCTCGAGGAGCTGGCGGGCCAGTTGGCGGGACTGGGGTACGAGGACCAGCGCGGCGGCCTTTCCCGGACGGGCACCTTCAGCCTGCGCGCCGAGACGCTGCGCGTCGGGCTGCGCCGCTTCCCGACGCCGGCGGGCTGGGCCGGCGGCCAGCCGCTCCTGGTCGAGGTCCGCGACGGCCGCATCGCGCGGCTGCGGCTCGGCGACCGGCAGGTCGCCAGGGCGGCGCTCGATCCGCCGCTGCTCGCCTCGTTCTACGGGCCGGCCGGCGAGGAGCGCTGGCCGGTCCGCCTCGAGGAGCTGCCCGACCACGTCGTGCAGGCCGTGCTGGCCGCCGAGGACGACGGCTTCTTCCATCATTCAGGGCTCTCGGCGAGTGCCATCGCGCGCGCCGCCTGGGTCGACCTGCGCGGGCGCGAGGTCCGCCAGGGAGGCAGCACCATCACCCAGCAGCTGGTCAAGAACCTCTACCTTCCCCGCCGCCGCAGCCTGCTGCGCAAGACCAAGGAGGCGCTGCTCGCCGAGATCGTCGAGCTGCGCCACGACAAGCGCTCCATCCTCGAGGCGTACCTCAACACGATCTACTGGGGCCGCAGCGGCTCGGCCAACCTCATCGGGCTGGGCGCCGCCGCGCGCGCCTGGTTCGGCAGGCCGCCCGACGAGCTGAATCTGGCGCAGGCCGCGACGCTGGCGGCAATGATCCGCGCTCCCGGCGACTACTCATCGCCGGCCCGTGCCGCCGTGCTCGTCGGGCGCCGCAACCGGGTGCTGGCGCGGCTGGCCGATCTCGGCTGGGTCGGCGCCGAAGCGGCGCGGCGCGCGCGGGCCGCGCCGCTGGGCGCTAATTCGCAGCCGGCGCGGCAGCTCGAGCCGCGGCCCTGCGCCCCCTGGTTCGCCGACCTCGCCGCTCAGGAGGCCCGCCGGCGATTCGGGGTCACGGACCTGGCCGGCGGCGGCTACCTGCTGTTCTCGACCCTCGACGCCGGCGAGCAGCGGCGGGCCGAGGCGGCGCTGGCTGCCGAGCTCGCCGTCCTCGGCGGCTCCAAGCAGCGGCAGGCGCGGACGGCGCCGGGGCAGGAGCAGCAGGGTCTCGAGGCGGCGCTGGTGTCGGTCGATCCTCGCGACGGCGGCATCCGCGCCTACGTCGGCGGCCGCGACTATCGCCGCAGCCAGTTCGATCGCCTGGCCCAGGCCCATCGCCCGCTGGGCAGCGCCTTCAAGCCCGTGGTCTACGCCGCGGCCTTCGATCTCGGAGTGGCCACGCCCGCCACGCTGCTCGAGGACAGCCCGGTGGTGGTGCGGACAGGAGGAGCCTTCTGGGAGCCGCAGAACTACGACCGCGCCTTCCGCGGCTGGGTGACGGCGCGCGGCGCCCTCGAGCAGAGTCTCAACATCCCGACCGTGCGGCTGGCCCTGGCGGTGGGGATGCGCCGCATTGCCAGCCTCGCCGGCGCGATGGGCCTCGGCGTGCCGCCGCCGGCGGTGCCCGCACTTGCCCTCGGCGCGGTCGAAGCCAGTCCGCTCGAGGTGGCGCGGATGTACTCCACCCTGGCGACGCTCGGCCTGCGGCCAACCCTGCACGGGCTGGACACCGTGCGCGACCGCAACGGCATCGTGCTGCCCGGCGAGGAGGTGCCGCCGGCGCGGCGGGTGCTGGCGGCGCCCACCGCCTACCTGGTCACCTCGCTCCTGCAGGGTGTCGTCGATCACGGCACCGGCAGCGCCGTCCGCCGTCAAGGACTCGCCGATCCGCTGGCCGGCAAGACCGGCACCACCAGCGACCGCCGAGACAGCTGGTTCGCGGGTTACTCGGCCGACCGCGTCACCGTCGTCTGGGTCGGCTATGACGACGACTCCAAGACGCGTTTCTCCGGCGCCACCGCCGCGGTGCCGATGTGGGGCCGATTCATGCTGGCGGTCCGCCCGGCCGGCGGGTTTCCGGGCTTCGCGGCGCCGCCGGGGTTGATCGACGACGAGGCCGCCACCCGGACCGGCCTCGCGATCGCACCGGCGACCCTGCGGCTGCCTGCCGGCTCCCAAGGGTGGACGGATTGGACGCCCGGCGCGACCCCGGCCTCCGGGGCGCCGCTGGGCACCCCTGAGGGTGGCGAGAGCGGCGAGGGCGGCGACCACAGAGGAGGAGTGATCCTGATCCGCCTGCACGACAGCATGGTCCCGACCCGCCGGGGCGACAGCCCGAGCCCCGACCCTCTGGACGGCCGAGCCCCTGGCCCTCCCGGTCGGCAGCCGTCTCCTTAGAAAAAACCGCTGGCCGAAGCGAAGGGGGAGCTTCCCCGCCGCAGGCCGTCGAAACCAAAAGAGAAAACGGCCCGGAACCTCGCCGCAATGGCGGGGCCCCGGGCCGTGTGGAGCTTCGTCCGGCCGCTGGCGCTGCTGGTACTAGCCTGTCGGTCCCGATGCGGCGAGCGTCACCGTCAGGTCGACGTCCTTGCCGAGCACCGCATCGAGGTCGCGCTCCTCGGCCCGGTGGCCGGGGCGTACGACCGAGAGGTGGTGGCGGCCCGGCGACAGCAACAACCCGGCCTCGTTGCCGGCCAGATCGCTGCCGGTGCCGACGAAGCGTCCGTCGAGGTAGACCGAGGCGTCGTCGGGAACGACCTTGATGCGCAACCGGCCATACTGGTCGGAGCTCACTGCCGCCGCCCTGGGTGAGGGACCGGGAGCCGGCGCTGGCTGGGCGTTGCGCTGCTGCTGGGTCGAGTCGCCGCCGCGGTCGCGGTTCACGCGGTCGTGCCAGTTGTCGCGCCAGCCGCCGCCCTCTTGCCCCTGCCCGTAAGGCTGCTGTTGCTGCATCCGCTGCTGGCGGTCGATCTGCTCGGCACGGTCACGCTCGAACTGCAGCCGGGAATCGCGGCGCTCGTGGCTCTTCGACGGCAGGTCTTCGGGCCTCACCGCCTGGCCCGGCTCGAGCTTGTCGTCCCAGGTGATGACCAGGCCAGGATAGATGCTCACCTGGCGGGCGAGGGTCCGGAAGCCCTCCTTGTAGAAGACGATGTCGTAAGTGCCCTTCTCCAGCCACAGGTAGCCGCGGCCCCAGCCGCCGAAGTCGCGCACCTTGCCGACGTACTGGCCGTTGAGATACACCTGGGCGTCGTTCGGCGAGATGTCGAGGTCGAGGGCGCCCATCTGGGAACGGTTCTCATACGAGCGCGGGCCGCTATATCCCGAACCGGAGCCATAGCCGGAGCCATAGCCGTCGTTGCCGTAGCCGTCGTAACCGTAGCCGTCGTTCCCATAGCCCGGGTAGTACCAGTAGCCCGGGTTGTAGCCGGACCAGTAGGGACCCCAGTAGCCGTAGAAACCCGGGCCCCAACCCCATGGATAATCCCAGCCGAAGCCCAGGCCGAGACCCAGGCCGAAGCCGAACCAGGGATAGAAGCCGCCGCCGAAGAAGCGGTCATGATCGAAGAAGCGGCCATGGTCGCCGAAGAAGCGGTCATGGTCGCCGCGGAAGCCGCCATGGGAGCCGCGAGAAGGCCCGAAGAAGCCGCCTCCCCCGATCGGGTGGGCCGTCCCGCCGCCGCTGCCGCCGGAGGGTCCGTGGCTGAAGCTGTGCCCGCCGCCGCTCGAATGGCTGCCTCCCGAGTGGCTGCCGCCGCCGCCCGAGTGGCTGCCGCCGCTCGCGTGGCCCCCGCCGCCCCCCGAATGCCCCCCGCCGCCGCCGCCACCGTGACTCATCGCCAGGGCCGGCTGGCCGGCGAAGAGCATCGCCATCAGCGCGAAGGTGGCCAGCGCCGCGAGGGTCAGGATGGGCCCCCTCCGATAGAGGCCTGGAAGCGCCCGTCGCAGGGTTGTCATGGGTTCATCTCCTTTTGCGTCGCCGCGCCGTCCCAGCCGCGGTGAAGACCTTTCACGTAATGGAACCTGAGCACATCTTCCCATAAATTGGGCAGTGCTATGGGAAGTTTCTGCAAGGCCCGCACCAGCTTCTCGCGCCGCCGCTGAACGGCGCCGTCCGGGAGCGGCGGCGGGCCGTCGGGGCCGATGCCGAGGAAGCCGCCGAGCTCGGGATGGAGCCGGTAGAAGACCACGGCGCAGTAGCCCGCCCGCTCCTGCCGCGCGGCGAAGCGCACCAGGTCCGTCGGATGATCGTGGGCAACCGTTGCCGCAGCTTCGTAGATCATGTGCAGGCCCCTCTTCTTCAACCTGTAGGCCAGCTCGATATCTTCCCATGCGGCATAGGGAAAGCGCAGGTCGAAGGGCTCCGCCAGCAGCAGCTCGCGCGACAGCGAGAGGTTGGAGGTATAGAAGAAATTGAACGCCACGTCCTCGGGGTCGCGGATCAGCGCGTAGCCGAACTGCAGCCCGTGCTCGTTGATGTAACGCAGGAACGGGGTCAGGCGCATCCGCGGGTGCCAGCCGGTATAGCCGATGACCGCCAGGTGCATGTCGTCGCCATGCCGCCGGTGGGCCGCGCGGTGGGCCGCCAACCATCCAACCGCGGGGACGGTGTCGTCCCCCAGAAAGGCCACCCAGCGCCCCGCGGACACCGCCACCCCGGTGTTGCGGGCTGCCGCCGGACCGCGGTTCTCCTGGGTGAACACGCGCAGCGTGAGGTCGAAGCTGCGGCTGCGCAGCCACTCCGCCGTGCCGTCGGTCGAGCCGTCGTCCACCACCACCACCTCGAACGGCGGCGCGCCTTCCTGGCGCACGAGCGCCGACAGCACCTCGGTGAGCACGGGGAGCCGGTTGTGCGTCGGGATCACCACCGAGACCTCCGGGCCGGACATGAACGAAGCTTAACCGTTGCAAAGGCGAAACTGTTGGCCGAAGCGAAGGGGAGGGGGCGTCCCCTTCCCCCCCGGAGGGGTGGTATGGGGACCGTGGGGTGGCGGGGGGAGACCCGATAGATGCTTCGAGTAGTCCTCGAACTCCCCGTATTGGCACCTGTTTCATGGCACGGGATCACCTGAGGCGTTGGAACTAAGTGCTAAGGCGCCGCGACGACCTCGCCGGCGTGGACGAACCACAGCTCGAAGCGCGGCGGCGCGGCGAGACCGAGGGCCGACTGCACCGCCCGCACGTACGCGGCGCCCTGGCTGGCGTAGATCGCGGTCCGCCTCTCCAGCTCGGCCCCTGAGACGTCGTCGGTCTTGTAGTCGGCGATCACCAGCTCGCCGCTTCCGGGATCGCGGTAGAGGAGATCGACGGTGCCGGAGACGAAGGCGACGGCGGCGGCGGTGCCGCCGGCGTCGCCTGGCGGCTCGGGGCCAGGCGCCAGCAGCACCGGCAGCTCGCGCGCCAGGACGCGCCCGGCGAGTCCCCGCAGGCGCGCCGCCAGGCCGCCGGCCACGAAGCGCTCGAGCAGCCGGCGGCTGCGCGGCAGGGCGCGCGCCACGTCCTCGGCGGCCGCCACCGCCGAGAGGTAGGCCGGCAGCAACGCGCGCTGGCGCTCGGCCTCGCGCGCCGGCTCGGCTGCCAGGTCCCAGAGCTCGAGCGCGCGGTGGAGCGCGGCGCCGGACGCCATCGCCGCCTCGCGGCCGGCAGCCAGAGCGGCGGCCCGGCGCCGGTTGGACCGACCCGCCGCGGCGGTGTCGGCGTCGGCTCCCCGCTCCTCCGCTTCTCCTGCCGCCACCGCTTCGCGCAGCTGGGCGTGGGCCTCTTCCGAGGCGGCGGCGCCATAGGGCCGGGCCATGCGGGCGGCCGCGGCGGCGCGCCGGAAGGCGAGCAGAGCGGCCTGGGAAGCGACCTCCGCCGGCGCCGCCAGGGACGCGCCGCCCGCCGTGCCTGCCGCGTCGTCCGCGGCCCCCGCGACCACCGCGGCCGCCGTCCCTGCAATGGCCGCCGTGGCCGCAATGGCTCCCGCGGCTCCCATGGCTCCGATGGCTTCTGCATCCGCCGCGAGCCGGCCGCCGCGCAGCGCCGGGAATCGCCACGCCACGCCGTCCTGGTCGAGGCAGCCTTCACCCCCTGCCAGCCAGAGCCGCTGCAGGTCCGGACAGGCGGCGCGCCAGGCCAGCAGCTGCAAGTGACTCCGGGCCTGCTCCAAGGAGCGGCCGGGGTCCGGGACTGCTGGTTTCCGGGGCTGGCGGGGCCAGTCGCCGGCCAGCACCAGCCGGTCCTTGGCGCGGGTCATCGCCACGTAGAGCGTGCGCACCCGCTCGGCGGCTTCCACCTCTAGGCGCCGCTCCTCGGCCAGGTCGAAGCCGGGGGTGGCGGCCCCCAGCAGGCGGTACTCGCCACCGCCTTCGCCGCTCGCGGCGGGCAGGAGGCCCACTGCCGTGGCCGGCCGCTCCCCGCCTCCCGGCTTGTGCAGCTGCGGCAGGTAGACGTGGGCGAAGTCGAGGCCCTTGGCGCCGTGGATGGTGAGCACCTGCACCGCATCCTCGGCGCTCTCCGGCGGCTTGCCCTCCTCGGCGTCGCGCCCCTCTGCCAGGTCGCCGCGCAGCGCCCGCAGCACCGCCGCGACGTCGCCGCTGCCCTGCTCGAGCTCGACCAGCAGCCGGCGGAAGAAGCGCTCGAGGTTGGCCAGGCGGTAAGCGCCGAGGTAGCGCGCGGCCGCCGTCGCGTCGAGCAGCAGCAGCCGCCGCAGCCGCTCGACGAAGAGGTCCGCCGGCTCGGCGGCAAAGGCGCCGCGCAGCAGCGCCAGCTGTTCGATCGCGGCCAGCAGGCTGACCTCCCAGCCCGCCACCGCCGCCAGGCCCGGCACCTCGCTCGGCAGCTCGGCGGCCGCCGCTTCGACCGCCCGGCGCACCACCGCCAGCGACTCCGCGGACGGCTGGTGCAGCTCGGTCAGCAGCCGCGGCAGCTCGTGCCGCCAGAGCGGCAGCAGCGCGGCGTCCGGCACGCCGACCGCCGCCGAGCGCAAGGCGGTGACCAGGGCCAGGTGGTCGCCCGGATCGATCACCGCGCGCACCAGCGCCGCCGCGTCGACGACCTCGCGCCGGCGGTAGTACTGCTTGTCCCTGCCGACGGCGAACGGGATGCCGGCGCGCCGCAGCGCGTCCAGATAGGTCTCGAGGTCGCCGGTCGAGCGCAGCAGGATCGCCGCGTCGCGCCAGGGCATGCCCTGCCGCCGGTGGAGCTCGAGCAGGTCGGCGGCGATGGCTTCCGCCTCGAGCGCCGCGGCGGCGACCGCCTGGAAAGCCTGGAGCTCGCCGCCTCCCTTCGCCCCGGCCGCCGCCGGCAGCCACGACACCCAGTGCTCGACCGGCGCCCGCCCCAAGGCAGTGAATCCGGGGTCGGCGGCGCGGCCCTCGCAGGGGAGCAGCGGCACGAACGGCGGCTGGACGCCCGGGCGCTCGCTCATCACCGGGCGGATGACCCGGGCCACTTCGGCGAGAACCGGCGGCGCCGAGCGGAAGTTCTCGACCAGCAGCCGCACCTCGCCGCCGGCCTCGAGCACCTTCGCCACGAAGCTCTCGTAGGCCCGTAGGTCGGCGTTGCGCCAGCCGTAGATCGACTGCTTGGGATCGCCGACCAGGAAGAGGCCGGGCCGCTCCGCCGCCGGACCGTCGAGCGCGATCCAGCGCAGCACCTCGCACTGGGTGGCGTCGGTATCCTGGAACTCGTCGACCAGCAGCTGGTCGATGCCGCGCCGCAGCTGCGCCCGCACCTCGGGATGGGCCGCCAGCAGACGCCTGGCGTCGCGCAACAGCGCGTCGAAGGTGGCAATGCCGCGGCGCCGCAGCTCGTCCTCGACGGCGGCGAGCAGCGGCGCCAGCGCCAGCCGGCCGTGGCGCAGCCGCTCGGGGTCGAGGTCGTCGAGATGATCGACCAGGCGCGCCAGCGCCGCGGCCCGCGCCGCCAGCTCGGCGCGGACGTCGCCCAGGCGCTCCTCCTCCTGCCTGCCGAGGCGGCCGCGGCCCCAGCCGTGGAGGTGCTTGCGGAGGTTGGGGGGCAGCGCCGCCGCGAACAGCTGCCGTACGCCGGCGATCGCCGCCAGCTCCGCCGCCCTGTCCACGGGCGCGGCGTGCGCGCTCGGCGGACCCTCCGGCGCGGCACCGGACCTCGCGGGCTCCGGCGCCCCGCCCGAGAGCGTCGCGAACGTCCTGAGCGCCGCGATCGCCGCCAGCGAACTGAGGATCTCGCTGGCATTGCGCAACCGGCCGCGGGCCAGACGCGGCGCGAGCAGCTCGTGCAGGCCGGCAACGGCGGCGGCCAGGCGGCGGCACAGCCGCTCCCAACCGTCGCCGGCAAAGGGGTCCCGGCGCAGCGCCGCCGCGGTCATGCCGCCATCGACCAGGGCGGCCAGGGCTTCCGCCACCTCCCGCGGCCCGCACCCCTGGGCCGCCAGGGCCAGCAGGTGCGGGTCGCCGGGCGTGCCGTATCCGGGCTGCAAGGCGGCCTCGACCGTCTCCGTGATCACCTGCTGCAGCAGCCTGCCGTCGGCGTCGATCTGTAGCCGCGGATGGACCCCGGCTTCCAGAGGATGGGCGGCCAGCAGGCGATAGCACCAGGCGTGGATGGTTTCGATCGTCAGGTGATCGAGGGTGGCGAGCAGCGCCCGCGCCCGGCGCGCCGCTTCCGGCGCCGGCGGCAGCCGGGCGGCCGCCATCCACTCGGCCGGCACCCCCCCGCGGCCGAGCGCCAGCAGCTCGCGCGCCGCGCGCCCCGCCATCTCCGCGGCCGCCGCCTCGGTGAAGGTGAGGGCGACGACGCGCCGCAGCACCCGCGCGGCCGTCGCCTCCGCCGCCGCCATCGAGGTCGAGGCCGAGGGGCCGGCCGCCTGGGCCCCGCCGGCGGCGTCCTGGACGCCGCGCGCCGCTTTCTCCCAGCCGTCTCCCAGGCACCAGGCGAGCAAGCGGGCGATCAGGGTGGTGGTCTTGCCGGTGCCGGCGCCGGCTTCGAGCACCAGCGGCGAGTCGAAACGGGTCTGCGCCTCGGCGCGGGCGGCGCGGTCGCGCGCCAGCAGCCGTGCCGCGTCGCCGGCATCCGCCGGTCCCCCCGGCGGGACCGGCTCGCGCGGCGCGTGCGCCTGCTTTGTCTCTGGCGGTTGGGCCGGCTGCCTCATGCGCTCTCTCCACGGGCATCGAACGCCGCGGGCGCCTCCTCCGCCGGCGCCCCGCCCGCCGCCGCGGGCAGGTCCCAGGCAGCCAGCATCGCCGCCGCGGCGTCCACGCCTTCCGCGCCTCCCGCGCCAGGGTGCTGCTCGCCGGCGCCGGCGCGGGCCCGCGCCGCCCACTCGTGGAGCCGGCGCCGCGCCCCCGAGTCGCCGCGCAAGCAGGCTTCGGCCACCGTGCAGAGCGCGCAGCGGGACGGCTCCCGGCGCCCCGAGGGATCGACCAGGCGCGGGAAGAAGCTGCCGGTGTCCCAGGCGGCGAGCAGCGCCCGGACGGCGGCGGTGAAGGCGGCGGCGGCCTCCCGGTCGCCCGCCTCGATCGCCACCTCGCGCGCCTCGGGCGTCAGGTCCGGCCGCAGGAAGAGGTAGCGTCCGAGCGCCCGGTCGCCGGCCGCCGTCACGTATGCGACTGCCTGCAGACGCTTGCCGGTGCGAACCTCGGCCAGCAGCTGGGCGTGCCGCTTGCCGGCGTCGCGCGCGTCCGAGAGGTGCCGCCCGGTCTTGTAGTCGGTGAACCGCGGCCGGCCGTCGACCAGGTCCAAGCGGTCCGCCCGGAAGCGCAGGCGGCGCGGACCGGTGGGGGCCGTGCGCCCGGCCGCTGCATTCTCGGGATCCCTCGAGAGGTCCAGGAGCAGCTCGCCTTCGACCTCGCTGGCCTGGACCAGCACTGCCGCTCCGGGTTCGGGCCAATCCGCCGCGCCGGCCGCGGTGACGAAGGGCAGGGCATGGCTGGCGAGCGCCTGCGCCAGGCCCGGCAGCGCCAGCCCTTCTTCCGCCAGCACCTCCACCGCCGCCGCGGCGAGAAGAGCCTCGAGCTCCTCGGTCGCCGGCCAGTGCACCGCGGCCGGCGCGAACACCCCGGGGGCTGCCGGCGCGGCCGCCAGCGCCTGCTTGACGATGCGGTCGAGCGCCCGATGGACCAGGCTGCCGAGGCGCAACGGGTCGGCTCCGGGCAGCTCGCCCAGCGGATCGGGAGGCCGCTCGATGCGCAGCAGCCGCCCCAGGAACAGCTGCCAGGGACAGGCGGCCAGTGCCTCGAGATGAGTGACGTAGAGCTGATGGCCGCCGCGCGAGGAGGCAGGTCCGGCAAACCCGAAGTACGGCCCGAGACGCGCGGCCGCGGACCGTCCCGCCGCGGTGCGCAGGTCCGGATCCAGCTCGTCGAGGACGCGCAGGCGCGCCGCCGCCACCGCCGCCGGATCGAGGTCGAGCAGCGGCTGGCCCAGCTCGTCGCGGACCTGGCGCACGGCGAGAGGCAGCACCTCTCCGAGCTGCTGCCGCGAACCATGCAGACCGGCGAGCACCGCGTGCTCGTCGGCGGGCCGCGGATCGCCATCGACGAAGGTCTGCGCCGCCATGCCGCGGACGGCGCCGGTGTCACCGGCGGCGACGGCCGAGCCGGCGGCCGGCGGCAACCGCGAGGGGTAGAGCGGCGGTGCCGGCCGTGGTGCCAGGGCTGGGCCACCGCCGCGGTCACCGGCCTCGCGGCTTGCCTCGCGCGGTTCCGCGGGCAGGGCTTTCCCGGCAGGTTGCAGCAGGCGCTCGACCAGCGGCGAAGGCGAGAGCGGCTTGCCGTCGTCGTCGGCGGTCAGCCAGGAAAGCGTCACCGCCGGGGCAGCCGACAGCAGCTGGGCGAAGGCATGCCGCTCGTCGTCGAAGCCGTCGCGGGCGAGCGGCAGGTCCGGCAGCATGGCCTGCAGCACCTGCCGCAGGTCGTCCGGCAGCAGCGGGTCCTCGCGCGCCGGGCGCGGGAAGACGCCGCGGTTGAGGCCGAGCAGGAACAGGTGATCGAAAGTGCGGCCCCGGGCCTCCGCGACGCTGAGCACCTGGACACCGCCGCCGTCACCGCCGAGGGGGCACCGGCCGCCCTCGCCGAGGGCGCGCGCCAGCAGCAGGCGCAGCTCCTCGCTGCCCAGGGCCAGCGCCCCCGGCACCTCGCGCTGCAGCTCCGCAAGCGCCGCCGCCAGCGGCTGCGCCGGGTCGGCGTCGAGACCCAGCTCGGCCAGCAGGCCGCGCAGCAGCTCGCAATGGGCCGCCGCGGTGGCCTGGGCCGGCCAGGCCAGCAACCGGTCATGGACGCGGCCCGCCGCCCGCACCCCCTGCCGCAGTTTGCGCCCCGAGATCCGCCGCGACCGCGCCACCTCGCGCCCCTCGGCGTCGTCGGCAACATCGGCCACATCGGCTACTGCTGGTGCTTCGCCGGCATCGCCAATCTCGCTGGTTTCGTCAACACGCCCTGCATCGCCGGCATCGCCGGCATCCGGCGCGGCGGCCTCTGGCGCCACTCCCCCTGCCGAGGCAGGCGCAGGCACCATTCCCGGCACTCGTCGCGGCGCGGCCACTGCCGGCACCAGCCCCTGGCGGACGGGCAGCGCGACGCCGGAGTCGAAGGTCTGCTCGCGCAGCGCGGCGACGTCGCGCAGCCGCGCCGCACCCAGCGCCCGCAGGGCGAGGCGCAGATCGACGCGCAGCGCGGCCGGCAGCCACTCGCAGGCATCGAGCCAGCGGTCGGCCGGCGCCTCGGCTCCCCACCGCAGCAGGTCGAGCGCCGCCCGCGCGCGCCGCCCGGCGGGCAGCAACCCGCCCCGCTCGCCGACCCCCGAGAAAGGCACGCCGAGCCGGCGCAGGTGACGGCGCAAGGCCAGCCGGTAGGGCTCGAGATCGCGTGCCACCACCGCCAGCCTTTCGGGCAGCACTCCGCCGGCGCCGGCACTCGCCGCCGCGGCCGGCGCGAAGCCGCCGCCGTCCAGCAGCCGCCGCAGCCGCCGGGCAACCTCCCGCGCCTCGGCCTCGGCGCCGGCGGCGGTGAACGCCTCGAGCCGCGGCGCCGCCGTCACGTCTGCGGCCGGCCCCTGGAGCTCGGCGGCCGTTGGAGCGAGTGGCGCCGCCGCCGCGGCCGCCACCGGCGCCAGCGGCTCGTCACGCGCCTGGGGGATTGGCGCCAGCGCCGCGGCCGCCGCGGCGCGCTCGGCCAGCTTGCGGGTGGCGGCGGCCTCGGTCGCCGGCTCGCCGAGTGTTTCCTTACCAGCGTCCTGACCAGCGTCCTGGCCTGCGTCCTGACCCGGAACCGGGGGCTGATCGAGCAGCAGCAGCGCGCCAAACTGCCGAAGCAGCGCCGCCAGCAGGTCGGCGGCAACGCCGCTCGCCGCCACGAAGCCGTGCAGCAGGACGGCGCGCGCCGGCAGCGCCTGCTCCGGCGCCCTCGTCCGCACCGCCTCCGCCGCCTGGTGCAGCACGCTCGAGCGCCGCCCCAGCCCGAGCTTGCGCAGGCGCGCCTCGGTCCGCGCCGCCACCCGCACCAGGGCGCGTGCCCGATCCACCGCGGCACCGCCGGCCACCCGTGGACCGTCGCTCGCCAGTGCCTCGTCGAGCGCCTCGGCGAGCTCGGGCTCGAGGCCGGCGTCGAGCAGATCGGCCACCGCCGGCGCCGCCGCCAGGAACCCGTCCACCAGGTCCCCCAGCCCGCGCAAGGCATCGTCGCCG